>CADEER010000102.1:12335-15423 GCA_902826395.1 uncultured bacterium
GATCGAGCCGATCGCGAACACCGCGAAGCGGACCGGGATGACGTTCTTCGTCGCCTGGATCAGCGAGTGCAGGACGCGGCAGACGACGTAGGCCCAGGCGAGGGTGACGTTCAGCGAATCCGCGGCGCCGCCGATCTGGGCCGCGAGCGCCAGAGCGTAGAAGATGGTCGGTTGTTCGTGCAGGTGGTTGTAGTTGTCGGCGACGCGACTGACCTCGGGCGCCAGCTCGAGCTTCTTGCCGGTGCGCGACAGCTCGGCCATGTCGACCTTCTCGCGCTGCATGGCCGGGATGCGCGTGGCGTACATCCAGAACCACATCACGAACGTCCAGCCGATCAGAGCGAGCACGGGTGCGATCATCGCATTCTCCTCGTTGCGTTGGCCTTCACGCTTATTGCTGTCTTTGGCGCACGGTCAAGGCTGGGCGGCTGGACGCGCCGCTTCTTTCTCTCGAACGGTGCGATAGGGCACCAAGCGATGCTCGACCAGCCAACCGAAGACGGCGTCGGCGAGTACGCGGTGGCCCAACGGAGAAAGGTGGATGTTGTCCAGGCGAAGGTCGGCAGTGGGGTGGGCGGAGTATGCAGTTGCCGGATCGAAGAGGGGGACGCCCTTTTGCGCCGCCCACGCGACGACATGTTCGAACTCGCAGCCGCCCGTGCCAGGCTCGAATCGATCGCCCACCAGCAGCGGCATACAGATGATCGCCAGCGATGCATCGTTGCTATCGACGCTCGCCTTGATCCGGCCCAGCGGCTCGATGATGGTCGACCACTCCAGGTCTTCCGAGGTCTGGGGGGCGTGGCGAAGCCCCCGCCACCGCAGCCAGAGGAAGTTGTAGAGATACGAGCGCTCGCTGACGAGACGCGTCCACCATCCCCGCCGGCGATCGAGCGCGCGCAAAAATTCGACTTCGAGAAGCTGGCCGTCGCGGTAGGCGAATTGCTGGTGGTCGTTCGGACTCAGGCCGACTATTACCAAATCCGGCTTCAGGGACAGGCCTTCGTGGAGCAGAACTTGTTCCTGCTGCTTGGTGTTCCAACCACCTTCCGAAACGTTGACGACCTCGTACGGGCCGGCATCGAGGCGGGCGTTGAGCTCGCCCTCGAGCAGCCGCACGGCACCATCGCGATCGGCGAGCAGAGCCGGGAGCAAAATGGAATCGCCGAGAGCGACGATCCGGAAGCCTTCCTTCACGGGTCGTGGCAGCGGACGGTCGGGATGAGGTCGCTTCCATACGGCGACACCTCCGATCGTTTCGACCGTCAGCTCGCCGAACTCGTCGTGCCTTTCCAGCGAGGCAGGCCTGCCGTCGACGAGGACGAAGCCGCCATACGTCCGCGCCAACAGCTCGAAGGCCGCCAGTGCGGCGAGCCAAACGCCGGCGATCAGGATCCAGCCGATGGCACGGCGGCGGGCCGACGGCGCGCTTCGAGGGTGTGTGGTCATCTCAGTGTCCGCCTGCAACGCGAGGACGCGCGCCGGCGCCGGGGTATGGTTGTGATGCGAGCATCGACACAATCAGCTCCTCGACTTTGTCAGCCAGCGCTTCCGCGATGGCGCGATGACCGTCGGCGTCGAAGTGCAGAGGGTCCGTCGAGCTGCGAGCCACATCGAGCAGATACGGGGAGAGCTCGGGGAAGATGTCCAGGCAGCGCAACCCGTGATCCGCGCAGAGCTGGGCCACCGCGCGCAGGTGCAACTGGTCAGGCGCCGCAGCGCTCTTGACCGGTAGCGGGACGACTGCCACCGGCCAATCGGCGGACAGTCGGCTCAGCTCGGCAAACGTGCGATCCAAACGCCGGAATGTTGCGGAACCCGGCCGATACCATTCCGAGGGGTCCTGCTGTGATTGGCGCCGGTAGAACCAAAGCTGCAGCAGTCGGACGCTGTAGAACCGAGACAGATCGAGGTTTTGAGCGGTGTCGACGTCAGTGGGCACCGGATCGTTCTTGGCGTAGGCGAGAAGCACCAGGTCGGGTTGGAGTGGCAGTCCGCGCGCCTGCAGGAGAGCCAGCTCCTGCTCCATCGACAAGCCCGGCGAGGAAAGATTGAGCACTTCGATAGGACGGTCGAAGCGAGTCGAGAGAATCTTCTCGAGCACGCTGGGGTAGAGGTCGTCCGCCGAAACAGCGCCTGCGAGCAGTGCGGTCACGCTGTCGCCGACGAATAGAACTCGGAAGGTGCCCGGCGGCTTGGCTGCTTGCACGTCGCGGGAGTTGCGCAGGCCGACGTTGTTGGTCCAGCCGCGGGCGTCGCGGCGCAGCAAGTGGGGAATGCCACGGATGCCTGGATTCTCGAAGTGATCGGCTGGCAGCCGGATCTCGACGATGTCGCGCGCCGCTCCCATGCGCAGCGCCAGCTCGACCAGCAGCGCGGCAGCGAAGAGGCCGAACAGTACGGCACCCAGGCGAAGCCCGAGTCGGCGCATCCTCGCGGCGATGGATCAGCCGCCGAGCAATCGCTCGAGCTCGGCGATGGCGCCGGTCTGATCGGCTTCGACCAGGATCCCGTGCAGGCCGAGCGCGCTGGCCGCGGCGACGTTTCCGTGGAAGTCGTCGAGGAAGGCGGCGCGCCGCGGCGCAACGTCGCCGAGCGACTCGAGAGTGTGGGTGAAGATCTTCGGATTGGGCTTGCGCATGCCGACCTGGCTGGAGTCGACGACGACGTCGAACAACTCGTCGAGCGGCAGCGACCGGCGCCAGAACTCGGAGAACTCGGCGACATTGTTGGTGACGATCGCGGTGCGGTAGCCCTCGTTCTTGAGGCGGCGCGCGCAGTCGACCATCGGCTGCACGACGCCGTTGGCGATCGCGGAGAGGCCGCCGAAGAACTCGTACAGGTCGATCTCCGATCCGCGGTCGCGGCCGAGCAGCAGGATCGCATCGCGCGCTTCCTGAATCTTCATCTCGCCGCGCTCCAAGCGATGCCAGGGGTGATCGGTGTCCTGGTCGTACGGCCCGAAGATGATCTCGAGCATGACCTCGGTCGGCATTCCGAGCTTCTCGGACAGCGCCACCGCGGCGCCGAACGGGGAGATCGTGAAGACGCCGCCGTAGTCGAACAGGACCGCCTCGATTGGCTCGCT
>CADEER010000102.1:15523-18609 GCA_902826395.1 uncultured bacterium
CCCGCCGACGGCGACGGTGTGCGTATTCTCGTCGACCGCTTGTGGCCGCGCGGCATCAGCAAGGACAAGGGACAGATCGACCATTGGATCAAGGACGTCGCACCGTCGAACGAGCTGCGCAAATGGTACGGCCACGAGCCGAGCAAGTGGACGGAGTTTCGCAAACGTTACTTCGCCGAGCTCGACGCCAACCGCGATGCGGTCGACGTGCTGCGCGCCGCGATGGGGAAGAAGCGAACGACGTTTCTCTTCTCGTCGCGTGAATGCGAGCTCAACAACGCGGTCGCGCTGCGCGACTATCTGAAGAAGGCCTGAGCACGATGTGGCGTACCTGCCTGGTGATGTCGGTGCTGCTCGCAATTGCCGGCTGCGATCCGTCCGAGATGACGGCACCGGCGGTGGATGCCACCTGTCGGCAGATCGGTAGCCGTTGTCAGTTGCCGGACGGCCCGCTCGGCGTGTGCATCGAAACGGCCTGCGCGGCGGGGCAGACACCGCCGTGCTTCGCCTGCACGCCGCAGCATTGATCGCTGCGGCTTGTTTGGCGGATCTGAGATGATGGGAGATCGACGTAGATGACTGCCGATCGCATCGAGCTCGTCGAGGCCGATCTCACCAGACACGACCATCAACAGGCGGTGGTCGAGCTGACGATGGCCTATGCGTTGGATCCGATGGGCAACGGCGGCCCGCTGCCGGACGAGACGCTGGGCCGATTGATCGCCGGATTGCGGGAGCATCCGACGACGCTGATCTTCCTCGCCTATCGCGACGGGCAGCCGGTGGGCATCGCCACTTGCTTCGTCGGGTTTTCGACCTTCGCGGCTCGTCGATTGATCAACATCCACGATCTCGCGGTGGTGCCGGCGCAGCGCGGTGCGGGTGTTGGTCGCCTGCTGCTGGACGCCGTGTGTCGCAAGGCGCGCCAGCTCGACTGCTGCAAGGTGACCCTCGAAGTGCAGGAGAACAACCGGCGTGCCCGCAGCGTGTATGAGGCCGCGGGATTCCATCAGGCGCACTACGAGGCGGCGGCGGGCGGCGCGCTGTTCTATTCCAAGGTGCTATGAGGCCGCTCGCCGCCGCCCTCAGTCGGCGATCGGGAAGCTGATCTCGACGACGAAGCCTCCATCCGGGTGGTTGCGGCCGCGGACGCTGGCGCCCATGCGGGTGACGAGAGCGTCGACCAGCGCCAGGCCAAGGCCGGCTCCCGTCGCCGTGCGGGTGAGCTCGTTCTCTGCGCGATAGTACGGCGCGAAGATGTCGCGCAGATGTCGCGGGTCGACGCCCGGGCCGTGGTCGCGTACGGAGACGCGCACGGTCGCGCCTTCGCGCCGGGCGCCGATTTCGATGCGACGGTCGGCGGCGCCGCGCGCGTATTTGATGGCGTTGTCGATCAAATTCCAGAGAACCTGCGCGAAGGCGTCCGCCTCGTAGCGCACCGGCGGCAGATCCGAGGCCGCGTCTACGGCCAGCTCGAAGCCACGCTCGCTCGCGTGCGGCCGCATCGCTTCGGCCACCTCGTGCAGCGGTGTCGCGACCCCGGCGCGCAGCGGGCGCATGTCGCGGTTCCCCTTCTCGAGCTTGGCGAACTCGAGCACGTTGTTGATCAAGCGGCTGAGCCGTTCCGACTCGCTGGTGATGTGGCGGTAGTACTCGTCGCGCTTCGCGTCGGACGGGACGACGCCGTCGCGCAGCATCTCGCCGTACATGCGGATCGCCGTCAGCGGTGTCTTGAGCTCGTGCGAGACCGCGGCGGCGAAGTTGCTGCGCCGCTCGGCGAAGCGAACGGTCTGCGCGACGCTCCAGTAGAGCAGTGCCAGGCCGAGCAGCGTCGCGGCGATCAGTCCGAGCGAGAGAGCTCGCACGTAGAGGCCGCTATCGCCCGAGCTCAGTGGGCGCAGTGTCAGCGCGGCCGACAGGTCGTCGAACGGCGAGGCGAAGCGATGGCGGAACGAACTGCCCTCCGCGGTGGCGGCGGGGCCGGGGGCACCGCCGGCGTAGAATTCGAGCACGGCCCGATCGCCGAGGCCGATGCCGCCGATCGAACGGTCGCGCAGCCACGCACCGAGGGCGGCGACATCGTAAACCACGCCTTGCTGGTAGATGGAGCCGTCGCGCGCGACGGTGCGGTACAGCATGAATCGATCGGAGCCCACCGCTCGGCCGCTCATGCGAGCGGGCCCGAAGGCACCGGGACGCAGATCCAGAACTTCCGGAGCCGCCGCCGGCGCCCGCGCTGCGGCCCGGTCGGCGCCTTCGGCCAACCGACCCACCCGAGCAACGCGATCATCGCTGCGCTCGAGAGCCGCCTTGTTCAGCGACCGCAGCACGTCGTACTCCGAGACATCGGACTTCGCCTTGGCGCCGGCATCCTTGCGCTCGCCGCCGAGCACCGGCGCCCCACCGTCGAGCGGGATCGTGGTGCCGGGGGCTTGCCGCGCCAATTCCCGTCGCGCCGGTGGGTCGCGAAAGGCCGGCATCCGTTCGTTCTCACGGGTCTCCTTGCCCGCCGTCGCCGCGCGATCGCCGACTGGTGGTGCGGCAGCGCGTCGCTCGTCGACCGCGCCGCCGGCGGCATCGGGGAGCGACGCGGAAGCGTCGCCATCCGACGCCGATTCGCGCGCATCGAGCAGGAAGCGGCTGACGATGAAGGGTTCGTGCTGATCGACCCCACCCGTGTCGTAGTTTTCGACGGGCTGCGCCTCCTCGTCCGCCAGCAGAACGGAAAGGCCGCGCTCCATCTCGTCGAAGATGCGCTCGGCGACGACGAGCTGCTGCATGCGCTCCTCGACGGCGAGACTGTCGAGCGAGCGCTGAACCAGCAGCCCGATCGGTGCCAGCAGCACCAGCGCGGAGATCGCGAAGAGAACCCGCAGGCGCTTCATCGCCGCGCATCTCCCCCCGACCCCCTCCTTGGCAAGGAGGGGAAACAGACCGGCAGTCCCCCTCGTTGCGAGACTGTCGATTTTCTCCAAATGACGGGCGAAGCCCGCACGAAACACCTCTCCCGCATGACTCGCGGGAGAGGATTAAAGGAGAGGGTTCGTCGTCGTAGAGTTCGCGAAAGCCTTGTGGCACATGCGCTA
>CADEER010000103.1:0-9032 GCA_902826395.1 uncultured bacterium
CGCCACCGCTTCCAAGGAGACTGTCGATTTTCTCCCGTACACGTACTCGTACACGATCAATGCCCGAATTCTGCAGGAAACTCCGTGTACGAGTACGGGTACGAGTACGTGTACGGGCACGAATCTTCGTTTTCCGACAGTCTCCAAGGGCATAGCTCGAGCGCCCGGAGGGTGCTCGAGCGCCGTCCGTCAGGCCGCTGCGACGGCGTCAGCCGAGTGCGTCGAACCTCGGCCGCAGGCGGTCGTACACCGCCTCGAGGTGCTCGGGCATGACCCGCACCTCACCGATCAGCGGCATGAAGTTCGTATCGCCCACCCAGCGCGGTACGACGTGCCAATGCATGTGGTCGGCGATGCCGGCGCCGGCGGCGCTGCCGAGGTTCATGCCGACGTTCAACCCCTCGGGCCTGAACTCAGAGCCCACCACTTCGACGGCGGTGCGCAATAGCTCGCCGAGGCCGGCGTACTCTGCGGCGGTGAGGGCCGCGAAATCGGCGACGTGTCGGCGCGGCGACACCATCACGTGGCCGTTGGCGTAGGGGAATTTGTTGAGCATGACGCTGCCGTGCTCGACGGCTGCCAGCACCAGCGCCTCGCGCGGCGCAGGAGCGAGCGGATGCTCACAGAAGATGCAGCCCTCGAACTTCGGCCCGCCGATGTGGACCATCCGCCACGGCGCCCAGAGAACATCCATGGGCGCTGCGGCTCAGTCCTCGTCGGCGTCGAGATCGACGCGCTCGCGCAGCTCCTTGCCTACCTTGAAGAACGGAACCCGCTTTGCCTCGACCTCGACGCGGCGGCCGGTGCGGGGATTGCGCCCGGTGCGCGCCTGGCGATGGCGCACGACGAAGCTGCCAAAGCCGCGGATCTCGATGCGCTCGCCGCGCCGCAACGACTCGGCGAGGCCCTCGAAGACTTCGTTGACCATCACCTCGGCATCCCGTCGCGAGAAGCGCGGGTAGCGCGCGACCAGCTCGTCGATCAGGTCGCGCTTGGTGACGGAATTCGCGTCGTCGTCGTCAGTTTGACGATCCGTCATCAACATCCGACGTTCTCGGCTGGCCGGACGCACGCGTCGGCTCGTCGCGATCGAGGCGCAGATCGGACTTCAGGATGTCTTCGAACGAGAATCGACCGCCCTCGCGCTCCTTCTCGAGATAGGAATTGATCTCGTCGCGCTCCTCGGACTTGCGCAGCGCTTTGACGCTGAGGGCGATCTTGCGATCCTTGGTGTCGATCGAAGTCACCTCGGCCTCGATCTTGTCGCCGGGGTGGAACTCCTCCTGCGGGCGATCGATGCGCTCGGTGCTGAGCTGCGACACGTGGATCAACCCTTCGATTCCCTCTTCGATCTCGACGAAGACACCGAAGTCGGTGACGCTGGTGATCGTTCCCGTCACCCGCTGGCCGACCGGGTAACGCGCCTCGATGCCGCTCCACGGATCGTCGGCGAGCTGCTTGACACCGAGCGACACCCGCTCGTTGTCGACGTCGATGCCGAGCACCACCGCCTCGACCTCGTCGCCCTTCTGCAGGATGTCGGAGGGATGGCGAACCTTCTTCGTCCAGTGCAGGTCCGAGATGTGAACCAGCCCGTCGATGCCGTCGTCGATGCCGATGAAGACACCGAAGTCGGTGATGTTCTTCACCACGCCCTTGATGCGGCTGCCGATCGGGTGATTGACCCGCACCAGCTCCCACGGGTTGGGCTCCGCCTGCTTCAGGCCGAGCGAGATGCGCCGGTTGGCGGTGTCGACGTCGAGGACCACCACACCGACCTCGTTGCCGACTTCGACGACCTTGGAAGGATGCGTCACCCGCTTCGTCCAAGACATCTCGGAAACGTGCACGAGCCCTTCGATCCCCGGCTCGAGCTCGACGAACGCGCCGTAGTCGGCGAGGCTCACGACCTTGCCCGAAATGCGCGAACCGACCGGGTATCGCTCGGCGACGCTGGCCCACGGGTCGGGCATGATCTGCTTCATGCCGAGCGACACACGGCCGCGATCCGGATCGTACTTGAGCACCACGACGCGGCACTTGTCGCCGACGCCGACGATGTCCGACGGCTTGTTGACGCGACCCCAGGACATGTCGGTGACGTGCAGCAACCCGTCGATGCCGCCGAGATCGACGAACGCGCCGTAGTCGGTGATGTTCTTCACCACGCCCTCGAGGATGATGCCCTCTTCGAGAACCTTCAGGGTCTCCTGCTTGAGCTGAGCGCGCTCCTTCTCCATCACCTGGCGGCGCGAGACGACGACGTTGCCGCGCGCCCGGTTGAACTTCAGCACCGAGAACTCGCCCCTCTGATTGAGGAAGCGATCGAGGTTGCGCGCCGGTCGGATGTCGGCGTGCGATCCGGGCAGAAACGCCGGCACGCCGACGTCCACCTTGAGGCCGCCTTTCACCTTGCCGACGATGACGCCTTCGATGATGCCTTCGTTCTGATAGGCCTTCTCGATCTCGCTCCAGACCTTCGCCTGCTCGGCCTTCGACCGCGACAAGACGATGCCACCGGTCTCGCCGTCGTCGGACTCGAAGTACACGTCGACTTCGTCGCCGACATCCACCAGCACAGTGCCGCCGCGATCCGAAAACTCTCGAATCGAAATCT
Source organism: uncultured bacterium (assembly GCA_902826395.1). GTDB lineage: Bacteria > Desulfobacterota > Binatia > HRBIN30 > CADEER01 > CADEER01. The sequence goes on from CADEER010000103.1 coordinate 2,618, forward strand.
GCCCTTCGGACTTGTAACCGATGTCGACGGTGACTTGATCCCTGGAGATCTCCACGACCCGGCCCTTGACGACTTCGCCCGGCCTGACGCTCCGCAGACTTTCTTCGAAAAGTCGACGGAACTCGTCGTCGCCGCCGCTGCTGGCGGACATCTTGGGCTCAGAATTCATTTTGGAGGTACCCCCTGGGGAACGAGATTTGGAGTGGTTTATCGCCGTAAGGCTTGAGATTCAAGGGACCCGCACTGACGTGATCACGACGTCGTCAGCCGACACCGCGCTGGCGGGCCAATGTGAGAATGTGTTCGACGACGCCTTCGATCGATTGATCGGTCGTGTCAACCGTCAAAGCATCGACCGCCGGGCGCAACGGCGAGTGGGCGCGGCTGCTGTCGCGTTGGTCGCGCTCGGCAATCTGCCGCGCTACCTCGTCGGCATCGGCGGACTCGCCGCGAGCATCGAGGTCGGCGCAGCGGCGGCGGGCCCGCTCTCCCACCGAAGCGCCCAAGAACACCTTCAGCGGCGCGTCTGGAAACACAACGGTACCGATGTCGCGCCCTTCCATGACGGTCGGCCGCGCTTCACCCATGGCGCGCTGTAGCGCCACCAGTCGCTCGCGCACGATCGGCACGACCGACACGCGAGAGGCGAGGTCGCCCGCCGCCGCGGAGCGGATGTCGCGCGACAAATCGCTGCCGTTGGCAATCGTGTGCAGGCCGTCTTCGTGCTCTTCGAAGCGCAGGTCGAGCTCGTCGCACAGCACACCGAGCGCAGCGGCGTCGTCGAACGAAACGCCGGTGCGATGCGCGACCAGGCCGACGACGCGGTACATCGCGCCGGTGTCGACGTACTGAAAGCCGAGATGCGTGGCGACGCGGCGGCTGACGGTGCTCTTACCCGCGCCGGCCGGACCGTCGATCGCGATCACTCGCAGCTTTTCGGAGACGTCGACGCTCACCCGCGCAGACCCTCGAGGCGCTCGAAATAGTCGGGGAACGTCTTCGCCACACAGCCGGGATCGCCGATGCGCACACCGTCCACCACCAGGCCGGCTAGCGCAAAGCTCATCGCGATGCGGTGGTCGTCGTACGTGTGCACCGGTGCGCTGGGTCTCGGACGCGCCGGGTGAACGGTGATGCCGTCGTCGCGCTCCTCGACTTCGACGCCGAGACGATGGAGCTCGGTGGCGACCGCGTGCAGGCGGTCGCTCTCTTGCCAGCGCAGATGGCGGACGTTGCGGATCGACACCGGCGACGTCGCGAAAGCGCCGAGCACCGCCAGGGTCGGCGCCGTGTCGGAGATGGCGTTCATGTCGACGTCGACGCCGGACAGCGCGCCGCGCCCGCGCACTTCGACGAAATCGGCGCCGCGCCGCACTTCGGCGCCCATGCGCTCGAGCACATCGACGAAGGCGACATCGCCCTGCATCGAATCGGTGCCGATGCCCTCGACGCGCACTCGGCCGCCACTCAGCGCCGCGGCCGCCCAAAAGTAATGGGCGCCCGAGGCGTCCGGCTCGATGGAATAATCGCGGCCGTGGTACCGCTGACCGGCCGTGACGCGGAAGCTGCGCAGGTCGTCGCGCTCGACGGCGACGCCGAACTGCTCCATCACCCGCAGCGTCATCGCCACGTACGGGCGGGCGATGAGATCATCGCCGACGGCGATCTCCACGTCGGAAGCGGCATAAGGTGCGACATGCAGAAGCGCCGACAGAAACTGGCTGCTGTGCGAAGCATCGATCTCGGTGCGGCCGCCGCGCAGACCGCGCGCCGCGATCACCACCGGCGGCGTCCCGCTGTCGAGCTCACAGCGCACATCGGCACCGAGGCGATTCAACGCCTCGACCAGAGGCCCGATCGGCCGCTCGCGCATGCGCGCGCTGCCGTCGATGCGGTAGCGACCGTCCCCCAGGCATAGCGCCGCGATCAGAAACCGCATCGCGGTTCCTGCATTGCCGACGAAGAGATCGGCGCGCGACACCGGCCAACTGCCTCCGCCGCCGGTAACCCGCAGCACGCGGCCGCTGTCTTCCGCAACCACCGGCAAGCCGATCTCGTTGAGCGCCGCGGCCATGTAGCGGGTGTCGTCGCTGAACAGCGCTCCGGTCAGCGTCGACTCGCCCTCCGCGAGCGCCGCCAGCAGCAGGGCTCGATTGGTGATCGACTTCGAGCCGGGCACCCGCACCACCGCGTCGGGCGGTGCAACGAGCGGCTGGATCGGCCGCTCGGCGCTCACGACGGATCCTCGATGCGGCGCCGGGTCGCGAGGCCGAGGTCGAGGAATGTGTCGATCGCCGCGGCGTCGCCGCGATCGATCGCGCTGCGCAGCTCGTCGAGTGCGGCCGCGAACGAATCGATCGTCGCCAGCAAGGCGCGGTCATTCGTGAGAAAGATGTCGCGCCACATCGGTCCACTGCCGCCGGCGAGACGAGTGAGCTCGCGCAGGCTCGGACCGCTGAGTGCCAGCACGTCGCCCGGGTCGCGCTCGTCGCGTCGTTCGCCCGCGGCCGCGCCGAGAGAGCGCGCCAGGGCATACGACAGCACGTGGCCGAGGTGACTGGTCCACGCCAGCGCCCGATCGTGTTCGGCCGGCGTCATCTCGCGCACTCGCGCGCCGACCCGCTGCCACAGCTCGACGATGGCGTCGCGCGCCGCCGGCGGCGTCGAATCCACCGGGGTGACTACGCAAACCGAATCCTCGAACAGATTCGCGCGCGCCGCCCGCGCCCCGGTCTGCTCGCTGCCGGCGATCGGATGCGCGCCGACGAACGGGCAGCCGGCAGGCAACTCGGCGACGGCTGCGTCGACCACCCACTGCTTCACGCTGCCGACGTCCGTCACCAGCGTGCCCGGCTGCAGGTGCGCCGCCAGGTCGCGGGCGATCGCAGCGGTGGTGCGCACCGGTACGGCGATGACGGCGAGGTCGACCGGGCCCATTTCGGCGAGGTCCGATGTGGTGCGATCGGCGATGCCGCGGTCGCGCGCGTCCTCGAGGTTGGCCGCATTGCGCCCGACGCCGACCACCTCGCCGAACAAACCCGCGCGACGGCCCGCGAGGGCGAGCGACCCACCGATCAGCCCGACGCCGATCACCGCGACTCGTTCAAAGCGCAGCGACATCTTCACCTTCGTCCGCCGCGAGCACCTCGGCCAGCGAGTTCAAGAAACGTTCGTTGTCGCGCTCGGTGCCGATCGTCACCCGGATGTGATGCGGCAGTTGGTAGATGCCGACCGGCCTGACGATCACGCCGCGCCGCAGCAGCGCCTCGTAGATCCGCGCCACGTCGCCGTCGCGGCGGCCGACGCGCACGAGCACGAAGTTCGCACTGCTCGGCACCACCTCGAGACCGAGTCGGTTCAACCCGGCGTTGAGCTGGCGCATGCCGTCGCGGTTCATCGCCCGCGTCCGCTCGATGTGCTCGTCATCGCCGAGCGCCGCCAGGGCCGCGCGCTGCGCCGGCAGGTTGACATTGAACGGCGCGCGCAGCCGGTTCAGCGGATCGAGCACCTCCGGCCGGCCGATCGCATAGCCGATGCGCAGTCCTGCGAGGCCGTAGATCTTCGAGAAAGTACGCAGCACCAGCAGGGGCCGATCGTCGACCTCGCGCAGCGTGCGCAGCGAGTCCGGGTAGCGCGGGTCATCGACGTACTCGGCGTAGGCTTCGTCGAGCACGATGACGACGTCGCGCGGCACCGCGGCGAGGAAACGCCGCCACTCGTCCTCGCCGAACATCGTGCCGGTCGGATTATTGGGGTTGGCGAGAAACACGATGCGCGTGCGCTCCGACACGGCAGCCGCCATTGCCTCGAGGTCGTGGGCGTAGGCGCGCGCCGGCACTACGGTCGCCGCCGCGCCCTGCGCCTGCATCGCCATCGCGTAGATGACGAAGGCGTGTTCGGCCACCACCGCGTCGTCGCCCTGGTGCGCGAAAGCGCGCGCCGCCAGGTCGATCAACTCGTTCGATCCGTTGCCGAAGAGCAGCCAATCGGGCGGCACGTCGAGCTTTTCGCCGAGCGCGCGGCGCAGATAGTAGGCGCCGCCGTCCGGGTAGAGATGGACGTCGGCAGCGCTCTCGCGCAACGCCGCGACGGCGCGCGGCGACGGGCCGAGCACGTTCTCGTTCGACGCCAGCTTGATCGAACCGCTGACCCCGTACTCGCGCTCGACCTCTTCGATCGGCTTGCCGGGCGGATACGGCTGCAGCTCGCGAATCCAGGGTTTCGTCGGCAGCTTCAACGTCGCCCCCCGGCCAGGCGCAGCGCCGCCTTGTTGCCGTCGACCGCCCTGCCGCGGCCGGCCCGTCCGCCCGCCGCCGACGGCCACTGCCACGCCGGGTAGGAGCCGAGCACCTTGGTGAACAGGGTGCGGCGCTCGAGCGCTGCCAGTGCACGCCCCATGCGCTTCTCATCGACGTGTCCGACCAGGTCGAGAAAGAAGACGTACTCCCAGGCGCGGCCGCGCAGCGGCCGCGATTCGATCGTGCTCAGGTTGATGCGCTCGACGGCAAACGCCTCCAGCACCTTGAACAACGCCCCGGCGGCGTGCGGCACGGCGAATAGGACCGACGTCTTGTCGTCGCCGGTGCGCGGGCTCGGACCGTCGGCGCTGACCACCAGAAAGCGGGTGACGTTGTTGGGAAGGTCCTGGATGTTCTCCGCCATCACCTCGAGTTTGTAGCGCTCGGCAGCCTGTCGCCCGGCGATCGCCGCCGTCGTCGGATCGGCGGCCGCCAACCGCGCCGCTTCGGCGTTGCTCGCTACTTCTTCGAGCGGTACGCCGGGATGCGAACGCGACAGCCAGTCGCGGCACTGCGCCAGGGACTGCGGATGCGACACGATGCGCCGTAACTCGCGCGGCTCGCCGGGGACGGTGAGCAGACAGTGATCGACGCGCAGCAGCACCTCGGCCTTGATGCCGAGCGGCGAGGGAATGAACCGATCGAGGGTCTGGGCCACGACCCCCTCGGTCGAGTTTTCGACCGGCACGACGCCATAGTCGGCACGGCCGCGCTCGACTTCGTCGAAGATGGCATCGATCGATCCGGCCGGCACCAGGTCGGCTCCGGAGCCGAACTGCACCATCGCCGCCTCTTGCGAGTAGGTCCCCGCCGGGCCGAGGAAGGCGACGCGCAGCGGCTTCTCGAGCGACAGGCAACTCGAGATCACCTCCCGGAAGATCGCCTGCAGATGGTCGTTGGTCAGCGGCCCGCGGTTTGCCTGGTGCAGGCGCTGGAAGACCAGCTTCTCGCGCTCGGGGGCGTACACCTTGCGGCCACTGCGCGCCTTGTGCTCGCCAATCTCCATGGCCAATCGGGCACGCCGGTTGAGCAGGTCGGTGAGCTGCCGATCGATCTTGTCGATGCGGTCGCGCAGCGTATCTATGGATGCCTTTTTCGGCACGTTTATCGGGAGTCCACCGGCGCACCGTGTTGTCAGCGGCGGCTTCCAGCGGGTCTCGTGAGCTACCGCAAGGGGTAGCGGATTGCAACGCCCGCAGCGGACCTGGAGGCGTGGGAGGACCGCGGTAGCCGCGACGCAGAGCCGATGGTAGTCGGAAACGCATGACCGGCGCGTCCGTCATCGCCATCGTCGGCCCGACCGGCAGCGGCAAATCCGAGCTGGCGGTCGGCGTCGCCGAGTTGATCGGCGGCGAGATCGTCAACTGCGATTCGCGCCAGATCTACCGCGGCCTCGACATCGGCAGCGCCAAGCCGAGCGCGGAGCTGCGGGCCCGCGCGCCGCACCATCTGTTCGATGTCGTCGAGCCCGCCGAGGCGTTCGACTGCGCGCGCTACGCGGCGCTGGCGCGCGCCGAGGTCGCGGCGATCGCCGCGCGCGGGCGGACGGCTCTGCTGGTCGGCGGCACCGGCCTCTATCTCAAGGCCGTGCGCTACGGCCTGTTTCCCGGGCCGCCGCGCGACGCGGCGCTGCGCGCCGAGTTGATTGCGCGCGACACGGCGCGCCCCGGCGCTCTGCACTGCGAGCTCGACGCGGTCGATCCCGTGGCGGCGCGCCGCCTGCACACCAACGACCGAACCCGCATCGTCCGCGCCCTCGAGGTATACCGCCTGACCGGCATCCCGATCTCGCGCTGGCAGGCCGAGCATTCCTTTCGCGGAGATGAGCTGGCGATGCGCGTCGTCGGTTTGGACCTGCCGCGACCGCGGCTCCGCGAGAGGCTCGACGCGCGCTGTCGCGACATGGTGCGGCGCGGCCTCGTCGACGAGGTGCGCGCCCTCCTCGCCGCCGGTTGCCCGCCGACCGCCGCGGCACTGCGCAGCATCGGCTACCGCGAAATCGGCGATCATCTGGACGGCCGCTTTGGGCTCGAGGAGGCAATCGAGCGTATGGCGGCCGCCAGCCGCCAACTCGCCAAGCGCCAGCTCACCTGGTTCCGCGCCGACTCGACGATCCA
>CADEER010000103.1:9132-15822 GCA_902826395.1 uncultured bacterium
CGCTTGAACCAGCGCTCGAGGTCGCCGCGCGACAGCGCTACGTACGACGGCCGGCCGTGCGGGCAGTGCCCCGAGAAGTCGGTGTGGTCCATGGCGCGCAACAGAGCCCGCACCTGATCGGGTCCCATGTTCTGCCCGACGCGCACGGCGCTGTGACAGGCCATGCGCGACAGGATCGAGTCGCTCGCCTCGTCCAGACGGCGGGAGCGCCCGATCTCGACCAGATCCTCGGCGAGATCGCGCAGCAGGGTCGCCGCGTCGGTATCGCCGAGCAGTGCCGGTACGGCGCGCACGGCGAAGGCGTCGCCGGCGTGCGGCTCGACCTCGAAGCCGATCTCGCTGAGGCGGCCGAGGTTCTCACGCAGCAGCGACGCCTCGCGCGGACCGAGGTCGACCACCTCGGCGACCAGCAGGCGCTGGCGCGGCACCATGCCCGCCCGCTGCGCGTCGCGCAGGCGCTCGAACATCACCCGCTCGTGCGCCGCGTGTTGGTCGATCAGCACCAGTTGGTCATCGCCCTGACAGACGAGGTAGCCGCTGAACACCTGACCGAGCACGCGCAGCGTGGCGAAGAAGCCGCTCCCGTCGCCGGGGCGCGGCTGCACGGCGGGATCGAACTCGCGCGTCGCCCAACCGAGCGCACGCGGCGGCGCCGCTGCATCGGCCGCCGTGCCGCTGTTCGCTTCGCTCGACCCATAGCGCGGCTGCAACGCCAGCCGTCCGAGCTCGCCGCCGCGCAGCGGGATCTGGCCGAGCCCGGTGCCGGCCGAAGCATCTCGAGCCGCGTTGCCGGCGCGCCGCTCCGCATCTTGCGAATAGAGCCGCTTCTGGATGGCCGCGACCAACACGTCGTGAACGGCCCCCGAGCGGCGGAACCGTACCTCCGACTTGGCGGGATGAACGTTGACGTCGACCTCGTCGTACGGAATCTCGACGAACACCACCGCCGCCGGATACCGACCGTGCATGAGCAGCGTGCTGTAGCCGGCGAGCAGCGCGTGCGTGACCACCTTGTCGCGCACGTAGCGCCGATTCACGTACGTGAAGATCTGTCGCTGGCTCGGAAAGGTCGTCTGCGTGTTGCTGATCCAGCCGTGCACGGCGATGCCGCCACCCTCGTGACGGAAAGCGAGCAGCGACCGAGCCCGCTCGGTGCGCAACACCTGGCTCACCCGCTCGGCGGGGTCTTCGACCGCTCCGTGATCGAGCAGCGTGCGACCGTTGTGGGTGAGTCGGAAGGCGACCTGCGGCCACGCCAGCGCCAGCCGGGTCAGCAGCTCGCTGACGTGTCCGACCTCGGTGGCGGGTGCTCTCAGGAACTTGCGCCGCGCCGGAGTGTTGGCGAACAGATCCGCTACCTCCACCCTGGTCCCCGCCGGCGCACCGGTGTCGACGACCTCGACGATCTCGCTGTCGCGCACGACGACGCGCGTGCCGGCGAGATCGTCGCGCCGCCGCGTCACCATGGTCGTCACGCCAACCGCGCCGATGCTCGCCAACGCCTCGCCGCGAAACCCGAGAGTGGAGATGCGCAACAGGTCGTCGACGGCAGCGAGCTTGCTGGTGGCATGGCGAGCGAAGGCGCAGACGGCATCGTCGCGCGCCATTCCCTCGCCGTCGTCGACGACGGCGATCAGCGCGGTTCCGGCCTGCTCGAGGTCGACCAGAACGCGCGTCGCGCCGGCGTCGAGCGAATTCTCGACCAGCTCCTTGACCACCGAGGCCGGTCGTTCGACGACTTCGCCAGCAGCGATCTGGTTGGCGATGACGTCGGGCAGAACCTTGACGCGGCGACTCGCAGTCAGCCGCGACGCCGCCTCTACCACCATCGCCAGCCCAACGCCGCCATGCGGCGACGCTTAACACCGGCCGCAAAGCATGACAAATCCGCCCGCCGCGTCGGGCGGCGCGCGTGTCCCGCGGCGCATCCGAGGGCGCCGTGAACCGTGAACGGTGGCGCAGTCTCTGGTGCTCGGTTCACCGTTCACGGTTCACGGTTCACGCGACAGTCAAGTACCGCGGATCCGATTCACCAGCTCGGTAGTGGAATACCCCGGCGCAAACTGCAGGCTATGCACCTCGCCGCCGCGCGCCAGCACTTCGTCGCCGCCGACGATGTCTTCGACGCGCCAGTCGCCCCCTTTCACCAGAACGTCGGGTCGCAAGGCGCGGATGAGCTCGAGCGGCGTGTCCTCGTCGAACAGCGTCACGTAGTCGACCGCGGCCAGAGCCGCAATCACCTCGGCGCGGTCGCGCTCGCTGTTGAACGGCCGCCCCTTCTCCTTGCCGAGACGCCGCACCGACGCGTCGGTGTTGAGCGCGACGACGAGCGCGTCGCCGAGCTGTCTCGCCGCCGTCAGATAGCGGACGTGTCCGGGATGGACGATGTCAAAGCATCCGTTGGTGAAAACGACACGGCGGCCCGCGGCGCGCAGCGCGTCGAGTTGCCGCGCCAGATCCGGTCGATCGAGAATCACCGAGCTCACCCGCCGCACGATGCGCCAATCCGCCGACGGCAGGCAAGAGCGCCTGCTCCGAGCGAGGCTCGACGAGCCGAGCTTCGCCGTGTCGGCTTGACACCAGCCGCCACTCGCCGATTACTAGCCGACGGTCGGTCGAGCAGCCTTGGAGGATCCATGAAAGCGAGAGTCATCTGCATATCGCGCTCACTCGCCGCGGGCGGTCAGAACGTCGCCCGCGCCGTCTCCCAACGCCTCGGCTTCCGCTATGTCGACGAGGACATCGTCAAGCAGGCGGCGGAGCGCGAGAAGGTCGACGTGTCGGTCATCGAGGACGCCGAGCGGCGGCAGTCGTTTCTCGACCGCCTCCTCGAATCGTTCGCCGTCGCCCCGGCGCCGGAGATGATGGCCTTCTCCCCCGGCCTGCCGCTCACCGCCGCCGACATCGAGGCCGGCGGCACTCTGCGCACCACCGAGCACTACCGGCAGTTGATTCGCCAGGTCGTGCAGGAGACCGCCGCGCAGGGCGACGTGGTGATCTTCGCGCACGCCGCCGCCATGGCTCTCGGCCGCGACGCCAACGTCTTGCGCGTGCTCGTCACGGCGTCACTCGAGACCCGCGTCGAGCGGGTCGCCGCTGCTTACGCGCTCAGTCCGCGCGAGGCCGAGAAGGCGATCAAGGAGTCCGACAAGGCGCGCCGCGACTACCTGAAGGACTTCTACGGCATCGGCGAGGAGCTGCCGACCCACTACGACCTCGTGATCAACACCGACGTGCTGTCGCCGCAGCGCGGCGTCGACGTGATCCTCGCCGCGGCGCGCGGCTGACGCGTCGGCGCGAGAGAGAATCGGCGGTGGTCAGCGCGACGCTGCCGCGCAGTGCGCGATGGCGTCGATCTCGACGCGCGCCCCCTTCGGCAAGCTGGCGACGCCGACGGTGGCGCGCGCCGGGTACGGCGAGGCGACGTAGCGTCCATAGATCTCGTTGACGACCGCGAAGTCCGCCAGGTCGACGAGGTAGATGGTGGTTCGCACGACGTCGCCGAACCCCACCCCCGCTTCCTTCAGCACGGCCGCGAGATTGGCGAGGGCGCGCTCCGCTTGCGCCGCCGTATCATCCGCCACCAGGTCGCCGGTGCGCGGGTCGAGGCCGATCTGGCCCGAGCAGAACAGCAGGTCGCCGCAGCGGATCGCCTGGCTGTACGGACCGATGGCGGCCGGCGCGGCCGCCGTCTGAACGGCGACGACGCGGCCCTGGGCCATGCCGTCAGGCGGCGCGCGAGGCCGTCGATCCGGCCGACGCGACTTTGACGATCTTGCCGGAGCGGATGCAGCGCGTGCAGGCGAGGATTCGCTTCACGGTGCCGTTCAGGTTGGCGCGCACGCGCTGCAGATTGGGCTGCCAGCGCCGCCGGGTCTTGTTGTTGGCGTGGCTGACATTGTTGCCGACACTCGCATGCTTGCCACAGACACTGCACGTTCTCGCCATATCGATCTCCTGCCCGCCCAAAGCGGAACCCGGGTAGCTACCACGAGCCCCGGACCGGAGCAACACTACCGCAGGTGCTCCGCCGAGGCGGAAGGGCAAGTGTCGCCGTGGCGCCGCTGCCTCCCTGAAGCCGTCAGAACCAGACGGCTGCCAGATCGATCTCGAGGTCCGGAAACAGCGAAAACCGCACCCGCGCCGGGCCACGGTGCGTCGCGACGAGGTGGTAGACCTCGCCTAGCAGCTCGTACACCTCGAACGTTCGCTCGACCGGGTCGAGCACCCAGTACTGCGGCACACCGAACCGGGCATAGAGCGCGGCCTTGGTGACGCGATCCTGGCGCACCGAGCTGGGGGAGAGGATCTCGACGATCAGCGCCGGGGGGCCCTCGATGGCGCGCTCGGTGATGAATCGCTCCCGGTCCGTGTCGAGAAAGAGCAGATCGGGCTGCACGATCGTCGTATCGGCGAGGATCACATCAATCGGCGCGTTGAAGAGCTGTCCGAGCCGATGATCCGTAACATGGCGGTCGAGAATGCGCTGGAGGTTGCGCGACACCGCTTGGTGCCTGGGCACGGGTGCTGGAGTCACGGCGAGCTCTCCGTCGAGAATCTCATAACGCCTCCCATCGTTGGGCAGCTCGGCGTACTCCGCATACGTCAGCGCGATGCGCCCCTCCGGTACGCGTTCAGGCACTGGATTCATGGCGATGACCGTACCATGAGCGCCCTCGATCGTTCTATGTCCAATGCGAGAAACCACACGGGCGCGATCTCCGCGCCGCTCCAACCCGGACCATTCATGAATCTGGAGGAAGCTTCCGCCACACACCCGCCATTACAGCTCCATTGGAGATCCGATCCCCGATGGCATCCATTACGGAGTGTCTAGATGGTGTTCGTCACACGCTCCCGTCGTATTCATACGCCTGACCGTTGTGGCTGAGGGTCCGGTTGCCGTTGCGGTCGTACTGGATCGGCTTCGACCCGCCCGGCAGTCCCTGCACTTCGATGATTCCTCAAACCCACCATTCGACGACCGAAATCGCGGCTCTGAGCATCGAATGAAGGCACTGAATGCAGTCACTCCGTAATGGATATCACGACTTACGCAGGTCCCGACCGTTCTCATCTACGAGAACACGTACGACCCGCCGAGCCTCACGGCAAAGCGCTGCTACGAGCTGGGCCAGGCGATCGCCCGTGTCTGCAAGAACGACCCGCGCCGCATCGCCATCATGGGCTCCGGCGGCCTCGCTCACGACCCGGGCGGCAAGCGCTCAGGCTGGCTGGACAAGCCGCTTGACCTCTGGTGCCTCGAGCAGTTCGCCGAGGGCAACGGCAAGGCCACCCAGGCGATGTTCAGCTACGACTCCGACACGATGATCGGCGGCACGGGTGAAATCCGCGCCTGGATCACCGTTGCCGGCGCCATGGAAGAGGTCGGCGCCTCCGCCACGGTTCTCGACTACGTACCGGCGGCCAAGACGGTCACCGGCCTCGGCTTTGCCTACTGGCAGACCGAGGATGCGAAGGCACCCGCCGCCGCAAAGTAGCGAGTTCTCCTCGAAACTCCGAAAGGGCGCCCTCACGGGCGCCCTTTCTTGTTGTCTCCATGACCTGAAGGCAAGGAGTCTCCGTGGCCATCTTCAAGGCAATCGCTCTCGACATGATGGGCGTGGTCTATCCAATCGGAGATGACCTGCGCGACCTGATCATCCCCTTCTTGCGACGAGAAGGCTGCGCTCTCCCGGAGCAAGACCTCATCGGCGCGTATCGACGCGGCTACCGCGGCGAACCGCCGGCACATTTCTGGCAGGCGCTAGGATTCGATCCGCCCTTCACAGACATCGAGACACGGCTCATGAAACTGTACGAGTAAGCGCCCGGCGCCCGAGAGTTTCTGGAGAAGCTTCACCAGGCAGAGATTCCGCTTTTCTCGCTCTCGAATGACCTGGCAGGCTGGGCATCGCTGCGCCGAACGACTCTCGGCATCGACGGCTACTTCGCGGCATCCGTCATTAGCGGTGAAGTAGGAGTCGCGAAGCCGGAGCCCGGGATCTATCAGGCCCTCGAAGAGTTGCTGCCCTGCCCCACCACAGAATGCCTCTTCGTCGACGACCGCGTCGTGAACCTGGATGGAGCGACAACGTCAGGATTCGCGACTGCACTGTTCGGCGTGCACTCGGCTGAGACCCATGTGCCAATACCAGACTTCAAAGCATTACAGAGCTATCTGGCGCTCTAGTTTGTTCTCTCGGCGCTACGCATCCGGCTCGGCCGCGAGCGTGTCTCGTAGCAGAGCGACGCCACCGAGCAGCACCACCAGCCCGACCATCGGCAGCAGAGCCCAGCGGCCGAGCATGTAGCCCATGACGAGCCCCGTAAGCAGCAGCACGCCGACTCCGAAGAGGCCGACGACGGCGAGGGAAAAGTAGTAGTAGAAGGCGCGAAGGATCATGCCTGACGTAGCACCCGGGCCTGCTCATCGTGCTGCTTCTCGAAGATCGCGCGGGCTACGTCGAGCAGGGCGAACAGTTCGGCAGCAGCCACCTCGTATCGGATGCTGGTACCCTCTCGCGTCGCGGCAACGAGGCCATGGCGGCGCATCAGGCCGAGGTGCTGCGAGACGTTCGACGGTTCGACGCCAACCCGCTGCTGGATTTCACCCACGGTGAGGCCGCCTCCGAGGCGAAGCTCCTCGAGGATTCGGATGCGGATCGGGTTGGCGATCGCCTTGAACAG
>CADEER010000103.1:15832-18589 GCA_902826395.1 uncultured bacterium
TATGCAGACATTCGCATATTCTTGATTAGACTGGCGAGGCTCCAGATCCAGGCATCGCTCGCAACTCCGGCGCCACCGCAACGCTCGCTCAGGCAGGACGCCCTGGCCGGGTTCGTCGTGGGCATTATTGCCCTGCCTCTGGGCATGGCGCTGGCCGTTGCGGTTGGCGCGCCACCGGTTACCGGTCTCTACACGGCGATCTTCGCCGGCGCCGCCGCATCGATCTTCGGCGGCTCTCGCTTCAACATCACGGGGCCGACGGCAGCGCTAGTACCTTTGCTCAGCAGCGTAGCTTTGCAGCACGGTTTCGAAGCCTTGCCGATGGTAGGCCTTATGGCAGGCGTGCTTCTCATCGCGATGAGTTACTTCAAGCTTGGCAGGCTGGTGCGGTTCATGCCCGGCACCGTTATCGTCGGCTTTACGGCCGGCATCGCGCTGTCGATTGCCTTCGGGCAGTTGAACAACCTGCTGGCCGTCACCGGCACTGACCCCCACCTCGAGCACTTCCACGAGAAACTCTGGAACACCTTCCAGCAGATCGAGACGGCTCACGCGACGACGATAGGTATCGGCCTGGCCGCCCTGGCGCTCCTCTTCACCTGGGTGCGTATCCAACGGCGGGTCCGGCAGGTAAAGCTCGTCCCGGGGCCCCTGATAGCCGTGGTGCTGTTCACTGCACTCACCTGGGGCCTTGATATCGCCACGCCAACGCTGGCCAGCCGCTACGGGGAATTGCCGACGAAGATCCCGACGCCATCGTTCGACTTCTTCGACCTCGGTATCATCTTTGACTTGCTGCCCTCCGCCGTCGCCGTCGCGATACTTGCGTCCGTGGAGTCGCTTCTCTGCGCTGTCGTCGCGGACGGCATGGCACGCTCGCCCGAGCGTCACAACCCGGACCGGGAACTCCTCGGCCAGGGCATCGCCAACCTCATCTCGCCGATCATGGGCGGCATTCCGGCTACAGCCGCCATCGCCCGGACGGCGGCAGGCGTGCGTAGCGGGGGCACCTCGCGCATGATCGGCGTCTTCCATTCCCTGACCGTGCTCATTGCACTCGTCGTGCTCGGCCCATTGGCCGGAAACATCCCGATAGCCGTCCTGGCAGCGATCCTCATCTTCACGGCGTGGAACATCGCCGAGGTGCCGGAGCTAACCCGACTGATCCGGCGTGCGCCGCGGCAGGACGTCATGGTGCTCATCGCCACCATCCTTATCACGCTGTTCTTCGACCTCACTTACGCTATCGGCTTTGGCATCATTGCCTCGGCGTTCCTGCTCATTCAGCAATTGATAAAGCTTCCCGCCGCCAAACCGCTCCTGCCGGACGACTCCGGACGCGTCCCCGAAGTTTCCCCTGAGTTGAGCGCCCTGATGCAGCAGCGTCCGGATATTGCCTTCTTCACCGCGCAGGGATTCCTGTCATTTCACAGCGTGGCGACATTCGAGTACGAGTTAAATCTGGACGTCTCGAAGCCGCTGATCTTACGGATGAAGGACGTCAGCCACATCGACACATCAGGCCTGCTGACCCTCGAGGGCGTGATCGAGCACCGGCACAACCATGGCGCAAGGATTATGTTAACTGCCCTGCAGCCCCAGATGCTGGCGACCCTCGACCGCTTCGGCATCCTCGACAAAGTGGGGCGGGATAACGTCTTTGCGGAGACCAGGCAGGCTATTGCAGCAATCGACCGGCCGGCAGAGCCCGTGCTGGCGTCGGGGTAGCAGGTAGCGGACTCCCCGCCATCGATTGAATCGATTGAGCGGACTAAGCCAGCAGCAGTCGGCAAAAAAGGAAACGCCCCGAGCAAGCTCAGGGCGATTCTGCAGGTTCTTGCGAACGAGATTTTAGGCGGTGGCGCCGGTCTTCTCGAACTGCTTCGGCCAGTCGGCGGACGGCTGGGGGAAGCCACCGGCCGGCTCTTCGACGAAGTTCGGGTTGATCGGCCGGCGCTGGGAGACGTTCGCCCACTCGGCGGTCTTCCAGCTCACCTTGCCGTCCCTGAAGAACTCAAGGAAGGCCTGGTTGAACATATCCGGCTGGTCCGTCTGGCCCTGGTGGCCGCACTCGACGGGGTAGAAGTACTGGATGTTCGGCGTAGCGTCTTCCTGGTTGAAGCCGTTCTCCACCGGGATGAGGACGTCGCGCATACCGTACATGTAGATGGCCGGAATGGTCAGCTTGTCGATGCGGTTCTTGGTGCTGCTCCACTGCTGGTAGTTCGGGTCCTTCGAGAGGGTCGCCATGGAGGAGACACGGGACTCGAACGACTCGCGCTGGCGGATCGCAGCCTTGGCGCGCATCGTGATCAGCTCGGGCCAGATTGCCTTCGCTTCGTAGATGATGCCTTCCATCAGGACACGCTGGCTGTCTTCAGCCTTGTCGTAGTCGAAGGGAGGGCGGGCGTAGTTCGGGTTGGCGCTGAACTTCGACTGCGGGCCCGGGACCTGCTTGCTCGGGTCAACGACGTCACCGACGCCACCGGCGATGAGGGCGTAGCTGAGCACGCGCTCCGGGTGGTTGATGACATAGTGCACCGTGTGGATGCAGCCCATCGAGTTGCCGCTGAGGTGGAACTTGTCCAGGTTCAGGGCGTCCGCGAAGTCATTGATGAACTGCACGTAGCTCTTGAGACCCTGAGTCGGCCAGTACGCCTCGCGCGTGTCGGCGTGGCCGAAGCCCGGCTGGTCTGGGCAGTACACCCGGAAGCCGTTGGCGCCGAGGAAGGGGGCCATGAAGCGCCAGCCGGCGGT
>CADEER010000104.1 GCA_902826395.1 uncultured bacterium
GGAGAGGTGTTTTGTGCGGGCTTCGCCCGTCATTTGGAGAAAATCGACAGTCTCTTTCGCCGGGGTGACAAAGTGGGATGATTCAATTGGCGCGTGCAAGGCCCTCCGCGGATCAGGGCGGCAATGGCGATTCAATTCGCCGCGTTGCTCTGTATATAGAGTCGCATGGCGAGGGGGCTTGCCGCTTTGGGGGTGGCGCTGCTGACCGTCCTGGCTCCGCTAGCTGCGGCGACAGCGGGCGAGTGCGAGCGGCCGGCGATCGAGCAGCTGACGCAGGGCAGCGGTCCCTTCCTGGCGGGCAACGATCACCCGTCGCCGAGCAGCGACGGCCGCTATGTGGCGTTCACCAATGACAACTTCGGGCCGGCGCTGGTGTCGCGGTTGGATACCCAGACCGGCGTGCTCGACAACCTGAGCGGTGGGGGCAATCTCGCCGCATCGATGAGCGATAGCGGCGCGCGCGTCGCCTACGATGCGAGGTCCGGTGCGATCGGCGCCATCGAGCTGACGGCCACATTTCTCTACGACTACGGCGTGCCGCCGGCCGAGCGGCCGCGCCGCATCGCCGGCGGCGAGCAGGCTAGCCTCGCGATCGCCCCGGCGATTAGTGGCGACGGCAATCGGCTCGCCTTCTTCAGCTTCTTCACCACCGATCGGGGCGGCGGCTTCGGGCATTTCATCCAGATGTTCGACCTCACCACCAACCAGGCGCCGGCCGTGACCCAGCCCTATGCGGACGGTGTGGCCGAGGCGTTGACTCCGTTCGCCAGCCGCTACTTGTCGTTCAACCGCGACGGATCGCGTCTGGCATTCGCCGCGCCGGCGGATCTCACCGGCAGCAACGGCGACGGCAACTTCGAGATCTTCGTCTACGAGCACCCGGGCAACGTGTTGCTGCAGACGACGCTCAGCAGCGGCGGTGACATTCCGCTCGCGTCGGGCGACACCTACCCGGCGAACTCCGATCCATCCGTGAACGACAGCGGCACGCGCATCGCGTTCCTCTCCAACCGCGACTACACCGGAGAAAACTCCGACGGCGGCTTCGAGGTTTTTCTCTACGACCACGACATCGAGCGCTTCTTCCAGATCACCAACACGCAGGGCGGAGATTTCATCAGCGGTCCGCCCGAGGCGCGCACGTCGGTGCAGCCGGCGATCCTCGCGCCGGCGATCGACGGCAGCGGCGATCGGATCGCGTTCATGTCGCACTACGATTTCTTCGGCACCAACCCGGATCGCAACTGGGAGATCTACCTGTGGGACGGAACCGGCATCCCGCGCGCGCTGCAGGTGACGTTCTCGACCGTCAATCCCAACGGCCGCATCGGCGGACCGACCAACTTCCATCCCGCTCTCAGCGCCGACGGCACCCACGTGTTCTTCGGCTCGTCCGCCAACTTCGGCACGAACGCGGCGGGTCACGAAGAGATCTTTCGCGCCACACTCTGCGGGGGCGGCGGCGTTTGCGGCGACGGCACCGTCGACGACGGCGAGGAGTGCGACCAAGGCGAGCTGAACGACGACGAGGAGCCCAACGGCTGCCGCACCGATTGCACGGCGGCGCGCTGCGGCGACGGTGTGGTTGACGACGGCCCGCCGAACAACGAGAACTGCGACGACGGCAATCAGCTCAACGGCGACGACTGCCCCGCGAGTTGCAAGCTCCCCATCGTCCTCAACCCGTACATCATTCTCGGCAAGGGCCTGTGCGGCGATACGCCGCAGGACCTCGAAGTGCTGGACGCGAACGGCAACATCATCACCCACGATCCGGAGATCGAGTTCGAGTTCATCGAAGGCGTCGTCGGCCCTGCGGTGCTCAACGCCGCACTGTCGCGGGTGAAGAACTACCTCGAGGATCGATTCAAGGTCGAAACGCCGGAATTGAAGACGGCGACGATCGAGATCATCGACGGGCAGGTCCACTTCGCGCAAGGCGAAAAAGGACTCGGCTTCAATATGGTGCATGCCAAGCGCACCATCGACGGTGTCGAGGAGTTTTCGAACCGCGCCTTGGTGATCTCCGGCTTCCGGCTGATCACCCTCGACTCCCTCAAGATCGAGCCGTCCTCGGTCGCCAACTCCTTCTTCAGCGTAGCCTCCGATGCGATGACCGCCGCCATCGGCAAGGGGCTGCCGAACCCGCCGATGCTCCTGTTCTCGGAAGGGCCGTGCGACGATCGGCTGAGCTTCATCGGCCGCGAGGGCAGCGTGGTGGTGAAGTCGCTCAATCTGGCCTTCCTGCAGGGGTTGATCAGCGACGTCGACCTGATGGCAGGCATCGAACAGGGCATCGGGCTGCTGCCCGGCAAGCATCCCCTCGCCAAGCTGGCCAAGGGTATCGGCAGGAAGGCCGCGCCTTTCATCGCCAGCCAGTTTCTCGACTTCGAGGTCAGCTCGGAGGCGGCGGGCGACTCAGAAGAAGAGGGAGGCCCGCCGGTCACCATGGACGAGGTGATCGAAGTGACCGATTCGTTCAGCAGCACCGCACCGTTCTTCAAGGGCATCGTCAAGTCGCGCATGCCAGGTATCTCCGCGGTGCAGGCGACGCTCGATCTCGGAAAGTGTCTCGGCAAAGCGACCGATAACATGATGGTGTTGGTCGGGCCGCGGTTGGAGCAGCAGCAGATCCGCAACGAGCAGGGGCGCATCGAGGATCCCCTGCGCCTCGGCGTCAACCAGGAGCGCACGGCCAGTGTCGTCGGCTTGGTCAACTTCGTGCGCGACGGCGAGGAGCCGCACGAGATCAGCTTCGATCTCGTCGAGTTCCTTCCGGACCGAGTAGGTCAGGTCAAGGAATTCGTCGAGAACTGGATCCCGGGCGGTAAGAAGTTCGTCGAGGGAATCGCCGTGCCGGTCGACCTGGTGGTGCCGAGCGGCGCCATGATCGGCGACAGCGGCCTGTACGAGGCCGGTGCCAATTATTTCCACTTCAAGTTCACCTACAATCCGTTCGTCCCGTCGATCACCATCAACGAGACCCAACTGCAGACGACGATTCCCAACCTGCCGAATGCAACCAAGTGGACGGTGCCGGTGCCGCCCAATCCGCCGCAGCCGGTGGTGAGCGTCGACGAGAGCGCCGGCATCCTGAACGGTATCCGCCGCGGCGCCGGTCAGCTCGAGGTCGACCTGTGTTTGCCCTTCCTCACCAACGACTTCAGCAGCGATACCAACGGCGTCGTCGTCGAGGGCGACGACATGTTGGTCGGCGGTATCAAGTTCGACGACCGCAACGGCAACGGCCAGCTCGACCCGACCGAGCCCGGCCTGCCGGGTTGGACGATCGAGGTGTTGAGCGGCATCGGCAACGTCCTCGGCAGCGACGTCACCGGCGCCGACGGCGGCTACACCGTGCGGGTGACGCCCGAGCAGTTGCCGGTCGGGCTCAACACCTTCGGCATTCGCGAGCAGCAGCGCACTGGCTGGACGGCCACGGGGCCGGCGAGCGGCCAATACATCGGCTTGCCGATCGAGCTCGGCTTCTGGGTCACGCGCGACTTCGGCAACTTCCAGGACGTCACCGTGCAGGGCGTCAAGTTCAACGACGCCAACGGCGACGGTGCGCGCGACGGCGGCGAAGCCGGGCTCGGCGGATGGCAGATCGAGCTCACCGACTCGCGTGGCACCGTGCACCGGGCGACGACCGCTGGCGACGGCAGCTACGGGTTCAAGCTGCCGTTCGCGGCGGTGAGCGGTGCCGGCGCGCTGAGCATCCGCGAAGTTCCGCAGGCCGGCTGGCACGCGACTTTCCCCGCCGGCGGTGCGCTGGAACTGTTTCCAGCGGGTCTGGCGCCGGAGAGTGGCGTCGAGCTCAACGTCAACTTCGGCAACCAGCTCGACGACGACGCCGGCACGCCGACACCTGCTCCCACCGAGATGGCAACCGAGACGCCGGAGGCGACGCCGACCGATGAAAGCGAGGAGCCCACCCCCACTCCGACCGAGGAACCCCAAGAAGGCATCATCGCCGGACATAAGTTCGAGGACATCAACGGCAACGGCGAGCGCGACAACGGCGAGCCGGGCATCGGCGGCTGGATCATCTTCCTCGACGACGGCAACGACACGCTCGACAACCCGACCAGCGGCGACGGCGTGTGCGACGTGTTCGCACTCGAGCCGTGCGTCGTCACCACTGCGAGCGGGGAGTACGGCTTCCCGGCCGACGAGGAAGGGACGTACGACGTGCGCGAGGTGCAGCGGCCCGGCTGGCGCCAGACGACGGCGAATCCACCGACCGCGGTGGTGACGGAGGTGGGGCAGTCGTTCGGCGATCTCGACTTCGGCAACCAGCGCACCGGCGGCGAGAACACCGGCGACTGCAACGGCGATCAGACGGTTGGGATCAACGAGCTCATCCTCGGCGTCAGCATCGCGCTGGGAATGCGGCCGGTCAGCGCCTGCGGCGCGTTCGACCGCAACTTCAACGGCCGGGTGACGATCGACGAGCTGCTGCGCGCCGTCGGCTACGCGTTGAACGGCGTGCCGACACCGCCGCCGATGGCGACGGCATCCGCGACCGTGCCGCGCACGCAGACTCCGTTCCCGACCAATACTCCGTCGGCGCTGCCCACGGCGTCGGCCGCGCCGACGCCGATTGCCACCGGCACGGCGCTCGCGACTGTCACCGCGAGCGTGGCGCCGACTGTCAGTCGCACACCGGCGCCGTCAGCGACCGCGCCGTCGAGTCCGACTCCAACTGGCACGGCAATCGCCACCAGCACCGTGCTCGCGACCGCTACCGCGAGCATGTCGCCGAGCGCGACGCCAACCGTCAGCCGCACGCCGTCAGTAACCGAGTCGCCGAGTCCCACCGCGACCGTGACACCGACCACCAGCCGCACGCCGACGCCGCCTTCTCTTGCGTCCCCGACGCCGACCGCGACCGACACAGGCACCGCGACGCCCACCGGCACGGCGACGTCCACCGCCACCGAAGCGCTGCCGTCAGCACCGGTCATCACCGACATCAACTGCAACGGCTTCACGGGCTGCCTGCTCGAACTGGACGAGCCTTTCACGATCGAGTTCAGCTTTGAGGATGCCGACGGCGACGCCGCTTCCTGGGAGATGATCGCCGAACGCGACGATGGCGAGGTGTTCGAAATTGGCGGCGGCTTCTTCCAGATGCCGTTCGCATTCGGCACGACGACGGTGCCGTTCTCCGGCTTCACCTGCGACGGTGGAGGCTGCATCGCGACCGACTGGCTCTTCACCGTCGTCGTCACCGACGTCGCGGGCAACCCGAGCGAGCCGGCCAGCGTCGCGATCAGCGTCCTCGGCAACTAGGGCCGGTTGAATCGCCGCGAATGACTCACGTTGTCATTCCGGCGAAAACCGCAATCGACAAGCTCGGATGTCGCGTGGACCCCGGCTTTCGAGCCGTTCGATTTTCTCCAGATGACGGGCGAAGCCCGCACAGAGCCCCTCTCCCGCATCGCGCGCGGGAGAGGATTAAAGGTGAGGGTTCAAAGTCGCGAGACGCCGCAAACCGCCCTGAGAGAACGAGATGTCAGCAATCGACATCTCATCCCCCTCACCCTAACCCTCTCCCATCCGGGAGAGGGGATCTATGGATTCCAGCTCGATAAATTGCTCGCCAACGATTTTCCGACCGTCCCTTTCGCCGGGGTGACCTCATCGTTCGCTTATTCGCCGGCCGCTCCGGGTGCGATCTTCAGCTCGCCGCCGTCCTCGACGAGGACCTTGCTGAGGCGTACTTCCAGACGGACCTGGCGGCCGGTCTTGCTGTCGTCGAACTGGTCGCGGCGGGTGAACGACACGACCAGATCGGTGCCTTCGGTGCTGGTGGCGACGTCGGCGAACTCGATCCGCAGATTCTCGGCGGCGTTCATGTAGGCCTGTAGCGCGTCGCGCTGGCGGTCGGAGAACGACACGTAGCTCTCAGCGACGCGCGTCGCGTCCTTCCCTTCGATGGCGGCGCGCAGCTTCTCGAGGAAGGCCGCGATGCGCGCATCGCCGGCGGCGATCGTCGGCGGAGCTTCCTGGCCGTAAGCGGCGGCCGGGAACGGGCTCAGCCAACTGCCGAGTCTGCCGGCGCCCGATGTCGGACTCGGTGACGCGGCGTTTGGCGGCGGCAGCATACCCTCTGACTCGAGCAGCAATCGGTAGGCGTCGACGTCGGTATTGGTCTCGGTTTGAATCGATTCGCCCTCGGCCGCCGACACCTGGACGCGCAGCCGCCGCAACATGCTGAGGACGAGGCTCTTCTGCAGGTCGAAGAACTCGTCGATCTCGCCTTCGACGCTGTCCGATGCCTCGTTCATGCCGCTGCCGGCGTCGATGATGCGGGCGTCGATGCGCAGCGTCTCGCCGGTGACGTGAAAGGCGCCGGTGACCAGGCGGGCGACGCCGAGCTCGCGCGCCGTGTACAGGGAGTCGGCGCCGCGCACGCGGCTGGTGTGATCGATCAGCTCCGGCGAGTAGACGCGCAGCGCCTTCACCTTGCTGAGCTCGGTGTCGAAGGCGACGCGCAGCGCCCGGCTGATCCAGTCGAACTTGCGATCGGCGCGCAGATTCTCGAACTCCAGGACGGCGATCGAGTTGGCGCGCTCGGCGCCCTGCAGCGGTGTCGGCATCTCCTCGGCCGTGACGACTCCTGCGGTCGGCGCGGCGGCGCCGGCAGCGCGCTTCGAGTCGGTCGACATGAGGACGAGATCGGTGCCCTCGGTCTTGTGATACGGATGCTGTTGACCGCCGGTGAGCGCCGGCACGCGCTTGGCGACGTAGCCGAACAGCTCCGATACCGAGAGGGCGCCATCGCCGTCGCCGTCGGCGCGGCCGTCGAGCCCTTCGAGGATCGAGAACGTGAAAGCGCCGTGCCCGAGGCTTCGCTCCTCTTTCGACTCTTCGCCGGGTCGCGAGGCGGCGAGGAGGAAGAAGCCCTCGCCGGCCGACATCTGCGCCGCCATCTCGTCGGCCGAGACGACCTGACCGGACGCCGCGCCGATCGCGCCGGCGTGGCAGGTGTCGAGCATGACGACCACGGCGCGCACGTTGCGCCGCACGATGCGCAGCATCTCATCGAAGTCGCTCATCCGCAGCCCTTCGGTCAGCAGATTGGCGGTGTCGGCGGGATGCGGCAGGAAGTAGTAGCTGCCGCTCGCCAGATCGCGCACGCCGTGACCGGCGAAGAACAGCACCGCGACATCGTCGGGCCCGGCCTGGCCGAGGAAGTTGGCGAGCCCGTCGAGCAGGGAGGCGCGCGTCACCTCGGCGTCGGTGAGCACCAGACTCTTCACTTCGCGGTAGCGACCGCCCTGCACGCCGCCGTGCGCGGCCTGGCGCAGGGCTTGCGCGATCTCGACCGCGTCGGCGTCGGCGAAGTGCAGCCGCAGCGCCTCGTTGTCGTACTCGCTGACGCCGATCGAAAGCACCCACAGAGTCGAGGTAGCTCCGGGCGCCGCGCTCTCGACTCGCTCGCGCAACACGACTCCGGGACCGCGATCGTGCAGCAGCGCCGGGTCGTAAATCGCCCAGGTGATGAAGGCGCTGCCGGCGAGACAAACCGCGGCCACCGTAAGTCGCGCACCCAAGGTCATGGTCCGTCCCCGAACATCCCTACGCGGCACAGTGGAGCGGTTCAATGGGAAACACGAACCCATCCGAGCCCGAGGCCCCGGCCAGAGCGACGGGGCTTTCTCCGCCGATACGATCGCCACCCCACTTTGTCACCCCGGCGAAAGAGACTGTCGGTTTTCTCCCGTACACGTACTCGTACGCGTACCCGTACACGATCAATGCCCGAATTCTGCAGGAAACTCCGTGTACGAGTACGGGTACGAGTACGTGTACGGCCACCAATCTCTTGTTTTCCGACAGTCCCGAAAGCCGGGGTGCACGCTTCACGCCACCGCCGCCCCACCTGGATCCCGGCTTTCGCCGGGAAGACGCTTCGCGTGTCCTCCAACTTGAATTGGGGGGCAGAGCCGAGGGTCGATGCGAAGGTCACCCGTCGCCCCGCGGTGCCGCGAGCTTTGTGTCGAGTCTGTGCGCCGTGCTTGGCTTTTGGCCTTGTCGGAGGTGACCAAGTCGCTGGAATCGCGCTCCAAAGACTCGTTACATCTGAATTTTGCTGCAGTTTTTCGACACCGCCGGCAGGCACTGGAAAAAATTGACAATGGAAAACGAGATGCATCGGTGCAATAAAGACCCGCTGCAGCGCATCCTGTGGGTGTGAACGCGATGACTGCGCGACGTGGCATGCGGGCAGGATTCCGGGCGAGAGAGGACCGTGGAGTCACTGAACGAAGCGAAAGAAACGCGGGACCTCATCGGCCGGTGTCTCACGGGGGATCGGCAGGCCGCGGTGACCTTCCAGGATCTCTACGGGGAGCTCATCTACGGATATCCGATCAGGGTCTACCGGGTGCCGCCGGACGAAGCGGGGGACTTCTATGTCTTCGCTTTCGATCGGGGTCGCATCTTCCGTCGCGTGCGCACGTTCGAGGGGAGGGCGCCGTTCCGCGCCTATCTGCTCGGATTCGTGCTCGACGATCTCGTGCTGGAGTGGAAGCGAGGAGTGCGCGAGATCGAGACCGTTTCGCTCGAGAGTCTGGGGGAATTACCCGATCCCAGCTCGACCGATCGCACCCAACAGGAAGGTGAGTTCAGCATTATGGACCTAGATCAATCCGCGATGCGCGAGCTTCTGAACGAGCTCTCGACTCCGAAGGCTGTGGTGATGAAGTTGTTGTACGTCGAGGATCACGAGTTCGATCCTACCGAGGTCCGCTACTTGTCCCAGGTCTCCGGCAACGCAATCCCCGAGGTGATGGACCGCATCGAAGAGCTGCGTTCGACGGTGCGCGAGCGTGAGGCCGGACTCAAAAAAATGGAGGACGCCCTCGACGCGGTTCAGGCGTGGATCCAGTTGTACGAGCGCCGTATCCAGCGCATCAACGAGGATCTCGCGGCGCTGCCGCCGACCGCCGGTGCCGCGGAGAAGCTGCGCGACGAGCGCGGCCAGTTGCTGCGCAAGATCGAGCGGCGCCGCGCCCAGCGCACCAAGCTGCTCGCCCAGTCGCAGCGTCGCAAGGTGACGGCGCCCTACAAGGAGATCGCCGCCATTCTCAATACGAGTATCGGCAATATCGGTTCGCAGATCGCCCGCTTGCGGCGCGAGCTGATGACCAAGGTCAGCGATTCGAGCGGCGGCAGTCGGGCGACGGCTTCCGACACGATGGACGCTCGTTCCTGAAGAGTTGGGAAGCTACACGGAGGAACACGCGATGGTCGGCAACATTACGACGATGGAGTCCTGTCCGGATTTCGAGGATCTGTCGTGCTTCATCGACGACGAGCTGGACTCACCGCAGCTCGGCACGGTGCGAGCACACGTCGAATCGTGCGAGCGCTGCGCGAGCCTGACGGCCCGCCTGCAGCGCGCGTTCGACGGCTCGCCGCACGGCGTCGAAGGCGGGCTCGCCGCGGCGCGCTGCTCGGACGAAGAGGGTCTGATCCTCTATCTGATGCGCAGCCTGTCGGCGCACGACCGCGCCGCCATCGAAACCCATCTGTCGCATTGCGATTCGTGCGTGTACGGCATCTCGCTCCTGCGCAAGCGGCTGCGCATCGACGACTCCGTCGATCGGGCCGTGCCCAGCGCGCTGCGCGAGAAGGTACGCGAGGTCATCGAAGCGGGCAGCCGCGAGCTGGCCGGCGCTGCCGAGACGGCGGCACCGGCGTCGCCCGTTCTCTGGATGCACCGCATGCGCGACAGTCTCGATCGCTTCCTGCGGCTGCCGGTGCTGGTGCCCGTCGCGGTGGCCGCCGGCGCTCTGCTGGTGGTCGGGGTGCAGAATCAGGGCGGTCTGATCGGCGTGCCCGACTCCGGCATCCGCGCCGTCGAGCAGGTGACGACGATGCGAGTCACGGCACAGCGCGCGACGCTGCGCCAGCTGCCGCGCGCCAACGCGGCGGTGGTCGGTGAGCTGCGCGCCGGCGAGCAGGTGCAGGTTGCGGGCGTAGAACGGGATTGGTACGAGGTACGTCTGTCGGCCGAGGAAACCGGTTGGGTGGAGCGCGAAGCCTTCGAGTGATCCGTGACATGTAGGGACCGAACGAAACGTCGACGGGTCGTTGGCCTCCGCGATGAGCTCGGTGCGGTCCATGTGGTCATGGTGGTCTGGCCTCTCGCGATTCTCTGCGCCGTCGGCGTCCTTGTGGGCGCCGCCGGGCCACGGCCGGCCGTCGCGCAGCCCTTCATCGGCTGCGGCGGCTCCGCGTCGGGTTCGCTGCAGGGCAGCGACGTCGACGTGTATGTCATCAACGTCCCGGCCGGCGCCACCGGCGTCGTCCAGGGTTCGATGATCGGCGGTGATCTCGCCGAGACACTGCGCATCCGCGTCACCGGCAACGGCGTCGACGTCGAGACGTGCCAGAACTTCGCGCCGTTCGAGTCGAACGGCGGCCCGCAGACGGTCGAGATCTCGACCTGCGGCGGTGGCCAGGGAGACTACCGCATCAGCACCCAGGTGATCTCGTCCGGCAGCGCCAACTGTGGCCGCCCTCTGCAGTGCGGGGCGACACCCGATGGAATGGAGCTGGGCGAGCTGGGTGAGGTCGACGCCTTTCGCTTCCCGGGCTCGCCCTCCGGCGAGGTCGAGTTGCGCATCGACGATCTCGACGGGCGCGACTCGCCGTACTTGATGCGCGTCTACAGTCCGGACGGCAACCAGATTGGCCGGGTGTGCGGCGACCGCATCGATGTGGTCACCGGATCGAGTCAGGATTACACGCTACTGGTGAGCTCGTGTGGCTCTCTCTCCACCGGCGAGTACCGGGTCGAGCGCTTCGACGCGCGCTGTCCGCGCGGGCCGGTGATCACCACAATGGCCCTGCTGCGGGACGACGGTCAGTTCGTGCCGCCGCGCTCGTACGACTCCGCCGGCCGGCCGATCTACGAATCGGCGATCGGCCGCGGCACGATCATGGTCGAGGCGCGCGTCGGCGCCGCGCTGCGGCCGATCGGAGCGTCGGCGTCGACGCCCGGCTCGCTGCCCAATTTCCAGGCGATCATCGGCAGACCGCTCGGCCTTGGCAATGCGGCCGTGTGCGACCAGGGTGCGATCCCGCCGGGCGGAGTCGCGGCGACCGCGCCGCTGACCTTTCGCGACGATCAGGCGTCGATCGATCGCATCAACGATCTGGGCTGTCGCGTCAACGACGGCACCGGTGCTCCGGTTGGCCGTCGCGACCCCCTGAACTCGTGCGAGCGATCCTCGTTCAGCTTCGTCGATCCGACTACGGTGATCCAGTTCTGCGCACCGATTCCATCGGCCGAGGCCTTCCCCAACGGCGATACCGTGCTCGCCGTGCGCATGAGTGACATCGACGGTTTGCCCGGCGCCGTGCGCGAGATGGTGGTCCGCGTCGCGAGCTCGCCGATACCGACGCCGACCTTCTCGCCGACCCTGCCACCGACGGCGAGCCGCCCGACGGCGACCGCCACGCCGACGCCGACGCGGCGGCCAACGTCGCCGCCCGTGACCCGTTCTCCCGGTCCCTGCACGTGCGATTGCAACCTCGACCGCGACGTCGGTATCGCCGAGCTGACCCGGTGCGTGCTCATCGCCCTCGACAACGCCGAGCTGTCGACGTGCGACATCGGCGATACGACCGGCGACGGCCGGGTCGGCATTGGGGAGCTGGTCGCCGGTGTCAACAACGCGCTGCTCGGCTGCCCACCGGAAATTCAGTGAACCGTGAACCGTGAGCTGTGAACAGGTCGCCGGCGAATAGTTCACGGCTCACGGTTCACGGTTCACGAAGCCTCGATCCGCATCTGTACCCGGTTCTCAGTACCCTGTACGGATAGCGCCATGCGCTCCGCCGAAACGGGCTTCGTAGAGTGCCCGCACGCACCTGCCGGGTGCGTCGGCTGCCCGCTGTACGGCCTGCGCTACGGCGAGCAGCTCGAGCGCAAGCGGCAGCGGGTGATCGACGCCTTCGCCCGCCACGCCCCGTCGCTCTCCGTCGACGTCGAGAAGCCGGTGCGCGCGGTGCGGCTGTTTGGCTATCGCAACCAGGTCAAGCTGGTCGCGCGCGCGACGCAACGCGATCTCCTGCTGGGCGTCTACAAGCCTGGCACACACCAGGTGGTCGACGTTTCGAGCTGCCCGGTGCACGACGCCCTCGTCGCCCGCGCCCTCGACGGTGTGCGCCGCGCCGTCGAGCACGAAGGAGCGCCGATCTACGACGAGCGCAGCCGGCAGGGCTGGCTTCGCTACGTCGCGGTGCGTTCGTCGTGGCTGCGCAAGACGACGCAGGTGGTGCCGGTGGTGCGCGACCGCAAGTGGGCCGGCGAGAAGCGCTTCGTCGAACGCCTGCGCCGGACGCGCGGCATCGGCAGCGTCGTGCTCAACGTCAACGACACGCCCGGCAATACGATCTTCGGCGAAACCTTCGTGCCGATGACGCGCTACGACTTTCTGATCGAGCGCGTCGGCGGCCTGAAGCTGAAGTTTCGCGCCGGCTCCTTCGTCCAGGCCAACCTGGCTGCTGCTCGCCGCGCCTACGAGAAGGTCGTCGAGCTGGCGGCGCTCGATGCGGACGCAGTCGCCGTCGACCTGTACTGCGGTGTCGGCGCCATCTCCTTGTCGTTGGGCGCGACGGCGCGCCTGGTGTTTGGCATCGAGGCTTCGCGCGGCGCGGTCATCGACGCGGTGGAG
Organism: uncultured bacterium; assembly: GCA_902826395.1. Classification (GTDB taxonomy): domain Bacteria; phylum Desulfobacterota; class Binatia; order HRBIN30; family CADEER01; genus CADEER01. The sequence goes on from CADEER010000104.1 coordinate 12,699, forward strand.
AACACGCGCATCAACGGCCTGCACAACGTGCGCTTCCGCAGCGGACCGGTCGCCGAGATGCTGCCGCAGGTCGTCGCCGAGCTGCCCCGCGTCGACGTCGTCACCCTGAACCCGCCGCGCAAAGGTGCCGGTCCTGAGGTCATGGCGGCGATCGCCGCCGCGGCCCCGCGCCGCGTCGTGTACATGTCGTGCGATCCCGATTCGCTGGCGCGCGACCTCGAGCAACTCGCAGGCAGCGGCTACTCCACCGACATCATCTACCCATTCGACTTTCTACCGCAGACGGATCACGTAGAGTGCGTCGCTGTTGCGACCAGGTGATGACTCTCTTCACCACGAAGACACAAGGTCACGAAGAACCTCGGATCAGCGACAGTCCTAGTTCGTGCTCTTCGTGACTTCGTGGTTTTGAGAGCTTCTCGCGAGGAGGAATTATGTTGCGACGCTTGTTCGATGTTGGCAGCTCGCTCGGCGCGTCGATTGCCCGCCTCGGAACCGGCATGCAAGTCGGCGAGCTCGGGCCGCGGCCGACCCGACGGCTGCGGCTGTACGAGTTCGAGGCGTGCCCGTACTGCCGCAAGGTGCGCGAGGCTCTCTCGATCCTCGACCTCGAGGCCGAGATCTATCCCTGTCCGCGCAACGGGCCGCGCTTCCGCCCCGAAGTCGTGCGGCGCGGCGGTAAGGCGATGTTCCCCTTCCTCGTCGATCCGAACACGGGCGACGCGATGTACGAGTCGGACGACATCGTGCGCCATCTCTTCGAGAATTACGGCAGCGGCCAAGTGCCGCGATCGCTCGCCCTCGGGCCGCTCACCAACCTGTCGTCGTTCGCCGCGTCGGCACAGCGGCCGGGCATCGGCGCCTTCTACGTCAAGGCGAAGCGCCCCGACGAGCTGCTCGAGCTGTACAGCTTCGAGGCCTCGCCGTTCAGCCGCCTCGCCCGCGAGGCACTGTGCGCGCTCGAGCTGCCGTACGTGCTGCACAACGTCGCCCAGGGCAGCCCCAGCCGTGCGGCGTTCCGCCGCCTCAGCGGCAAGATGCAAGTGCCGTATCTGATCGATCCCAACACCGGGGAGCAGATGTTCGAATCGGCCGACATCGTCGACTACCTGTACCGCACCTACGCCGTATGAGAGCTCACTCGTTTCGCTCGCCGAGACAGTTGCCGAGACAACGATGTTCGTATTGTGCTAGTCCGTGACCCTGCGAAGGCGGGGAACGGGGCAACGAGCGACTGGAGCGAGTATGAGCGTCTACGATTTCGAGGCCAAAACGATCGACGGTGGCATGCAGCGACTGGACGCCTATCGAGGCAAGGCGCTGCTCATCGTCAATGTCGCCAGCAAGTGCGGCTTTACGCCGCAGTACGAGGGGCTCGAGGCGCTGCGCCAGAAACTGAAGGACAAGAACTTCGAGGTGCTGGGCTTCCCGTGCAATCAGTTTGGCCATCAGGAGCCGGGCAACGAGGAAGAGATCAAGGGCTTCTGCTCGCTCAACTATGACGTGACCTTCCCGATGTTCGCGAAGATCGACGTCAACGGCGATCACGCGCATCCGCTGTACGAGTACTTGAAGCAGGAGAAGAAGGGGATCCTGGGGACCGGCGCCATCAAGTGGAACTTCACCAAGTTCCTGATCGATCGCAGCGGCAACGTCGTTGGCCGCTACGCACCGATCCACAAGCCGGCGAGTCTGGAAAGCGACATCGTCGCGCTGCTGTGATCGAACCGGTTTGATCGTAGGGGCGTGCTCGCCCAGCCTCCGCCACGGTGACATCCCAGCGGGCAACCGCGCGGGGTTTTCTCTACGGGTGCGGTTCCAGCGGGGCGGTGTCGCCGCCCTGGCGGGCGGCGCTGCCCTGTTCGGCGAGCCAGGCGATTGGCGCGTCGGTGCGGGCGCCGGCGCGGGTCGCGGCGCGGACGCGGCCGCGCATCCACGAGCCGCCGTCGGGATCGATGAGCACGACGCCGGCCTCGCCGGGATGGGCGATCTCGAGCTCGACGCGGTCGCCTTCGAAGTCTTCGTCGTCCGGCATGGTCATGGCGCCGAGGGCGTTGAGCACGCGGTCGGCGGCGAAGTCCAGATCCTGCACGATCGTCGTCGCCGGACCGGTGCGCGGGCACAGCAAGCGGTCGAGGGCGAGCAGTCGGGCGACGCGCGGCCACAGGTCGGTGGCGTCGCGCTCGGCGAGGTGGCGCGCCACCGCCAGCTCGATGCAGCGCCAGGTGCGTTCGGGATCGGAGAGCAGGGCGAGATAGATCGCGCAGCGGTTCTCGTACACGGCCATGCGCTCGCGCGACACGGATTCCGGAAGATCGGCGGCGTACTCCTGGATCAGGTCGCGCAGGACGGCGCGCATCAGCGTCGATACCGAGGCGCGGCGGTCGAGGGCGAGCAGGCGCAGGGTGTAGGGGATGACGTGGCCGCGCGACAGGATGACGTGGCTCGCGACCAGCACGTAGCCATCTTCGCCTTCCTCGCGGGGAAAGGTGAGGCAGCCGACGACGTACTCGCCCTTCGCCTTGCCGTAGCCGGCCACCGGCGTGGCGACGATCTGGTACTCGTCGCGGCGGTCGTAGAACTCGGTCCCCGGCAGCAGCGTGTAGGCGAAGATGTTGATGTTCGGGAACACCGAGAAGAGATGGTCGAGGTTGGCGGCGAAGTCGGCGAGATTGTCGCCCGGCAGGCCCCAGATCAGCTCGGCGGTGACGGGCACGCCCTCGGCGGCGAGCGAGCGCACGATCGGCTCGTAGTCGTTGGCGCGCATGTTGGTGCGGTTCGACAGCTCGAGTGCGCGGGGCGTCAGGGTCTGCAGCGCCAGATGGTAGTGCCAGAGCAGGCCGTGGCGGTGCAGCAGCCGGACGACCTCCTGGACCCGCGCGTTGTGGTTCTTCGACCACGACGACGCGAAGGTGCGCGGCCGTCCGGTGCGCTGCTTCAGGTCGACGATGATGCGCGCCTTCTCGATGTCCTCGCGCAGGGCGCCGAAGTTGGAGTCCGAGAACCAGATGTCCTCGACGCCGCCTTCGATCAGGGCCTCGAGATCGCGGCGGATGCGGTCGAGCGAGAACTGGAACATCTTGGTGCCGATGGCGCCGGTCCCCCATTCGCAGAACGAGCACCGGTAGGGGCAGCCGCGGCTGGTCTCGTAGGCGACCTGCCGGTAGAGCGGCGCGCCCTTCTCGTCGCGCAGGGGCACGACGCCAATCGCTGACGGCAGCTCGTCGAGCGCCATCGTGCGCGCGCGGGGCCGCGTTTCGTGGAGTGTGCCGCCGTCGAGAAAGGCGAGGCCGTCGACGGTATGCCAGTCGGCGCGTTTGCCGCAGTCGAGCAACTCGGTGAAGGTCCGCTCGCCCTCGCCGAGGGAGATGACGTCGATCGCCTCGTCGTGCAGGAAGTCGGCGGCGCGCTGGACGTGCGGCCCACCGGCGACCACCAGCATGCCGGGCAGCTCCGACTTGATCCGGCGCGCGACTTCGAGCAGCTCGGCGACGTTCCACGTGTAGCAGCTCAGCCCCAGCACCGGCTCGACGCCCGCGTCGACCGCCGCCGCGGCGAGCGGCCGCACGTGTCTCGGCCACTCGCTCTGCAGCCAGGTGTCGAGAACGTCGCGATTTGCGAAGTGCACCAGCTCGACGTCGGTGTCGGCACGCGTCGCGCCGTGCGCGGCGAAGTACGCCTTCAGGGCGCCCGTGGTGAGCGGCGGCGCGCAGAAGTGATCGGTGTCCATGCTGAGCAACCAGACGGGTCGGCGCATGGCCGCATCGCTTCGCACGGAATCGGCGCGGGAGCAACTGGGCCGCACTGGCCGCACTCTCTGCCGTTGGCGCAGGTGACCACGACCACTCGTGTCGAGGTCGGTGCAATTCGGGGTGGGTCGGTTGCTCGCAGCCCAGAGAACCGTAGGAGGGCCCTGGCCGGCCGCGCCTATCTGCAAGGCGGCCAAGCAGCCCTGTGCCATTCGGAGGAGCCTCGCGGCAGTGCTGCAAATCGGCCTTTGCCCCTGCGATCGATTTGGCCCGTTTCGATTTGTTCCGTTTCGAGAACGACCGATTTATATGTCTGCGCGAGTGGAGTAGGGACGCCAGGTCGGCGTGGGCTCACTGCGAAGCCATCGATCCCGGGCCACAGCGTCGACCCCAGCGCTTGCGAGTGCGGTGGCCTGGGGCGCGAGAGGACTCGAGAATGCTTTTGAAGGTGTCGACCGCAGCGTGGTTGGTGTTGCTTTTCTTCGCCCCGGGCTCCACCGCGGCGATGGCGGCGGCACTGACCGTTGGGCCCCTCCTCGCCGGCGCCTACTTGGGACTGTTCCTGCACGACTCGGTCGGTCGGCGCGGGCAGTTCGGCCTCCTGCTGGCGCTGATTCTGGCCACGCCCATCGCCGCCATGGGCCTCGCGTTGGCGCTATACGCGGTATCGCCGTGGGACGTCGCCTGGGTGGTCGTCCTGTTCGCGTTGGCGACGGCAATCGCCACCATTTCCGGCCCCCTCCCGGGCGTACCGCTCGTGGTTGTCACGATCCTTGCGGTTTTTCTCCTCGAGGGGCTGTGCCGGTTCTTCCTTCCCGAACCCATGGCATTTCCTCCCACCGAGGATGCTCTGTTGCGTTCCAACTGGTGGGACGACAAGGGGCGATGCGAGCCGTTGTTTCCGAGCGAGCATCGCAACTGGGTGCGCGAGCGACTCCGCGAGGAGGATCTCTCCGCCGAAGTCCGCGTGCTGCATGTCGGCGACTCGATGGTCGACGGGGCGCTCGGCGGCGACTTCCGCAGCTTCGTCGACCTGTTGTCCAGGCGCCGGGAACACACCCGCCACTTCAACATCGGCACCGGAGGGACGGCGGCCGACCATCACCTGGCGGCAATACAGACCACGCTTCCGATCGCGAAGCCGGCGCTGGTCGTGCAGTACGTCTTCGACAACGATCTGTACGAAGTGGATATGCCGCTTGCGTGCTGCGGCGGTGAGGCGCCCTTTGTCCGCGAGGGGGGCGAGTTGCGACGCCGTTGCCTGACGGAGGACTGGCGCCTCTCGCGCGCATCGTTCCTGAGCGCTCGCGCGCCGCTGTTCTGGCGTCAGGCGGCACGCGTCTCGGTCACGGCGCGGCACGTCCTCGATGCCTTCGCCACGGCGACCTCGAGCGTTCGGAGTATGACGGCGAGCCCTGACGCGCTGCGCGAGTACATCGTCGCCGCGCGAGTCCATCTCGAAGCCCACGGCGTGGGCCACATGGTCGTCGTGATTCCCTATCGCGCCCATATCGAGGAAGCGCTTGCTACCCGTAGCGATCAACCTCACTCCGGGCACGTGCTGCTGCTCGATACTGTGCGGCGAGGCGGCATCGAGCCGCTCGACGGATGGGCCATCGTTCTCGATGCCGCGCGGCGACGGCTCCCCCAGCTCTGGACGGAGCGCGGTGGTCCGCGCGATCCCCATTTCGATGTCGCCGGCCATCGCCTGTTCGCAGATTGGCTGGGGCCGCAAATCGAGCGAATGCTCGATGCGTCCGCCGCGGCGAACCGGTAACGCCGTAGGCCCTGCTGATCGCGCCCTCTCCGGGCACGGGCTGAGGGAGCGCCGATTAAAACCGGCAAGGAGTAGCGGATGAAGGAGCCGT
>CADEER010000105.1 GCA_902826395.1 uncultured bacterium
AGGGCCAGCAGCTCGTTCTTGTTCGCTTCGATGAACTCGCGGAAGGAGGTTGTGCGCTTCTCGGCCTGCTTCAAGTCGTAGCCGGCGGCGGTGACCTGGTCCGTGGTGCCCTCATCGATGACGATGTCAGCCTTCTTTTTGATCGCTTTGATGACGTTGCGCAGCTCGGCGCTGTCGAACGGCCCGCAGGCGCGGTCGCGCAGCTCTTCCTCCACCGCCTCGACCTGTTCCGGCGTCGCGCTCTCGGCGCTGCCGTGGCGCGCGATCAGCTCGGCCTCGATCACGTCGGGACTGATGGCGTCGAGCAGGTCACCGGCCAGTTGCCTGAGCGCAACGCCTTGCGCGACTTCGGCGATGCGCTGGCGGTCCTCGTCGTCGATCCGCAAATCGAGCGCCGCCAATCGCCCGGCGAGGCTGGAGACGGCGTCCTCGTCGCGCCGACCCTGGGCGATCTGGTCGATCAACTTGTCGAAGGACAGCGCGCGTTTGCGCTCGAGCGGCTGGCTGATGGTCTTCTTGCCCTCGGTGACGCCGACGGCGTCGATGAGCACGAAGCGGGTCTTGGTCTGCGCGTCGGGCGTGACCTGCCGCAGGTCGGCGTCCTTGAGGGTGCGCACGCCGCGTCCCTTCATCTGCTCGTAGTAGCCCTCCGACTTCACGTCGCGCATGAAGATCAGGCACTCGACCGGCTTGATGTCGGTGCCGGTGGCGATCATGTCGACGGTGACGGCGACGCGCGGAAACGGATCGACGCGAAAGGCGGCGATCAGCTCCTTCGGCTTCTCGCTGGTCTGGTAGGTGATCTTCTTGGCGAAGTCGTTGCCCTGGCCGAAGACCTCGCGCACCGCGTGGACGATCTCTTCGGCATGGTTGTCGTCCTTGGCGAAGATCAGCGTCTTCGGCACCCATTGGCCGGTGCGGCCGGGGAACAGCTCGGTGAAGAGCTTCTCCTTGTAGCACTTCAGCACCGCGCGGATCTGGTTGGGCACGGTGACGGAGCTGTCGAGCTCCTGCCGGGTGTAGGGCAGATCCTCGTCGAGCTGCTTGTAGCGGATGGCGCGCGTGCGGCGGTCGCGCACCGGGACGTGGTACTTGGAATCGACGACACCGCCGTCGGCGCCCACCTTTGTCTGGATGCGGAAGACCTCGAAGCCGACGTTGACGCCGTCGACGACGGACTGTTCGTACGGATACTCGGCGACCAGGTTGCTGCGGAAGAAGCCGAGGGTGTGCTTGCTGGGCGTGGCCGTGAGGCCGATCAGGTGGGCGTCGAAATACTCGAGCACCTGGCGCCACAGCCCGTAGATCGAGCGGTGGCACTCGTCGGTGACGATGAAGTCAAAGCTCTCGATGGGGATGGCGGGGTTGTAGGCGACGGGACGCAGCTCGCCATCCTCACTGCTCCAGGTCTCGAAGGCGGAGCCTTCCTCCGCTGACTCGTCGAGCTCCTCACCGCGCAGCATCGCGTAGAGGCGTTGGATGGTGGTGATGACGACCTTTGCGTCGGGGTCGATGCGGTTGGAGTGCAGGTGTTGAACGATGTAGGTCTGCACGAACTTGCGACCAGAGCCGGGCGGATCGTAGTTCTGGTACTCCTTGAGCGTCTGGTCGCCGAGGTTGTTGCGGTCGACCAGGAACAGGATGCGCCGCGCCTTGGCGTGCTTGAGCAGCCGCCAACTGAAGGTGCAGGCGGTGAAGGTCTTGCCGGCTCCCGTCGCCATTTGGATCAGAGCGCGCGGCTTGTCCTGCGCCAGCGACGCTTCGAGACCGTTGACGGCGTCGATCTGACAGTCGCGCAGAGCGGCGGTATCGAGAGCCGGCATCTGCTGCAGTCGGCTGCGCAGCGTGTCCGGTTCCTTCAGCCAGGCGTGCAGGGTGTGCGGCTGGTGGAAGGCGAACACCCTTCGCGAGCGCGCCTGCGGATCGCGGGTGTCGCGGAACAGCGTCTCGTCACCGGTCGACTCGTAGTCGAAGATCAGACGATCGTCCCAACGTGCGAGATGATCCGGCAGCTTCGCCATGTACTTGGAGGCCTGGTCGGCGACGCCACTCAGCGTGATGCCGGCCTTCTTGGCCTCGATGACGCCCGCCGCCTTGCCGCCGACGAACAGCAAGTAGTCGCACGGACCGTTGGGCAGCGAGAACTCGCGCACCGCCACACCCTCGCCGGCGTTGCGGTTGAAGTCGGCGTTGTCCTGCACGATCCACCCGGCGGCGCGCAGCAGACCGTCGATGACTTCACGCGCGCGCTGTTCGGGGTTGCGGTTGTCGCTGCTCATGCGGGCGGGGAGTCCCAATTCATCGCGGCGCGATGTTGCTTTGCGACGCGGGTCGAATCAACCGATTGATGCGTGGTTCTGGGGACAAGTGGCCGTGGGCAACACCTCGTGTGCGCGGACTCCCCGCTCTATTGTACGTTTGAAATACAGGGTGGATTCTGTCTTTGTTCCGGCGAAGGATTTAGGAGGCTGTCGTGGATTATTTTGTTGGGCAGTTCCTCAAGATTCCCTGCGAAGTGTCGAAGGGGCCGTTTGCAGGTGAGTTCTTAATCAGCATCGACACTGGGCTAGGAGCTCATTCCGGATTTGTTCGACGCGAGAGCGTCGACGTTCTTGGCGAAGGACGAGGTTTGGTGACCGGCGAGATTGTCGAAGTTCAGGACGACACAGTCGTTGTGCGGTTCAACGGCAGCTTTTTCACGACTGCAGCAGGAGTGGCACAACTCTCTCAGACCTGGGTCTCGAGTCACGCATCGTCACTCTGAAGGATGGTCTTATCTCGACCAGATATAGAAAATGCGATCGCCGAAGGCCTGATTGGGTTCGATCCGCCGATCGAGCCCAGTCAACTGGGACAAGCTTCGATCGACCTCCGCTTGGGCAATCAATTCACCAAGTGGGCGGCCGGAAAAACTGGAGTGAAGCTCTCCGTCGCCAATGGCTTCTCCTCCATTCCCGAAATGTGGAACACGCTGGAGCTGCCTGAAAGGAACGAGTTCGGTCAAGCTCCCGCATTCACCCTCGAGCCAGGTGAGTTCGTGTTGGCCATGACGCACGAGTCGGTGTCGATTCCGACTCATCTGATCGGTCATGTCGAAGGACGCAGCACGTACGCACGTGTTGGGCTGTCGATGCACCAGACCGCCCCCTGGATTCAGCCGGGATGGCGGGGGCCGATCGCTCTCGAGATCCGCAATAGCGGCACCTTTGCGATCGAGCTTACCCCGCTGATCGATCGCCCGTGTCAGCTCGTATTCTTCGAACTGTCCTCTCCCGTCGGGGCGGACCACGTATACGGGTCACGGCCAAACGAAAACTACATGGATCAGAAGCATCCCCTGAAACACGGCTGAACCTCTGATAGCCCTCTCCCTGACCCTCTCCCGGAGGCCGAGGGGATTTGGCGGTTCCGGCTCTAAGAGGTGTTTCGCTGCGCGAAACCATCTCGTTCAGCCATCTCCACATCCGTTCGTCCCGAGTAGCGCGAAGCGCGTATCGAGGGACCGCGCTTCGCGCGACCTCTCCCTCTGAGACTGTCGATTTTCTCCCGTACACGTACTCGTACGCGTACCCGTACACGATCGCTGCCGGATTTCCGCAGGAAACTCCGTGTACGAGTACGCGTACGAGTACGGTCGCGAATCTCCGTTTTCCGACAGTCCGCTCTCGAGAGGTGTTCCTTGGCTGGGCAGAGGCAGCGCGACAGATCGCCCATCCGCGCTGACAACTGTGCGGGGCACGGTGATTGACTCGCATACGGTCGTCGTGCGCTCATCGGAGGCGATGGTCATGGCAGCAGCGCCGCGTGCGTTTTGGTTGTCAGCCTGCTCGCGTCGAGTAAACGGCGCGCTGCTCGTGGCGGTTCTCGCGGTCGCCTTCGCAGCAGCCCGCGCTTCGGCGATCGTCATTCCGCAGCCGCAGCCGACGTCGTTTCCGCTGCCTACGCCGAACAGCCAGCCGCTCGGGATCACGGTCGGGCCAGGCGGGAATCTCTACTTCACCGAAAGCCAGGGCGAGCGCATCGGACGCATCAACGCCGAGGGCGAGATCATCGAGTTCCCACTGCCGCTGCCGTATCCCAAGCAGCCGGGACTGATCACCCACGGCGCCGACGGCAATCTCTGGTTCACTGAGGTCCAGGGCAACGCGATCGGCCGCATGACGCCGGGCGGTACGTTCACCGAGTTCCCGCTGCCCACCGCCAATGCTTTCCCGATCGGCATCACCGCCGGGCCGGACGGCAACGTCTGGTTCACGGAGAGTGCCGGCAAGATCGGGCGCATCACGCCGACGGGGACGATCAGCGAGTTCGTCGTCGAGGGATTGAGCGGTACCGCGCTGATCGCGTCCGGTGCCGACGGCAATCTCTGGTTCACCGGCATCGACTCGGCGATCGGTCGCATCACGCCCTTCGGTGAAGTCGACACGTTTCCGACGCTGGGCGACCCGTTGGGCATCACCCTCGGGCCGGACGGCAACATCTGGTTCGGCACCAACTCGGAGCTGGCGATCAACCGTGTTCGCCCCGACGGAGTCCTGCTGCCGTTCGACACCGTCGCCAACGCGAATCCCTTCCTCCTCACCCTGGGGCCGGAAGGCAACGTCTGGTTCACCGAGAACGGCGGCACGATCGGACGCGTCAACCTGGCCGGAACATACGATCCGATCATCAGCTTCGACATTCAGGCCCAACCTTTCCTGCTCGTCGCTGGCCTCGATGGCGCGCTCTGGTACACGCAGCCGGGGATCAATGCGATCGGCCGCATCTCGAGTCTGCAGTTCACTTTCACCAATTTGCCGAACGGCGCTGTTCTCGCGGTGCGAATCGGGCCGGACGACAGCGTGTGGTTCGCCGATGCCGGCGGCAATCGCGTCGGCCGCATCGATCCGTCGGGGAGCCTGGTGCAGTTCGACCTCGGCGGCGGCAACACGCCGAGCGGCGTCGCCGTTGCCGCCGACGGCACCGGCTGGTTTACCGGCCAGGAGAGCAACACGATCATCCGCGTCACCAAGACCGGCGAGATCACCCACTTCGTCATTCCGACGGCGAACAGCGCGCCGCAGGACATCGCGCTCGGACCGGACGGTAACTTCTGGTTCACCGAGTTCAACACCAGCAAGATCGGTCGCATCGGGCCGAACGGCGGCATCACCGAGTTTCCGACGCTGACACCGAACAGCGGCCCGCAGGGCATCGCTGTCGGTGCCGACGGAAACCTCTGGTTCACCGAGCGCACGGCGAACAAGATCGGCCGCATCACGCCGAACGGCACACGCGCCGAGTTCAACGTGCCGACCGCCGACACCGAGCCGTACGGCATCGCCGCCGGGCCGGACGGCAACCTGTGGTTCGTCGAGAACAAACGCGGCCGCGTCGCGCGCATCACCACCGCCGGCGTCATCACCGAGCTCGGCACACCGATCCCCTCTTCCTTCCCGCAGCAGATCACCGCCGGACCGGACGGTGCGATGTGGTTCACCGAGAACGCGAGCAACCGCATCGGCCGCGTCACGATGGACGGCGTCGTGACCAAGTTCTCGCTGCCGCTGCCGAGCTCCGGTCCCACCGGCATCGCCGGCGGCCCTGGCCGATCGCTGTGGGTGGCGCTGTTCGACGCCGCGATGCTCGCGCGCACCGATCTCGCGGCGGCCGAGCCGACGCCGACCGCCACCAGCACCGACACGCCGACCGCGACGGTGACTCAAACGCCGCCCGCGGCAACGGCAACGCACACGCCGACGCACACCGCGACGTCCACAGCGACCCGCACCTCGACCTCGACGGGCACCGCGACGTTCACCTCGACGCGCACCGCGACGAGGACAGGTACCAGCACCGCCACACACACGCGCACCGCGACGTCGACGCGCACCGCGACATCCAGCGCGACGCCGACCGGAAGCCGGCCGCCGACCTCCACGGCCACCAACACGCCTACCGGCGCGACGGCGACGCCGGAAGCGACGGCGACGGCCAGCGAGACCGGCCCAATGGCGACAGAAACCCCGACCGGCGAGCCGACCACCGCGGCCACGGGTGAACCAACCGAATCGCCCGCCTGTCCGGGCGACTGCAACGGCAACGGTCAGGTGACGATCAGCGAGCTGATCACGGCCGTCAACGTCGCCCTCGCTCGCTCCCCGGTGTCGGCGTGCGCAGCCGCCGACAGCAACGGCGACGGCGTCGTCCGCGTCAACGAGTTGATCGCCGCCGTGGGCCGCGCCCTGAACGGCTGCACGGCCGGCGGCTGAGGCGAGGTTCGCACCAGATTTTGTGCGGAACGGGGGCGATTCAGATCGGCCTTTGGGATAGACTTCCCAAAGTGCCGGAGTCCGCCAGAACGCGTCTCGCCCAAGCCTGCCGCCATCTACTGCGGCCGTTGGTGCGCGTCCTGTTGCATCACGGTTTGGCGTACGACGACTTCGCGGAAGTGGTGAAAGGCGTGTACGCGGAAGTCGCGCGCGAAGAGGCAGCGCGACTCGGCAAGCGCGCGACGGATTCGCGAGTGGCGATCGTAACCGGGTTGACTCGGAAGGAAGTGAGACGACTGCGCGACAGCGTCGACGCCGATCACCGGACCATTTCGTGGGGCGGTGCCAACCGCGCCACGCGAGTGTTGTCCGGCTGGCATCGAGATGCGGACTTCACCGATGCGCAGGGCGGACCAAAGGAGCTTTCGCTCACCGATCACGACACCGGCTTTCCGGCTCTGGTCAGGCGCTACAGCGGCGACATGCCGGTCAGCGCGATGCTCGACGAGTTGGAGCGCGTCCGCGCCGTGCGCCGCACGCGAGGCGCGGTGCGGATCTTGAAGCGCGCCTACGTTCCGGAAGCCGGGGACATCGAGGGAGTGCGCATGCTGGGTTCGGCGACGCACGACCTGCTCGACACGATCGCCTACAACCTGACGCGCGGCGCCGATCGACCGGCGCGCTTCCAACGCACCGTGTTCGACAGCCGCCTCGACGCGCGCATGCTGCCGGTCTTTCACCGGTTGGCTGCGGAGCACGCGCAGAAGTTGCTCGAGATTCTCGACGACTGGCTGGAGTCGCACGAGGTGCAAGCGGCCGGCAAGGAATCCGTCGATGGTCGCGGTATTCGCGCCGGCTTGGGAGTCTACGTCTTCCACGATCCGATCGACGGCGCGGAAGAGGATACGGAGAAGAAACGATGAACGGCGATTCCCGGCCCAAGCTCAGACGGCGCCTGCTCGAGCTCGCCGTCTTTCTGACGTGTGCATCGTGCGGCAACGGCGGCATCCTCGCCGGCATCGAAGGAACCGGCATCGTCTCGGGCTTCGGCAGCGTCTTCGTGAACGGCATCGAGTTCGACACCGCGGAGACGGAGTTCGTGTTCAACGGCATGCCCGCAACCGAAGACAGCCTGCGCGCCGGCGACATCGTCCGCTTCGTCGGCGAGCTGCACGACGACGGCGCCCGCGCGACGCTGATCGAGTTCGACCGCTTCGTCGACGGACCGATCGGCGAGCTCGTCTTGGATGACGGAGTCGGCACTCTCACCGCGCTCGGCCAGGCGGTGCGCATCGATGAGAACACGCGATTCATCAATACCGGCCCAGCGCAGCTCGCGGTCGGCGACCTGATCGCCGTCAGCGGTCTGCTCGATGGTGACGGCGTACTGCGCGCGACGTCGCTGCAGGAAGGTCCGACCTACATGCCCGGCATCACCTTGATCGACATCGAGGGTTTCGTGCGCGACCTCGATGTCGCCGCCGGGCGATTCGAAATCGGTGAGCTCGTCGTCGACTTCAGCGATGCCGTGGTCACCGAGACGGCGGGTCCACTCGAGTCCGGCGCCTTCGTTCAGGCCGCCGGGGTTCAGGGCGCCGAAGCCGGCGCTCCGCTCATCGCCGCCGCCGTCGAGGTGCGCACGCGCAGCATCGGCCAGCCGGGCGAGGAAGTTTCGATCGACGCCGTCATCACGAACTTCGCGGGTCTCGATGATTTTCGCCTCAACGGCCAACCCGTCGACGCGGCCACCGCCGAGCGCACCGACAACGCCACGCTCGCGCCCGCCGATGGAGTTCGCGTGCAGGTGCGCGGCTTCGTGCGCGACGGCACCGTGATCGCCGACACGCTGTCGGTCTACCCGCCGCCGAGTTTCCAGCAGCGCGGCGAGGTGCAGGCGGTCGCGGCCGACGCAAACAGCTTCACTCTGGACGACGAAGTCCTGGGGGTGACCGAATCGACGGTCTATCTGGACTCGAGTGCGGCGGCCGACCGCCGCTTCCGCATCGACGCGCTGCAGCCGGGCGATTCGATCGAGGCAGCGGGGTTTGCCGACGCCGACGGCGCGAAAGTGGTGACCCGTCTGCAACGAACCGCGGTCGCGCCGTGATTGCGACGGCGGCGGTGCATCGCTGCTTCCAATGAAAAGGGCCGGGCCGCTTGCGCGGTCCGGCCCTCCTCAACGACCCGGCCAGGATTACTGATCGATTGCCGGGCCGTTGATCGGCAACCCTCTACCGATGACGACCGGGTCGTCGCCGTCGATACCAGTCAGGAGGAACTGGAGGTCGCCGTTGACGATGGCGGCACCGCCGTCGAGGCCCCCCACCTCGATGTCGCCGCCGCCGCTGTCGACATCATCGCTGCCGCAACCGACTCCGAGCATGAACAGCAGCGCGAGGACCGCGAGCCACGACATGCGTCGTCGCCAGCCGACCAGCGGCAGCGGGCCGAGCAGTCCGAGAGCCAGGATACCGCCGGCGACAGTGGAGGCTCGCGCGAGCGGTGCCGCGATACTGCCGATGTCGGCGGTGACGACGTAGCTGCGGCTCTCTCCGGCATCGAGCGCGGCGCCGTCGTCGAACACGACCGAGAACGTGTTGTCGCCGTTCAGCGTGCCGGCGCCGACCGGCGTCGCTCCGGAGTCCACTGCGCCGTCGCCGTCTGCATCGACGAAGACCTGCAGATCGCCGACGAGGTCGGCGTCGGTGGCTTCGCTGTTGACCAACAAGACGCCCGAAATACCCTGCAGGGCAACCGTACGGGAAGCACCGTTGACGAGGGTGAAGCCGAGCACCTCGACGTCGTCGAGCGGGCCGCCGCTGACGTCGATGCGGCCGCCGGTGGTGGCGACGACGTTGATCACCGGCTCGTCGTTGCGCTCGAAGGCGCCTGCGTCGCATGCGTCGGAACGCCCGGCGCCGCGTTGGTCCGAGGCGTCGATCGGTGCCGCCTCGCAGACCGCAGCGCTCGCTGCATCGATCGCCGCGGCGCCGGAGCGCAGCCGGTGCGTCGCCGTGGCACCGCCGTACAAGCGCAGCTCGTCGATGTCGCCGACGTCGGTCACGGTAGAGGAGCCGCCGAGATCGCCGGCGATGTCGTCGGCGGAGTTCTCCGCGATCAGGCTGCTCTCGGCGGCAGCGCTGACTCCGGGCTCGACCATGATGCCGCCGCCCGCGGCGGCGGAGTTGAGCGCTACCGTGACGAAGCTCAGAGCGTTGACGGCGGTGGGCGTTGCCATCCCGGCCTCGAGATGGATTCCGCCACCACTCGAGGTGCGCGCCGTGTTGTTCGACACCGTCGAGTTGAACACCGACAGAACGCCGTCCGGCGAGTTCCACAAACCGCCGCCCTCGGCGCCGATGTTGAACCCGACGGTCGAGTCGTCGACGCTGGCCGCACCGGTGCCGGTGATGTGCAGACCGCCACCGTTGCCGGGATTGGCGCCGGCATCGTTGGCGAAGGTGCTCGCCGTGCCGCCCAGCGTCACCCTGGTCAGAGTGGCGGTCGAGTCGGAACGCAGCTCGATGCCGCCGCCGGCGCGGTTGGCGGTGTTGCCGGCGATCACCGAGTCGATCACATCGACCGTGCCGCCGTCGTTGTTGAGAATGCCGCCACCGGATCCCGCCGCGCCGGTGGCGCGGTTGCCGACGATGCGACTGTTCGAGACAACGACCGTACCGCCCGTGCCGCCGCCAGCGTTGTTGAAGATCCCGCCGCCGCCGTCCGCGGCATCGGCTCCCTGGCCGACGTTGTTCAGGATTGCCGTCGCGGCGATGTTCATACGGCCGGTGTTGTTCCAGAGTCCGCCGCCTTCAGTAGCCGCAATGTTGTCGGCGATCACCGAGCTCGAGATGTCGACATCGCCGTCACCCGTGACGTGCAAGCCACCGCCATTGCCGCCGCCGCCGCTGCCGGTGGTGTTGGCGGTGTTCTGCGAGAGAGTGACGCGATGCAAGGTCGTGGTGGAGCCCGCGCGCACCTCGATGCCGCCGCCGGCGCGATTGGCGGTGTTGCCGCGCATTTCGGAATCCATCATCTGCAAGGTCGTGCCTTCGTTGCCGAAGATGCCGCCGCCGGAGCTGACTGCGCCTTCGGCGCGATTGCCGATCATCCGAGTGTTGGTGACGACGACCATGCCCGCCTGATTGAAGATGCCGCCGCCGCCCTGCGCTTCCGCATCGCCGGCATCGGCGCTGCCGCCGGTGACGACGTTGTCGCCGATGACGGCGCCGTCGATGGTCATCGTGCCGCTGCCGTTCCACAGGCCACCGCCCTCGGCGGCAGCGACGTTGGTCGCGAACACACCCCCGCTGACGACGACGTCGCCGTCCGCGGTAACGTGGAGCGCGCCGCCGTTGCCGGGATTGGCGGGCACCGCGCCGACGGCGCCGGTGACGTTCGACTCCATCGTCACATCGGTGAGGGTCGTTTCGGTCCCGCCGCGCGACTCGATGCCGCCGCCGGCGCGCACCGCCTGATTGTCGCTGATCGAGCCGCCGCTCACCTCGATCGAACCGCCGTCGTTGTTGAGAATCCCGCCGCCCGATCCCGCGGCACCGTCGGCGACGTTGCGCTCGATGGTGCTGTCGGTGATGACGACCGTGCCCGCGCCGCCGGTCGCGTTGTTGAAGATGGCGCCACCGCCGTCGTCGGCCGCAGGGCCCGATGCGACGTTATCGGTCAGTTCGACGGAGTCGACGATCATCGTACCGCCGCCGTTCCACAGAGCGCCGCCTTCGAGAGCCGCGAAGTTGTTCGTCTGGCTGCCACCGCTGATGCGCACGTCGGCGGTGCCGGTGACATGCAGAACGCCACCGTTGCCCGGGGTCGTCGCGCTGCCCTCGGTGCGGTTGCCATCGAAGTCGACGTTGGTGAGGGTCACGGCAAAGCGGGGTTTGCCGACGCCGACGGCGCGAAAGTGGTGACCCGTCTGCAACGAACCGCGGTCGCGCCGTGATTGCGACGGCGGCGGTGCATCGCTGCTTCCAATGAAAAGGGCCGGGCCGCTTGCGCGGTCCGGCCCTCCTCAACGACCCGGCCAGGATTACTGATCGATTGCCGGGCCGTTGATCGGCAACCCTCTACCGATGACGACCGGGTCGTCGCCGTCGATACCAGTCAGGAGGAACTGGAGGTCGCCGTTGACGATGGCGGCACCGCCGTCGAGGCCCCCCACCTCGATGTCGCCGCCGCCGCTGTCGACATCATCGCTGCCGCAACCGACTCCGAGCATGAACAGCAGCGCGAGGACCGCGAGCCACGACATGCGTCGTCGCCAGCCGACCAGCGGCAGCGGGCCGAGCAGTCCGAGAGCCAGGATACCGCCGGCGACAGTGGAGGCTCGCGCGAGCGGTGCCGCGATACTGCCGATGTCGGCGGTGACGACGTAGCTGCGGCTCTCTCCGGCATCGAGCGCGGCGCCGTCGTCGAACACGACCGAGAACGTGTTGTCGCCGTTCAGCGTGCCGGCGCCGACCGGCGTCGCTCCGGAGTCCACTGCGCCGTCGCCGTCTGCATCGACGAAGACCTGCAGATCGCCGACGAGGTCGGCGTCGGTGGCTTCGCTGTTGACCAACAAGACGCCCGAAATACCCTGCAGGGCAACCGTACGGGAAGCACCGTTGACGAGGGTGAAGCCGAGCACCTCGACGTCGTCGAGCGGGCCGCCGCTGACGTCGATGCGGCCGCCGGTGGTGGCGACGACGTTGATCACCGGCTCGTCGTTGCGCTCGAAGGCGCCTGCGTCGCATGCGTCGGAACGCCCGGCGCCGCGTTGGTCCGAGGCGTCGATCGGTGCCGCCTCGCAGACCGCAGCGCTCGCTGCATCGATCGCCGCGGCGCCGGAGCGCAGCCGGTGCGTCGCCGTGGCACCGCCGTACAAGCGCAGCTCGTCGATGTCGCCGACGTCGGTCACGGTAGAGGAGCCGCCGAGATCGCCGGCGATGTCGTCGGCGGAGTTCTCCGCGATCAGGCTGCTCTCGGCGGCAGCGCTGACTCCGGGCTCGACCATGATGCCGCCGCCCGCGGCGGCGGAGTTGAGCGCTACCGTGACGAAGCTCAGAGCGTTGACGGCGGTGGGCGTTGCCATCCCGGCCTCGAGATGGATTCCGCCACCACTCGAGGTGCGCGCCGTGTTGTTCGACACCGTCGAGTTGAACACCGACAGAACGCCGTCCGGCGAGTTCCACAAACCGCCGCCCTCGGCGCCGATGTTGAACCCGACGGTCGAGTCGTCGACGCTGGCCGCACCGGTGCCGGTGATGTGCAGACCGCCACCGTTGCCGGGATTGGCGCCGGCATCGTTGGCGAAGGTGCTCGCCGTGCCGCCCAGCGTCACCCTGGTCAGAGTGGCGGTCGAGTCGGAACGCAGCTCGATGCCGCCGCCGGCGCGGTTGGCGGTGTTGCCGGCGATCACCGAGTCGATCACATCGACCGTGCCGCCGTCGTTGTTGAGAATGCCGCCACCGGATCCCGCCGCGCCGGTGGCGCGGTTGCCGACGATGCGACTGTTCGAGACAACGACCGTACCGCCCGTGCCGCCGCCAGCGTTGTTGAAGATCCCGCCGCCGCCGTCCGCGGCATCGGCTCCCTGGCCGACGTTGTTCAGGATTGCCGTCGCGGCGATGTTCATACGGCCGGTGTTGTTCCAGAGTCCGCCGCCTTCAGTAGCCGCAATGTTGTCGGCGATCACCGAGCTCGAGATGTCGACATCGCCGTCACCCGTGACGTGCAAGCCACCGCCATTGCCGCCGCCGCCGCTGCCGGTGGTGTTGGCGGTGTTCTGCGAGAGAGTGACGCGATGCAAGGTCGTGGTGGAGCCCGCGCGCACCTCGATGCCGCCGCCGGCGCGATTGGCGGTGTTGCCGCGCATTTCGGAATCCATCATCTGCAAGGTCGTGCCTTCGTTGCCGAAGATGCCGCCGCCGGAGCTGACTGCGCCTTCGGCGCGATTGCCGATCATCCGAGTGTTGGTGACGACGACCATGCCCGCCTGATTGAAGATGCCGCCGCCGCCCTGCGCTTCCGCATCGCCGGCATCGGCGCTGCCGCCGGTGACGACGTTGTCGCCGATGACGGCGCCGTCGATGGTCATCGTGCCGCTGCCGTTCCACAGGCCACCGCCCTCGGCGGCAGCGACGTTGGTCGCGAACACACCCCCGCTGACGACGACGTCGCCGTCCGCGGTAACGTGGAGCGCGCCGCCGTTGCCGGGATTGGCGGGCACCGCGCCGACGGCGCCGGTGACGTTCGACTCCATCGTCACATCGGTGAGGGTCGTTTCGGTCCCGCCGCGCGACTCGATGCCGCCGCCGGCGCGCACCGCCTGATTGTCGCTGATCGAGCCGCCGCTCACCTCGATCGAACCGCCGTCGTTGTTGAGAATCCCGCCGCCCGATCCCGCGGCACCGTCGGCGACGTTGCGCTCGATGGTGCTGTCGGTGATGACGACCGTGCCCGCGCCGCCGGTCGCGTTGTTGAAGATGGCGCCACCGCCGTCGTCGGCCGCAGGGCCCGATGCGACGTTATCGGTCAGTTCGACGGAGTCGACGATCATCGTACCGCCGCCGTTCCACAGAGCGCCGCCTTCGAGAGCCGCGAAGTTGTTCGTCTGGCTGCCACCGCTGATGCGCACGTCGGCGGTGCCGGTGACATGCAGAACGCCACCGTTGCCCGGGGTCGTCGCGCTGCCCTCGGTGCGGTTGCCATCGAAGTCGACGTTGGTGAGGGTCACGGCAACAACACCCGGGGCGGCGCCCGACGCCTCTTCGATGGCGCCGCCGGCGCGCGGCGCGACGTTGTCGTCGAGTCGGCTGTCGGTGATCGTCAGCGTTCCGCCGGTGGAGTTGGTGATCGCGCCGCCAGAACCGGTGTCGCCGGTCACCGCATTGTCGCTCAGCTCGCTGTCGGCGATGACGAGCGCCGCCCCTTCGATCAGCACGGCGCCGCCGTTGCCCTCGACGCGCCCGCCGGTGAGCGTCACGCCGGTGAGATTCGTATCGGTGGCGACGCGCAGGATCCGCGTCGCCCCGCCGCCGCTGATCGCGCCGTCGCTGATCGTCGTGAGACCACCCTCGGCGTCGAGCACGACCAGCTCGGCCGCCAGAGTGATGACGCCGCCGGCGCCGCTCAGGTCGATGCGGTCGGCGCCGCTGCCCGGGGCGCAATCCGCATTGGGTTGCGCGTTGGCGTTGCTGTTCTGCATCGCTTCAGGAACCGAGCATGCGCCGTCCGCCGCAATAGCAGCGGCCGCTGTGTTCACCGCGATGTCGGCCGCCGTCGCCGGCGACGTGACGAATACCGCTATCGCGAGCATCCAGACTGCCGTACCAAACCCACTTCGAGCCGAGCTGACCATGATCACATCCTCCTCTGTTCCGAACGGAAGCTGGATTGGGATCTTTTTCCCAAGTGGGATTAATTTCCCTCTTTGGGGCGGGCGCGTCAAGGCCGCGGGTCAAAGGGGGGCTCAATCCGCCGACACGACGGCGACGGCATCGGGCGCGTCAACGTCAGCAAGAGAGAGTAGGGCGGACCCCAGCGGCAGGTGTGCCGACCGGGTGCGACAATCCAGTCGGGGGACGATACGCGCCCCTACGGCGTCGTCTTTCTGCTAGCGAACAGGCCAGCAACCCGAGCGGCGGAGGTGCGACGATCGAGTCCGGTCACTCGACATAACCAAGCGCACGCAGGCGCTCGATATCTCCTTCGCCGGCGTCGATCCGCCGGTCGGCACCGTTTGCCTCGCCTACCTCGCCTTCCAATAGCGCGCTCAAACGCCGCGTCTGCTCGAGAACACGGATGCTCAGGTCGTCGCGTTCGATCGGATCGACCTCCAGATTGAAAAGCTCCGTCCGATGTCGCTGGCGGATGAGCTTCCATGGCCAATCGACGACGCCCTCCGCCACATTGTCGCTGAAGTAGACGGGCGCGACCGCGAGCTGACGCGCATCGAGCAGGGGTCGCAGGCTGCGACCCTCCATTTCTCCCGGCTCGTCGACGCCGAGCAGATCGAGGATCGTCGGCGCGAGGTCGACCAGACTGATCGGATGATCGGTTCCGGAGCCGGCGGCGATCCGCCCCGGCAATCGCAGGATCATCGGAATGCGAACCGTCTCCTCGTAGAGCTGTGTGTGGACGAACCTGCCGTGCTCGCGAAACTCCTCACCGTGGTCCGACACGACAACCACCAGTGTATCGTCCAGCACGCCCAGCGCGGCGAGTCGCTCGACGAGCCGGCCGACCTGGCGATCGGTCGCTTCCACTCCGGCGTCATAGAGAGCGCGGATGTACCGCAGATCCTCGTCCGCAAGCGGCGCTCGTTCGGCGTCGAGCCGCATCAGGTTGCGGGTCGCGCAGGTGTCCTCTCGACACCCGTCGAAGTCTCCGGTGTAGCCGCCGGCGTGCTTCGCGCGCAGATCGTCCGGCGCATCGTAGGGCAACTTCCGCCAGTCGGAGTGCACGTCGTAGTAGTGCACGAACAAGAAGAAAGGGTCCGTGTGATTGGCGTCCAGCCAGGGAAAGATCTGGCGATCGTTCATCGCCTCCGCGTCGACGTGGTGCACCGAGTAGCGCTCGAACCCCTGCCCAAAGCCGAATCGCTTCTGCAGCCAGACGCAATCGTAGGCGAACCCCGCCGTCGTGTACCCATGGGCGCGCAGGATCTCGGGCAGGGTGATGCGGCGTTCGGGCAGCGGCGCGACGCCGACGGCGCGATCCCGGCCGATACCGGGCAACACTCCGTGCGTCTTCGGGAGCAGACCGGTGAGCAGGGACATGTGCGATTGCAGCGTGTGGTTGGCCGGCGCATAGGCACGCCGAAAGCGAAAGCCCTCGACGGCAAGCCGATCGAGGTGGGGCGTCGCCGAGAGGCGATCGCCGGAGCGACCCACGCTGTCGTCGCGCAGCGTGTCGATCGACACGAGGACGACGTTCGGGCGCCGCACGCCGCGCGAGCTCTGTCCCTCGTCGATCTCGACGCGGACGTCTGCCCACGCAGGTTCGTCGTGACGCGCATCGCCGCGCAATCCGGGCGTCACCACCAAGGCGAGGTCGGCCTGCGACGGCAGCGCGCCGTCGGAGCTCAGGAGATCGGCGAGCGGCAGGCGAACATCGATCCAGCGGCGGTGGGCGCTATTGGCCTTGGGATCGACGTAGCGGGAATACAGCAGCGGGTGTCGCTGCCCCACCCGAGCTCGGACGCGAAACGTGACGCCATCGCCGGGCTGCTCCCAACTCGACTCGCGCAGGCCGATGCTGAACGCCAACACGGCATCTGGGGAGATCGGCACTTTCCTCAGCCACACCCGGCGCCGCGTCGAGACTAGAGCCCGGCGCAGTGAGCCGCCGATCTCGACCGGTTCGACGGAGATGTACGGCGACATCTCTGCAATCGGCTCCAGCCGCTGCAGCAGATCGATCGAGGGTCGCAGCGGATAGACGAAATGCCATCCGATCGCGACCAAAGCCGCCGAGAGCGATGCGACAACGACTTTGGCCGATGGTCCCAATGCCCACCTTCAACCCCCGATCGCGGCGCCGGTCAAACCGGCGAACCATGACCCTTGAAGCTGGTCGGCTGATCGCCGCACGGTTGGACCACTGCCGCGGAGTTGTGCTCAAGTCGCTCGTCATGGCGACGACCAGAGTGATTCTCGATGGCTTGGCTTTCCCCGAGGGACCGCGCTGGCGCGACGGTGTGTTGTGGTTCTCCGACATGCACGCGCAGCGGGTCATGACGGTCGATGCGAATGGACGATCGACGGTTGTGGTCGAGGTGCCGAACGATCCCTCCGGGCTCGGCTGGCTGCCCGACGGCAGATTGCTGGTGGTCTCGATGCGCGACCGCAAGCTGCTGCGCCTCGATCCACAGGGCCTCGTCGAACACGCCGATCTCAGTGGCATCGCGACCTTCCATTGCAACGATATGGTCGTCGACGCGCGCGGCCGCGCCTACGTCGGCAACTTCGGCGCCGACTTCCAGGGCGGCTCCGAGATGGTGCCGGCCAAGCTGGCGCTGGTCGATCCCGACGGGCGGGTCCGCGTCGTCGCCGAGGATCTGATGTTTCCCAACGGCAGCGTCATCACGCCGGACGGCAAGACTCTCATCGTCGGCGAATCGTTCGCGGCGCGGATGACGGCGTTCGACATCGCCGGTGACGGTTCGCTGAGCAACCGCCGCGTCTGGGCGCAGCTCGAGAACGCGCTCCCGGACGGCTGCTGCCTCGACGCCGAAGGCGCCATCTGGGTCGCGTCGCCGCTCAGCGGCGAAGTCCTTCGCGTGCACGAGGGTGGCCGCGTGTCGCAGCGCATCAAGGTTGAGACGCAGGCGATCGCCTGCATGCTCGGCGGCGCCGACCGCAAGACGCTGTTCATTCTGACTGCGGGAACCTTGATCCCGGAAGAAGCGGCGGAGCGCCGCGACGGCCGCATCGAGGCTGTCGAAGTCGACGTCCCCGGCGCCGGCCTACCTTGAGATTGTGACAATATGTCTCGCGCCAGACGTTCGGCACATGCGATGTCGCAGAGAATTATTTGATTGCCCTCTCCCTAACCCTCTCCCGGAGGAGACTGTCGGAAAGCGAAGATTCGTGACCGTACACGTACTCGTACCCGTACTCGTACACGGAGTTTCCTGCAGAATTCGGGCATGGATCGTGTACGAGTACGGGAGAAAATCGACAGTCCCGGAGGGAGAGGGGATTTCGAAACGGTCGCGCTCGCCTGTAACCGCCTTGGCCACCACAGGAGATCATCGATGAAGCGAACCCACTGGACACTGTCGCTGTTGGCGTTGGTCGCGTTGCTCGGCTGTAGCAGTGACGACGACGGCCTCG
>CADEER010000106.1 GCA_902826395.1 uncultured bacterium
TGGTTTTCTGACCTGTGTTAGCTCAGTGAGGCGAAGGCGGCGGCGGCGAGCTCGAAGGCCCAGCCCGGGAAGATGCCGAGGAAGATCGTGCCGATCGCCGAGGCGATGATGGTGGTAGCGAGGTACGGGCGGTGCGCCATCCCCTGCACTTCCTTGCCGTTGTCCGCCATGAACATCCGCATCAGCACGCCGCCGTAGTAGTACATCGACACGACGCTGTTGAGGACGCCGATGACGGCGAGCCACACGAAGCCTTCGCGCACCGCGGCGCTGAATAGATAGAACTTGCCCGTGAATCCGGCGAAAGCCGGAATGCCGGCCAGCGACAGCATGAACACCGTCATGCACAGTCCGAGCAGTGGCTGGCGCAGACCGATGCCGTCGTAGTCGTCGAGGTTCTCGTTCGGCTCGCCGCGCCGGCCCAGCGCGATCACCACTGCGAAGGCGCCGGTGTTCATGAACGCGTACGCCAGCAGGTAGTAGAGCACCGCGGCGCCGCCCTGGTTGGTCGCCGACACCATGCCGACCAGCAGATAGCCGGCGTGCGCGACGCTCGAGTAGGCGAGCATGCGCTTGATGTTGCTCTGGCGCAGGGCGGCGAAGTTGCCGACGGTCATGGTCGCGACCGCGAGCACCCACAGGATCGCGTTCCATTCGGGGGCGAGGGTGGCGAACGTCGACATGAACACGCGTACGAAGGCGGCGAACGCAGCCGCTTTGACCGCCACCGCCATGAACGCGGTCACTGACGTGGGCGAGCCCTCGTAGACGTCGGGTGCCCAGGAGTGGAAGGGCACGGCGGCGACCTTGAACGCGAACCCGACCAGCAAGAGCACCATGCCGCTGAGCGCCAGCCCGTGCTGCATGCCGTTGCCGTCGGCGATGCGGGACGCCATGGCGCTGAGCTCGGTCGTTTCGAATGCACCGTAAAGCAGGGCGATGCCGAACAGGAAGAATCCCGTGGCGAAGGCGCCGAGCAGGAAGTACTTCATCGCCGCCTCGCTCGAGCGCAGGTCGGGACGCCAGATACCGGCCAGCACGTACGCCGCGAGAGACATCGTCTCCAGTCCCAGGAACAAGACGATGAGGTCGTTGGCGGCCGCCATCAAGAACATGCCGGCGGTCGCCAGCAGGACGATCGCGTAATACTCGCCGCTGTGCAGGTCGATGGTGGCCAGGTAGTCCATCGAGATCAGCAGTGTCAGGCCGGCGGCGAGGCAGAACAGGACGTTGAAGAACACGGCGTAGCGGTCGAGCACGATGGTGTTCGCAAAGCCGGTCTCGGCATTGCTCCACAGGGCGATCGACGCGATTGCGGTCACCAGCAGACCGACCATGCCGATCCAACCCAAGCCGTCCTTTTCGGTGCCGGTGACCGCCAGGTCGGCGAGCAGCACGGCGAAGCCGGTGCCGGTGACGATCAGCAACGGCAGCAGGATTGTCCAGGAGACGTCGATCATTTGGCGGCCGGGAGCTGTTCGCGGTTCCCGATTCCCGGTTCCCGATCCATTACCATCGAAGCATCCGCACTTCGTCGGCGTTGAGCGTCTCGCGATGGCGGAACAGGGCGATGATGATCGCCAGGCCGACCGCGACCTCGCCGGCGGCGACGGTCATGACGAAGAAGACGATTACCTGACCGTCCATGGCGAGTTGCTGGCGGGCAAACGTGACGAAGGCGAGATTGGCGGCGTTGAGCATCAGCTCGATCGACATGAACATGATGATCAGGTTGCGCCGGATCAGAAACCCGACGGCGCCGATGACGAACAGGACGATGCTGAGCGCGAGATAGTAGGTTGCGGGGACCATCTACGACATCTTCTTCTTGGCGAGGACCACGGCGCCCAGGACGGCGACCAGCAGCAGCACCGCGGTGATCTCGAAGGGCAACACGAAGTGGGTGAAGAGGCGGTAGCCGAGAGCGGCCGAGCTGCCGAACTCGAGCGGTGGTGCAGCGGCAGTTCCCGGTCCCGGCAACTGTCCGCCGGAAGTGAACAGGGCATAGATGCCTGCGGCGGCGAAGAGGCCGCCGGCGACCGTAGCGGCGATGGTCAGATTCTGTCGCCGCCGCTGCGGAAGCTCCGCCTCCAGATTGAGCAGCATGATCACGAACAAGAACAGAACGAGGATCGCGCCGGCGTAGACGATGATCTGCAGCGCGGCGACCAGATGCGCATCGAGAAAGACGAACATGATGGCGAGCAGGAACAGGGTCGCTGCCAGGCACAGGCCGCTGCGAATCGGATGGCGGTTGAGAATCACGCCCAGAGCGGCGGCGACGATCAGCGCGGCGAGCGGAAAGAAAGTCAGTGGCGTCATGGCACGGTAGGCAGGCGTATCACTGAAACGCGAGAATCATCACCGCGGTGACGATGATGTTGGCGAAGCCGAGAGGGAGCAGGCCGAGCCAGCCGAGATGCATGAGCTGGTCGTAGCGGAAGCGCGGGATGGTCCAGCGAATCATGATCTGGAACCAGCAGAAGAAGACGATCTTCAGAGTGAACGACGCCATCTGCAGGACGACGATGACGAGGTTCGGCAGGTCGAGAGTGCCGCCCCAAGGAAACACGAACCCCGACGCCGTCAGATACGGAACCTGCCAGCCACCGAAGAAGAAGGTGGTGAGCAGTGCCGAGACGATGATGACCTCGACGAAGTCGGTCATGAAGAACATCAGGTGCTTGATTCCCGAATACTCGGTGAAGTAGCCGCTGATCAGCTCCGACTCGCTCTCGGGGAGATCGAACGGAATGCGCTTGCTCTCGGCGATGCCGGCGATCAGCAGGATCAAGAACGCCACCGGCTGATAGAGAATGCCCCAGGCCGGCAGCCATCCCCAGAGGAGCTGTCCCTGCGCGCGCGCCATCGCCTGGAGATCGAAGGTTCCGTAGGTGAGGACCATGGCGACGATGGCGAGACCGAGCGGCAGCTCGTAGGAGATCATCTGTGCCGAGCCGCGGATGCCGCCGAGCAGCGACCATCGATTGTTCGATGCCCAGCCGCCCAGCACGACGCCGTAGACGCCGAGCGACATCATCGCCAGCACGTACATGATCCCGACGCCGAGCGGCGCGATCTGCATGTTGATGATGCGGTCGCCGACCACCAGGACGTCGGCGAACGGAATCACGGCGAAGGCGACGAGCACCGGGAACAGGTTGACGCAGGGCGCCAGCGTGTGCAGGAAGCGGTCGGCGCCGCGCGGAATGATGTCTTCCTTGGTGGCGAACTTGAGCGGATCGGCCATCATCGTGTTGACCAGACCGGCGCCGGCGAAACCGAAGATGCTGGCGCGATTGGCGCCGATACGGTCCTGGATGAGAGCGCTTCCCTTGCGTTCGATCCAACCCAGCATGCCGGCCAGCGGCAGTACCAAGCCGATCACGGCGAGAATCTTGACGACGATGATTC
Source organism: uncultured bacterium (assembly GCA_902826395.1). Lineage (GTDB taxonomy): Bacteria > Desulfobacterota > Binatia > HRBIN30 > CADEER01 > CADEER01. The sequence continues at coordinate 3,415 of CADEER010000106.1, forward strand.
CGATCTCGAGCAGCATGACCGCTTGGATCCGGGCTCGTCACTCGCCCGCGGCGGGCCCACCGGCCGCCAGGCGTTCGATGATCTCGAGGGTCTTCTCGGTGGTGAGACCCTCCCAGTAGTCGTCGTTGATCTGCATCATCGGTGCGGTGCCGCAGGAGGCGAGGCACTCGACTTCGTCGAGAGAGAACCGACCATCGGCGGTCGTCTCGCCGGGGCGGATGCCGAGTCGCTTCTCGAGGCACGACAGGATCTCACCCGAACCGACCAGCGCGCACGACAGGTTGGTGCAAACCTGCACGTGGTGCGTGCCCATCGGGCGCTTGTAGTACATGGTGTAGAACGACGCGACGGAGGCGACGAACGCCGGCGACAACTCGAGCAGCCGGGCGACGTAGGTCATCACATCGGTGCTGAGATGGCCGAACTCCTTCTGTGCCAGCCACAGGGTCGGCATGATCGCCGCCCGCTTGTTCGGGTAGCGGGTCAGGATCTCGGCGAAGTGATCGCGGGAAGGTTTGGAGAACTCGACGGCCATCGGACGATTCGGTGTCTTGGGAGTCAGCGGTCGCACTCGCCGCCGATCATGTTGATCATGCCGAAGGTGGGAATGATGTCGGCGATCATGTGGCCGCGCAGCATCTGGCCGAGCGCGCCCATACCGAGAAAGCACGGCGGCCGGACACGGCAGCGATACGGTCGGCCGCTACCGTCGCTCACGACGTAGAAGCCCAGCTCGCCGTTCGCGCCCTCGACTGCCTGGTACACTTCGCCGGCCGGCACTTTGGCGCCTTCCATGATCAGCTTGAAGTGATTCATCAGGCCTTCGATGCTGTTGTAGACCTCGTGTTTGTCGGGCAGCACGAAGCGCGCGTCGTCGATGCGCACTGGCCCGTCCGGAAGGTTCTTCAGAGCCTGCTCGATGATACGCAGGCTCTGTCCGATCTCGTTGAAGCGAACCAGGAAGCGATCGTAGTTGTCGCCTTTCTCGCCGACGGGAACTTCGAAATCGAACTCGTCGTAACCGGAGTACGGATGCGCCTTGCGGACGTCGTAGGCGACGCCGGCGGCGCGCAGCAGCGGCCCGGTCAGCCCGTAGCTGATCGCATCCTCGCGCGACAGCAAGCCGATTCCCGACATGCGGTCGTAGAAGATTCGGTTGCGGGTGAGCAGCTTGTCGCAGTCGTCGAGAATGGCGCGCAGATGATCGAAGGCATTGCCGATACGTGCCTCGAAATCGGGCGGCAGATCGCGGGTGACGCCGCCGATGCGCGTGTACGACACGGTGACGCGAGCACCGGTCACGGCTTCGACGATGTCCCACAGCAGCTCGCGCGCCTCGTTCATCAAGAAGCCGACGGTCATCGCGCCGAGCTCCGTCGCTCCCATGCCCAGACAGGTGAGGTGATCGGTGATCCGCGACACTTCGCTGAGCATGACGCGGATGTAGCGGCAGCGCGGCGGCACTTCGACGCCGCACAGCTTCTCGACCGCGAGAATGAAGCCGACGTTGTTGATCAACGGGGAGGCGTAGTTGAGGCGATCCGTGTAGGGGATCGCCTGCGTCCAGGTGCCCTGCTCGATCATCTTCTCGAAGCCGCGATGCAGGTAGCCGACCTCGACGTCGCACTCGAGGATCTCTTCGCCGTCGAGCTTGAGGTTGAACTTGATGGTTCCGTGGGTGGCCGGATGGGACGGCCCCATCTGGATGTCCATGATCTCCGCGGTCGGATCGCGGAGCTCGAGGGATTCGACTGCTTCGGTCGCCATCAGAATTTCCAGTCCTGCACGATCGGATCGCGCTCTTCGGTCAGCGGCTGACGCTTGTCGAAGGGGTAGTCCTTGCGCAGCGGGTGGCCCTTGAACTCCTCGTACATCAGGATCCGGCGTAGATCGGGGTGGCCGTCGAAGCGGATGCCGAAGAAGTCCCAGACCTCGCGCTCCATCCAATTGGCCGACTTCCAAATTTCGACCAGCGAGTGCACCCGGGCATCGTTCTCGGGAACGCCGACCTTGACCCGCAAGCGATGATTCGTCGCGAGCGAAAGGAAGTGGTAGACGACCTCGAATCGCGGCTCGCGGCCGAAGTAGTCGACCGCGGTCAGGTCGACCAGCATGTCGAAGTCGAGGCCCGGTTCGCTGCGAATCTTGCGGAAGAAGCCGAGCGCTCCCTCGCGCAGGATGACGATGGTGGCCTCGCCGCGGTCAGAGGTCGTCGCTACCGCGAGATTCCCGGCGATGGCGCGCACGCGCTCGATCAGCTCGCCGATCGGATTCGCGGGCGGGGCGTCGCCGCCCGCTGGGGTGGCAGCGTCGGAGCTCATTCCCATTCCAAGGCGCCCTTGCGCCACTCGTATACGAGACCGAGCGCCAGGATGCTGATGAAGATCGCCATCGACCACATGCCGAACCATCCGAGCTCGCGGAACACGAGCGCCCACGGGTACATGAAGACGACTTCGACATCGAAGACGACGAACAGGATCGCGGTCAGATAGAACTTGACGGAGAACCGACCCCAAGCCGATCCGCTCGGTTCGTTGCCGCATTCGAAGGCGTCGAGCTTGGTCTCGGTGCGATTGCGCGGCCCCAGGAAGCGGCCGGCGTTGACCATCAGCATCACGATCGCGCCGACCACCAGGAACGTCAGCAGGACGGGCAGATACTGGGTCTCCAGCATGGACTTTTTTCGATGCGTTTCTGAAGAGATGGAGGGAGTTCCGAACCGCCGGCGAGGAACAACTCCGGCTATGCGAAGGAGATTGCGAAGTCAAGGTGACAGACCGCTGCTCGCCGATGCGGCGCTCCGGCGCGGGCGACCCTCGACGCGTCGGGTTCGCTCTGGTAGGCGGGCACCGTGAATGACGCTGCGGAGGTGAGCCCGCGACTCGAAGAGATGGTCGCCGACCGCTTCGGATCCAGTGCCGCGATCACCAGCCGCGAACCGATGGCCGGTGACGCATCGACGCGTCGCTACGTCAGAATCAGACTGCGGGCTGCGCCCGGAATGCCGAACAGCCTGGTGGCGATGGTGATGGCCGATGCCGAGGGCGCCAGAACGTTCTCGGACGAGGGCGGTGTGGTCGGCCTCGCCGACGAGATCCCGTACGTCAACGTGCACAACTTCCTGGTGCGGTGCGGCGTCGATGTGCCCGAGATCTATGTCGACGCATCGGCGGAGGGCGTACTCCTGCTCGAGGATATCGGCGACGTCGCGCTGTGGGACGCGGTCAGCGGCGCCGGCGCGGACGACGTTCGGCGCCTGTTCGGTCGGGCCATCGACCAACTGCTGCTTATCCAGATCGACGGGACTGCGCGGCGCGACACTTCTTGCTTGGGATTTCGGCGTTCCTTCGATCAAGAGCTGTACGAATGGGAGTTCGAGCACTTTCTGGAGTGGGGCTTCAGCGGCCGCCTCGAAGGGCCTCTGCCGGCGGATGAGATCGCCGAGCTGCGAAACCGCTTCAGCGCCATCGCGAGCTTCCTCGGCGAACAGCCGCGCGTCCTCAACCACCGCGATTTCCACGCATGGAACCTGTTCGTTCAGGCGGGCGAGCGAATCCGGGTCATCGACTTCCAGGATGCACTGCTCGCTGCCGCTCCCTACGATCTGGCGACGCTGCTCGGGGATCGGGTGACCCCACAGGCCGTGACTCCTGATCTCGAGCGCGATTTGGTGGCGCACTACGCCGAAGCCTGGTCGAGCCACCCCGCCGCTCCGTGGCGATGGAGCGACGAGGAGATCTGGGCGGTGTACAACGCCTGCGCTCTCCAGAAGGCGTTCAAGGTGGTCGGCCGATTCCATTTTCTCGATCGCGTGAAAGGCAAACCCGGTTACCTGCAGTTCCTCCCGCCGACGTTGACGCGGATCCGCGGCCTGCTGGCGGCGTCGCCCGAGCTGCGCACCGTGTGGGAGATCCTGCAGCGGTACTTTCCGGAGCTGCGGCCGTGAAGGCGATGATTCTCGCCGCCGGCTTCGGCACCCGGCTGAAGCCCCTCACCGATACCGTTCCCAAGGCACTGGTCGAGGTGGCGGGCCATCCCATGGTCGCCTATCCGCTGGCAGTGGTGCGCGAGGCGGGAATCCGCGAGGTAATCATCAATCTGCACCACCTCGGCGATGCCATCCGGCGCCAGCTCGGGGACGGTGATCGCCATGGGTTGTCGATCACCTATTCGGAGGAGAACCCGATCCTCGACACTGGCGGCGCGATCAAGAAGGCGGAGGAGTTCCTGCGCGGCGATACCTTCGTCGTGCTCAACGCCGACATGGTCATCGATCTCGACCTGGGCGCGGTCATCGAGTGGCACCGCGCCAAGCGGGCGATGGCGACGATGGTGCTGCGGCGCAACGACGGACCGCGCGATTACGGTGTCATCGAGATCGACCGCGACGGTCGGATCAAGCGATTCCTCGGGGTGCCGGCCGATGTTGACGAGGCGCTGAGTCCCATGATGTTCACCGGCGTCCACGTCTTCGAGCCGAAGGTGTTCGACTACATGCGCGAGGGCCGCTTCGGCATCAACGCCGAGACCTACCCAGCGATGCTGGCCGCCGGCGAACCGCTGTACGGATACGCCTTCGATGGCTACTGGACGGTGCTCGATACCCCGGATCTCCTGGCTGTCGGGCAGGACCGCATCGCCACCGGCGGCGTCCTCGCAAGCACTCGTCATCCCGGAAAGATTTCTTGACAAGGTGCGTCATCCGCGAATAACTTGTCACTTGTTTAAGCGAGCTGACTGATGGGCATCAGCATCGTACAAAAGAGCGATCTTTCGCGCCGCAAAAAGAATCCGAAGGTCGCGCTCGTTCTAGCGGGCGGGGCGGTGTCGGGCGGCGCCTTCAAGCTCGGCGGTATCAAGGCTCTCGACGACTTCCTCGTCAATCGCAAAACGACGGACTTCGATACGTACATCGGCTTGTCCGCGGGGGCCGTCTTGGCGGTGCCATTGGCCGCCGGCATCTCGCCGGCCGAGATGCTGAAGAGCCTGGAAGGCGAATCTGGCGTTCTCGATCGCTTTCAGGCCCTGGACTTCTACAGTCCCAATTTTCGCGAGTTCGTGACACGGCCCGCCGAGTACGTGCTCGGCGCGGCGCTATACTTGCCGAGCACGATCCTCGCGTTGGCGCGCTCGGTGCCGAAGATGGCCACCGAGATCGAGCGCGCCGCCCGCACCTACCTCAGCGAACCGACGCGCAGCAACCTTACCAAGGTGGTGAGCCCGATCGCCGAGTGGTACTGGAACCGGCCGGACTTCCCTTCGTTGCTCGCTCACCTGCCGTCTGGGCTCTTCGACAACAGCAGCATCGAGCGCTACATGCGCCGCAACCTCGAGAACGCCGGCATTCCCAACGAGTTCCGGCAGTTTCACCGTCAGCGCAAGCGCGAGCTGTACATCAGCGCCATGAACCTCGACACGGCCGAGCGGGCGGTGTTTGGACACGACGAGGATTCCAGCCTGACGATCTCCGAAGCGGTGCAAGCCTCGACGGCGTTGCCGGGTTTCTATCGACCGGCGCGCATCCACGGCATCGACTACGTCGACGGCGGCGTCCGGCGCACCGCCAACCTCGATGTCGCCGTCGAGCACGGCGCGGACCTGGTGATCTGCTACAACCCGTTTCGCCCCTTCTCGAACCGCCCGAAGCGCAAGCTCAACCGCCAGACCGGAGAATACGAGGTGGAGGGCAGGCGCATGGCGGATGACGGTCTGCTCACCATCCTCAATCAGGTCTTCCGCACCCTTCTTCACTCGCGCCTGCAATACGGATTGCGCCAGCTCCGCGAGGACCCGAGTTTCCAGGGCGACATCATCGTCATCGAGCCCAAAGAGTCCGACGCACACTTCTTCGAGCTGAACGCCCTCGCCTACTGGGAACGCATTCGTGCCGCTCAGCTCGGATATCAATCGGTCACCGACTCGATCGAGCGCAACTACGATCTGGTGCGGTCGATCCTGGCGCGCTACGACCTGACACTGACGCGGCGAAACGTCGACAGCAGTCTGCGCGAGATGGCGGAAGCCGTCCCCGACGCCGCCAGCGCGCTCACTCGGGAGTTTCCGCGCCGCCGCCTGCACGTGGCCTGAGCCGCGTGTGCGGCCGGGCGCTCCGCGCCAGGCACCTCACGGATCGCGATCGGCCCACGCTTCTTCGTACAGGGCCAGGAGCTCCTCGCCCAGATTGCGGATCAGCCAGCGGTGCATGATCGCCGCCCGATCCTCCCAGCCGTCGTCGAGATGTAGAGCGTGGCCGCCTGCCACGACCTCGATGTCGTTACCGCCGGCCGCGGCGAAGTCACGCGCCGCGTTTGGCGGAACGATCGCATCGGTGCTCCCGGCCAGAACCAGCCGCGGCGCAAGCCCACGATTCGTTTCCGGCTCACCGGCTCCTCCGGTCGCGATCTCGGCGAGGAGCGACGCGGGCTCGTTGCGGCGGGCGACCGGATAAGCGTCGCGCAGGCTGCGGCCGGGCGAGAGCGAAACGCCCCGACGCCGCTCGAGCCAGGAGCCGGCGCCCTGCAGAACGGTGGCGGCGTGCGGGATCAGCGGTGCGAGTGCGACCGCGGCGCGTGTTCGCGCCGCCATCCGCAGCGCCAGGAGGCCCCCGAGATCGTGGCCGACCAGCACCGCGGGTTCGCCGAGCTGGTCCAACGCCCTGCCGAGCGCGTGTTCGCAAGCCGCCAACGACCGTCGGTCGCCGTCCTCCGGCCAACCGACGACGATACAGCGCCAGCCGCGGTGCCGGAGAAATCCGGTAAAGCGCCGCCAGGACCGCGACTCGTCCCACAAGCCGTGGACCAAGACCATCGGCGCCGTGAACTTCGCCCGCTCCGCCTCGGTGAGCTCGGCGGTGAGCGGCCCCAGCCGTGTCTGCATGACGTCACCGTGTCTTTAAACTGAAGTGCCGCGCAAGCGGTGGCGTCCGATCGTCGAGCGTGTTCACGCGAGAACGAGCAGCACGTCCCCAGAATGCGAAAAGGCCCTCCGAACCATCGGAGAGCCTTTCCGTGAGCCTATACGGCCCGTGTCTGTGCGAGAGAGAGAATACTCTGGCCGAGTGATTGGCCCTGACGCTTGTTGCGAGGTGTTGCTGACTTACTTCTTCTTCGAAGCCGCCGCCTTGGTCTTCTTGCGGGCCGGGGCTTTCTTCTTGGCGCGCGAAGCCTTCTTCGTCGTCTTCTTACGCGCGGTCTTCTTCGTTGCCTTCTTGGCTGCACGCTTCTTCGTGGTCTTTTTGCGAGCCGCCTTCTTCCGAGCTACTGCCATAACAACCTCCTTGGTGAAGCGTCGTGTGACCTCGTGAACTCTCTCATCACAGACACTCTCCTCAACAGCCACACCCCACCAGATCGTGGCCGATTATAGGGTCCACTTCGGATGCGGTCAAGAAAGAATGCCATTTTAGAAATGATTTTTTAAAGTGGTTCCTCAGTGATGACAGGGGGATTCCGGCGTTCAAATTTCGATTGAGTCCAAGAGCAAGGTGACTCTAGCAGAGCGTTTTAGAATCCGTCCGAAGACCACTCTCCAGGGACGTCAGGCGAGCATCTCACAAAAAAAATTTGACACACCGGAGAGTGTGAAAGTGTGCAGCCGCACTTGCGCAGGCGAAGCTCCAGCGGCGCCAATCGATTTACTCGCCGGCAGTGAGGAAGGCCTTGTGCGACAAGGCCTGGAGAGGTGCGCGGCGCTTCGCGCCGCGCACCTCGCGGGGACCGTTCTCAGCGTTTGTGAAAGGCGCGGTGTCCGGGATACTCGGCGCGTTTGCCGAGCATCTCTTCGATGCGCAGGAGCTGATTGTATTTCGCGGTTCGCTCGCCGCGGCAGGGACTGCCGGTCTTGATCTGTCCGGCGTTCACGGCGACTGCGAGATCGGCGATGGTCGCGTCCTCGGTCTCGCCCGAGCGATGCGAGATGACGGTCGTGTAGCCGGCGCTCTTGGCGAGATCGATCGTTTCGAGAGTCTCGGTGAGAGTTCCGATTTGGTTGACCTTGATGAGAATCGAGTTGCCGATGCCGCGATCGATACCGAGTTGGAGTCGCTTGGTGTTGGTGACGAACAGGTCATCGCCGACGAGTTGAACGCGCTTGCCGAGTTTCTTCGTGAGGGTTGCCCATCCGCCCCAGTCGTCCTCGGCGAGGCCGTCCTCGATCGAGACGATCGGGTACTTGCTCACCCAGCGATCGTAGAACTCCACCATCTCGTCGCCGCTGCGCTGCGAGCCGTCGGATTTCTTGAAGACGTAGGAACCCTGCGAATAGAACTCGCTCGAGGCGGGATCGAGGGCGATGGCGATCTGGCGGCCCGGCTTGTAGCCGGCGAGCTCGATCGCGTTCATGATCATCTCGACCGCGGTCTCGTTGGAGGGCAGACGCGGCGCGAAGCCGCCCTCGTCGCCGACGCCGGTGTCGTAACCGTCCTTCTTGAGGACGCCGCGCAGCGTGTGAAAGACCTCGGTGGCCATGCGCAGGCCTTCGGAGAATCGCTTGGCTCCGACCGGCATGATCATGAACTCCTGGAGATCGACCGAGCTGTCTGCGTGGGCGCCGCCGTTCAGGATGTTCAGCATTGGTACGGGCAGGGTGACCGCTCGCTTGCCCCCCAGGTAGCGAAAGAGGGGCTCGCCGGCCGCGGCTGCCGCGGCCTGGGCCACCGCGAGGGAGACGCCGAGGGTGGCGTTGGCGCCGAGCTTGCGCTTGTTGTCGGTGCCGTCGAGCTCGAGCATGCGGCGGTCGATCTCTTCCTGCCGGTCGGCGCGGCGGCCGCGCAGGACGGGTGCGATCTTGTGATTCACGTGCTCGACCGCCTTGCGCACGCCCTTGCCCAGGTATCGCTTCTGCTTGTCGCGCAGCTCCAGGGCTTCGTGCTCGCCGGTGGATGCCCCAGAGGGAACGGCGGCGCGGCCCAACGTCCCGTCGGCTAGCAGCACGTCGACCTCGACCGTCGGATTGCCGCGCGAATCGAGAATCTCTCGTGCGTGGATGCTTCGAATTTTCACCGTTTGACTCCTCCCCGTTGAGTCGACCCGTGCGGGACGTGTTGGACGAACGCCTTGCGACGCGCTAGTTTCGCCGCTGGCCGCGCGCCCGCCGACTGCGAGGCGCTGCGGTACGAGCCAACGACGATGCGCTATCTACCGCCGCCCTCGCGCAATTTCAAAGGCGTCCTCGCCGGCGCCGCAGTCGCGTTGCTGGTCTGTGCCTTCTTCGCGGTCTTCGGCAGCGGCGGCGTGATGCACTTGCGCAAGCTGCAGGAGCAACAGGCGGAAGCCGAAATGGCGGCGTACTCGCTCGCTCTCAACAATCAGAAGGTGCGTGACCATGTGCATCGTCTCGAGCACGACGACGTGTACCTCGAGAAGATGGCGCGCGAGCGGCTCGGATGGATCAAGCCGGGAGAGCTGGTGTACCGGACCGACATCCGCGAGCCGCGATCGCGGTAGGCGAAGAAGCCGCTAGTCGTCCTCGTCGGCGACGAGATCTTCGTATTCGTCGGTCGACAGCAACTCGTCCAACTCGCTCGGGTCGTCGATTTCGACCTCTACCAGCCAACCTTCGTAGTAGGGGTCTTCGTTGGCGAGGCTCGGTTGCTCTTCCAACTCGCCGTTGATGGCGGCAACGGTGCCGGAGATTGGCGCCCTCAGCTCGTGCACGGTGCGCACGGTCTCCAACTCGCCGCACACCTCACCGCGTTCGAGGCGCTCGCCGACTTCGGGCAACTCGACGGCGACGATCTCGCCGGCTCGCAACTGGCCGACCTCGGAGATTCCGAACTGAGCGAGGTCGTCTTCTACTCGAACCCAGAAGTGATCGTCCGTGAAACGGAGCACCGGCCCGGAGGAGCGGTCGTCGAGTCTCGCTCTTTTCTTGCGCGACACCACGGCGCGCTAATTACAAGTCCGGATTTCGATGTCAAGTGCGGATTTCCCGAGTATCCGAGCGGACTCGAGCCGCACTTCGCGAAGGGTTCCGCTCCCACATCTCATGGTCGAAGCGAGATCGACCAGGAGGGATCCAACACCTCGGCGACGACGTAGACATTGCCGCCTGGAGCCGGCGTTTCGGAGATATCGCCCAGGCCGTCGCTGTCGTCGATCACGGGGCTGCCGTGGTGGCTCGACGGGTAGAACAGGATGAGGTCGCCGTCGCCGGCGTTGCTGCCCGCCGCCGTGAACGAGCCGTTGGACGGATCGTAGTCGACGACGTCGAGCCGCCCGGGCGCGTTGCGGATCGCGGCGCGGGTGAGCTGGAGGACCAGGTCGTCGCGCTGGCCGATGATCTCATTGGTTGCGCAGTCGACGTCGAACTCGCCCCACACATAGGGAGTGCGGCCGGCGCGGTAATCGGCGGCCTTGTGCGGGTCGCCGCACGACTCGCGCCAGGTCCAGAGAGTAGCGCTGAAATGGAAATCGTCCTGCAGGCGCTGGTGTTCGCGAAAGTAGGAATCGTCCGGGTTCGACGCTCGCCGCGGGTCGCTTCCCCATTCGCCGCTGAGCACCGGCGCGCCGCCGAACAGCGCCGCCTCTTCGCGGGCGATCGCGAACGCAGCATCGGTGATCGGTCCGTTGTCGAAGCCGCCCGTGTACAGGTGGGGCGCGTAGACGACGTTGTCGTCATGCGCGAAGCTGGGCGGCGGCCCCTGGCCCAATGCCGACCAGAGCGCCGACGGTTCGAACAACACGAGATGCGAAAACCCGCCGGCACGCGCTTCGGCGCTGCGGATCTCGTTCAAGCTTTCCTCGTAGAGCGCCGCGAAGCCGGGGAGATCGTCGGCGAAGAAGGCGTTGGGTTCGTTCATCACGTCATAACCCGCGACCGCTTCCACGGTCGCAAAGCGCTCCGCGACGTGGCCGAGCATGCGCGCGTAGCGAGTGCGAATGCCGACGCCGTCGGGCCCAGGCGAATCGTTCCAGAATGCCACCCAGGCATTGCGCACCGCCTGGCTGGTTTCCCGTACCTCGGCCACGACCGTGCAGCGCGCCGCGCCGCCGTCCTGGGTGGCCCATTCCGGAGCGCCGTCCCAACCGAACGCCGGCCGGCTCGATGGTCCGCACACTTCATCGGGCCTGGCAGCCAGGGTCGCGCCCCAGGCGTCTTGGTGGAGGTCGATGATGGTGTAGATACCGCGACTGGCGAGGACGGCTACCGCGCTCTCGATCTGATCGAGATACGCCTCGTCATACTGGCCGGGCGCCGGCTCGACGCGCGACCACGAGAGCAGCAGGCGGACGGCGTTCCAGCCGATCGCCGATATCAGGTCGGCGTCCGACTCGACGAAAGGAAAGGTGGTCGGAAACTCATTGGCCGACCAGTACTCTGCAAAGGAGTTGACGTTGACGCCGCGCAGGAGAACCTCCCTACCCGCGGCGTCGACAATGGCGCCGCCGCGCGCGATATCGGGCTCGGCGTGCAACGGAAAGAGATGAATCGCGCGGTTTGCGACGTCGTCGCCATCGTCGTCGGACCCGCACCCCGCCAACAACGCAAAGGCGAGTAGAAGTGGCATGAATCGATTCATCGTTGCTCCTCTCGTTGCGACCTCAAACAGTCTGAGTCTGACCTGATTGAGAGAATTGCAGGTAGCGTTGGCAGGCGAAAACGGCAAGGCGTGCACGCGCTTCGCGGAGCGTCCGGCCGGATCTACCGCCGCGCAACAAAACTCGCGGCTCCGGCATCCTCCTTCATGGCGTCGCTGGAGAGATCTGAGCACCGCCTTCTGGTCATGCGTCTTCGCAAACCTCACCCCGCCTCGCTCGAAGAGGTGAAGATAACGCGTTCCGGCGACGAGGCGATCGTGGAGTTCGTCGAGCCCGGTATCGCCGTCACCCATCTGCAACTCGGCCCGCTGCTGCGCTCGATGACGGATCGCGAGATTCTCGATTGCTTCAACGACTCGCTGGGCGATCACGCAGAGGTGATCGAGCAGGGTGAGAACGTGGTGGTCGAAGTGCCGGCCGGAGGCCGTCAGATCGAGTATTTCGAGCCCGGTCGACAGTGGGCGCCGCGTGCCTCGCTGCTGCGGTGTGTCATCGACGACGGAGGACCGCGCGGGGAAGCAGTGGTGCACATCGACGACATCGAGCTTTCGCTCGCCGACTTCGGCAGGTTGCTGTGTACGTTCGCCGGCTGGGGTATGCGGATTGCCTTCGTGCCGGAGGAGCGCCTGCACGATGAGCCGCGGGTTGAGATCGGCGAGCCCGACGATCGACGCGAGGCCGCCGAGCGGCGAACTGGCCCCGCTCGACCTCGGTGAAGCGGACCTTCTCGCGTTCTCGGGGTGCCGCTAATACAGTCTCCCCATGCAGACAATGAATCCGGGGAGCTCGCGAACCGTGTACCGTACCTGCCCGCTTTGCGAGGCGTGCTGCGGCCTGGCGATCGACGTGGATGGTGATCGCGTCTTGCAAGTGCGGCCGGATGAGGAGGACGTATTCTCGCACGGCTTCGTCTGCCCCAAGGGAATCGCCGTCGCCGAGATCCACAACGACCCCGACCGCGTGCGCACTCCGCTGCGGCGAACGCCGACCGGCGACTTCGAGGAAATCTCTTGGGACGATGCGCTGCGCATCACCGGCGAGCGGCTCAGCGAGACGCGACGGCGGTTCGGTCGCGACGCGGTCGCCGTCTACTACGGCAATCCGATCATCCACAACCACGGTGCGCTGACTCTGCGCAAGGCGCTTCTCCATGCACTCGGCACACACAACGTCTTCAGTGCCGGATCGCAGGATACCAGCCCGCGTTTCGCGACGTCGTACCACGTCTTCGGCAGCTCGGTGCTGACGCCCGTCGCCGACGTCGATCGCTGTACATACTTTCTTTGTGTCGGCGCTAATCCGGTGGTGTCCAACGGTAGCGCCATGACGGCGCCCAACATCCGCGGTCGTCTGCGCGCCATTCAGGAGCGCGGAGGCAAGGTCGTCGTAGTCGACCCGAGGCGCACGGAAACCGCGCGCCTCGCCGACGAGTACGTCGCGATCCGGCCGGGCGGCGACGCTGCTCTGCTGCTCGCCATGGTGCGCATTCTCATAGACCGCCGCTTGGTCGACGAGGACGTGGTCGGGCGTTGCAGTGTCGGCTGGCCGAAGGTGCAAGCGGCGCTGCAGGGCCTCGACGTACGCGCAGCGGCGGCGTTCTGCGCCGTGCCGCTCGCCACCATCGAACGGCTCGCGGTCGAGTTGGTCGAAGCCGAGGCCGGCGTCGCCTATTCGCGGGTCGGCACCTGCAACAATCGCTACGGGACGCTGGCGACGTACGCGACGGATCTCCTCAATATCGCCGCCGGTCGGCTCGGCCGCGAAGGCGGCTGGATGTTCCCAACCCCGGCCTTCGACGCGACACTGATCACGCGCCTGCCGGGTGGCGATGGTCACGACCGCTGGCGCAGCCGGGTTCGCGGTCTTCCCGAAACGGTGGGAGACCTCCCCGCCGCTTGCCTGGCAGAGGAGATCGAAACTGCCGGCGATGGCCAGATCCACGCGCTGCTCACCTTTGCCGGCAATCCCGTGTTGTCGACACCCAATGGCCGCCGTCTCGCCGGTGCGCTGGATCGCCTCGACTTCATGGTGTCGATCGATCTGTACGTAAACGAGACGACGCGCCACGCCGACATCATTCTGCCGCCCGCTTGGACGCTGGCCGAAGACCATGTGGATCTGTTGATGGGCAGCTTCGCGACCCGCAACTTCGCGCGCTGGTCGCCTGCCGTGGTTGCGCCGGGTGCCGGTGAGAAGGCGGATTGGGAGATTCTGCTCGACATCATTCGCCGTCTCGGCGGCGGTCCGATGGGCGATCGCTTTCTCGATCCCGTGATCGGTGTCTTCGAGAAGCTCGGCTATCGCTGGCATCCGACGCACATGGCGGCGCTGCTGTTGCGCGTCGGTCCACACGGCGACCGCTTCCTGCCGTGGAAGAAGGGTCTCAAGATGAAGGACCTGCGCGAAGCCGCGCACGGCATCGACCTCGGTCCCCTCAAGCCCGGCCTGCAGCGCATCCAGCATCGCGGCAAGCGCGCCCGGCTCGATGCCGCTCCTCTGCTGGCGGCTCTCGACGCGTTTCTCGCCGACCTGCGCGGCTACACGGCGGCGCGAGACGAGTTGCTGCTCATCGGGCGCCGCGAGCTGCGCACGTGCAACTCGTGGATTCACAACGCACCGTCGATGGTCAGCGGCCGCGAACGCTGCCTGCTCTACGTCAACCCCGAGGACGCGGCGCGAGCCGGCCTGAGCGACGGCGACGTGGCGCGTCTCGACAGCAAGGCCCACAGCGGGCCGGTGAAGGTGCACGTCACGGACGAGATCTGCCCCGGCGTGGTCAGTCTGCCGCACGGCTGGGGACACGCCGAAGCCGCGCCGTGGCAGAGCGTCGCCGGCGCCCACCCGGGTGTGTCGGCGAACGACTGGACCGACGATCAGGACGTCGAGCTGGTGGTCGGCCAGTCGATCCTCAACGGTGTACCCGTCCGGCTGAGCGCTGCGGCTTAACGACTTTTCACCATAGCAGGCACAGAGAACACAGAGATGGCGTCGAGAAGGGAGAACCCTCAACTCGCTCGCGCCGCGGATCCGTAAAGCGAGCAGAACTTAATCCACCCTCGCGAGCGACGACCCTGCCTGCCCGGGCACCCTATCTCTGTGTTCTCTGTGTCTCTG
>CADEER010000107.1 GCA_902826395.1 uncultured bacterium
GCCGACGCCGAAGACGCCGCTGAGGCCGATGCCCTGGCGGCCGGCTGCTGGATAGGTCTGCACGACGGTCTGCATGATGAAGTGGATGTTGCCGTCCGGGCCGGCGGCGCCCGGCGGCGGGTTGCGATCGAAGAAGGCCTGATTGCAGGCCTCGGTCAGCAGTCGATCGAGGCCTAGCGCCCTCGAAGCCGAGTGCTCGATGACGCGCAGGCTGATCATGTCGCCCTTGGGGCTCATGATGGCCTCCATCTGGATCTGCTCGCTGGTGCCGGGTCGCATCGACGACGCGCCGCGTTTCAGCAGGATCATCATGTTCTGGAACACGCGCAGCATGACGCGGCGGACGAACGGCGCGAACATCTCGGCCTTGGTGTTCAGCAGCGTGACGTTGCCGGGTTGAACGTCGGGCAGATGGTCGAGCGTGCCGCGCAACGACGTGCTCGGCTCCCACGCAGCGGCGCTGCGCTGCCGTCCCCGCGCCGGGGCCGGCGGTTGCTCGGCGCCGCCGCCCGCATCGGCCTCCGCCTCTGGCGCCGGCGCCTGCTTGGCCTGTTGAGCCGCGAGCGCGAGCGCGTTCGGCAGCAGACTCTCGAGGTTGGGCAGAGGGCGACCCGCGCCGTCGCGCCGCACCGGCGCGGCGCCGGTGTCGGGCTGACGGGCCGCCAGCTCGGGGATCGGCTCGCGCACGGGCGGAGCCGCCGGCTTCGGCGGCTCCGCCTTGGCGACCTCCTGCGGCGCTTTCACGGCTGGCGCTTCCGGAACCTCGGGCGCGTCGGGTTCGGCGGCATTGATGTCGTCGCCGTCCTCGTCGCGCGACGGCGCCGGCTCGCCGCGCTTGACCGACTCCTGCTCGACGACGTTGTCCCGATCGCTCAGGAAGCGCGTGTCGGGCGGAGGCTTCTCGACGCCGGCATCCGGCATGCTGACGATCTGCTGCTCGGGCAGCGGGACCTCGACCTCTTTCCGCTCGGCCTCTTCCGGCGCCGGTTCCTCGGCCGCCGGCTCGGGAGCCGCCTCGGCCGGCGGCGGCACTGCCGCTTGCGGAGGAGGTGGCGGCGGAGGAGGGGGAGGAACTGCGCGCGGCGGTGGTGGCGGAGCAGCGCGCGGAGCCTCGAGAGTGACGACGACGCGCTCGGGCTTGGGCTCCAAGCTGTCCGGTTGCGTCACCTCCCAAGCCGCGACCAGCCAGATGAGCAAACCGTGCAGCAACAGCGACAGTGCCGCTGAGCTACCCCGCGCTCGCCACCTGGACATCGCGCAACTCTACAGATCGATTTCAGTGCAAACCAGTGGCGCGTGTTGCGTGCTGTCGCGTCCGTGTGTGGACCGAGACTCCCTGCCCGAGCCCGCGGATCCGGACGGGTCCGCCGGTTGCTTGGTGGCGGGGATCGGGCTACGAACGGATCACTATGTTCGGTTTGGGAATTGGCGAGCTGGTCGTCATTTTGGTGATCGTCCTGGTCATTTTCGGGGCTGGGAAACTGCCGGAGCTTGGTGAGGGTCTCGGCCGCGGCATCCGCAGCTTCCGCAAGGAGATCAAGCGACCCGACGAGATCGACGTCACGCCGGACGGCGACGAGGACGGCGATTCCCAGGGCGAGAAGCGCTCCTGACGCCGCTCGGGTGTGGGGCGTGAGCAGCGGTCGGCTGCGCGTTTCCGTCCCCGCGGCTTGCCTGCTGTCGCTGGTGACGGCGCTCGGTTGCGGGGCGCAGCGGGTGAAGATGTACCAGGGGCCCGAGCGCCCCGCGTCGGAGACGGCGACGGTCAGCGGCTATTTCGATCGCGACTCGATGATGGTGACCATCGCGTCGGTCGACACCATCCCGGTCCCGGGGCAGCGCTTTCGCGGCAGCTTCTACAACCGCGATACGACCGCCGTCATCGAGCCGGGGCCGCGGTTGATTGGGATTCGCTTCTGGGGGTTGGTCGGGACGATCACCGTCGAGAGCCGGCAGAGGATCGAGGTGAAGTTCGACGCCGAAGCGGGCCGCCACTACGAAGTGCGCGTCGCGCGCGATCCGGGCATGGGAGTCGCGCACCCCGAGACGCTGCGGCGGGTGATGATTCCCGGCATGGGCAGCCGCCCATGGATCGTGTGGGTCATCGATCTCGAGACCGCGCAGCGGATCCCGCTACTCGATGAGTCCGGCGCGCAGTCTCGTTGAGCGGGCGCGCTGCTACGACAGGCGCCGGGCCTGCACGACTTCGCCGGAGAACGTCGTGACGCCTTCGGTGACGTCCATGAAAATGCTGACGATCGGGCACGAGTCGCCTGGGCGTACGGTGGTTTCTTCGGGCGGCTTGGTGCCCCAGCCGCGCAGGATGCGCACCTGCTCCTCGGTGAGGTCGCGCACCAGGTCGGGGCGCATGGCATTGCCGCAGGTCGTCGACTGCTTCGCCAGCGGCGCGCCGCTGGCGCCGAGCAGCTCGAATTCGACGCGAATGCCGCGCACGGCCTGGTCGTGTTCGTTGCGCGCGCTGCCGGTGATCAGAAAGATCGTCTTGCCTTCTTTGGTCTGCTCGTAACGTCCGTCGAGCCCGTCGAGCACGATCTCCCTGCCCAGCTCGATCGCGTTGATCTCACTGCCGAGCAGCGGCACCTGCTGCAGGAGGCTGCGCGCCCATTGCGGCTCGCTGCGCAGCGTCAGGGCGAGCAGGGCATAGCCGCCGACGACGAGTGCGATCACCGCAAGCAGGGATTTGAGCCGCACGGGGTGAGTCTCCGAGCCGTCGTCGATGTCCGGTTCGTCGACGACGTAATCGTCGCCATCGTCGTCGTCGACCGACAGCGTGTCCGGCTCCTCGATCGAATACTCGTCGTCGTCGATGTGATGGCGATCGTCGCCGCCGAACAGCGACGGCTGCGGCTCGTCGTCGCCGATCGGCAGCGGAAACTGTTCGCTGCGCGGCGACGGCTGCGGCGCGACCGGTTCGTCGTCTTCATCATCATCTTCGGCTTCGTATTCCTCGCCTTCCGCGCTCGATTCGAGGTCGGCGCCGTCGTCATACTCGAAGGAGAGCTCTTCTTCCGGTTCCGGGCGCGCCGGCAGCGGGAAGGTTCGCTTGCAGTTCGAGCAGCGCAGCGTCGGACGCCGGGCGCCGAGCGATCGCTCGTTGAGGCGGAAGCGGGTCGAGCAGTACGGGCATTCGATGATCATGGCAGATCCCGGATGCGGTGATCAGCTCTTCCCTGTCGATTGAATGTTGGTGCGCAGAGCGAACAGCTCCTTGAAGGCGCGCAGGATGACCCGCAGATTGGCGCCGCTCTGCTCGCCGGCAACTCGCGGATAGTGGTGTACGCCGACCTGGCCGATCGACAATCCCTTGTTGCGCGCCTTGGCGAGCATCTCGGTGTCGATCAGAGCGCCGGTGCTGAGAATCTCCGTCGAGTCGATGAACGGCTTCGGATAGATTTTGAAGGCGCAGTCGATGTCGCGCAGGTTGATGCGGAAGAGCAGATTGACCAGGGTCGTCCACCCGAATGCATTGAGCTTGCGGATCACCGGATCCTTGCGATCGAGGCGGTAGCAGGAGACGACGTCGAACTTGTCGAGCAGCGGGATCAGCCCGGGAAGCTCTTCGAGATCGAACTGTCCGTCGCCGTCGGTGTAGAAGATCCAGTTCTTGGTCGCCTCGGCGAAGCCTCGCTGCAGCGCGCCGCCGTAGCCCCGGTTGGGATTGTTGTGGACGGCGCGAACCTCGGGGATCTCCGCCGCCAGCCGATCCGCGATCTCACCCGTGCGGTCTTTGCTACCGTCGTCGACGATGATCACTTCGAGATCGTCGGCGACCCGGCGCCCGACGTCGACCGCCTGACGAGTGACCCGTTCGACGTTCTCCTGCTCGTTGTGACACGGAAAGAAGATCGTCAGGGAGAGAGGTTTGACTGGGGGGCGTTCCACGCGGGCTCCTTGTGGGGCGGTTGGCCGCGAATCGTAAACGCGGTTTGGTCAAACTTCAACGAACCGGCGATCGTCGCTCTGGATAGCAAGCTGCGGTTTGCGAGCCCGCGGGGGTAGGAGTATTGGGTCTCGTCGACCTGGTGCCTTGCAGTGGTGGATGAGGTGGTGCCGGCGCGCAGCAATTCTGCACTTCGCTGCGTCGTTGGGTGACGGGAGGGGGCATGAAGAAGTCGCTGATCCTGGGGGCTCTGGCGATCGCTGGAATGGCGCTCGCCGGCTGTGATGACGACGTGACGACGTTGGTGCGCACGGCGGCACCGACGCCGACGGCGACACCGGACGACACCGAGTCGCCGGCACCGCTACCGAGTGAGACGGAGGCGCGAGCGACGGCGACACCGACGCCGACGCATACGGTCGAGCCGCAGGCGACGGCGAGCCCCGCGCCGTCATCGACGCCTGCCGGTCCGGCGCAAGGCCCGATGATCACGTACTTCGGCATCACGACCGCCGACAACCGTCCGATCGAGAGCAGCGGCACCGATTCGCTCGGGCGGCCGATCTTCGAGCGCGAGCTCGGCACCGGCCTCAGCGTCATCGTCGAAGCCGAGAGCGGACTCGACGGACGCCCGGTCGGCACGCAGGCATTCGAGAGCGTCGGCCTTCCCGATCTGCAGATGCTGTTGTCGCGGCCGCTCGGCGATGGCAACCCCGCCGTCTGCGACATCGAAGACGGCGCGGTCGGCGGTGTTCCGGCGATAGAGCCGCCGGTATTTTCCAACGATCCGACGACCGTGGACGCGATCAACGATCTGGGCTGCCGCGTCAACGATGGGACGGGACAAACGGTGGCGCGCACCAGCAGCGACCAGGCCTGCACGTACTCCGACAGCGGCCAGTTCAGCTTCGTCGACGTGCGCTCGAGCGCGCAGTTCTGCCTGCCGATCGCGCGCGCGTGGGATTTCCCGCAAGGCGACACCGTCGTCACTGCACGGGTGCGCAGTGTTTTCGGCAGCTTCGGCGACCAGCAACAGATCGTCGTGCGGATCGCGCGCTCACTGACACCGCTGCCGACATCGCCGCCGCAAACTCCTACGCCCGTGGGTACTCAGGTCCCCCCCGAGATCACGTATTTCGGCCTGGCAGCGGCCGATGATGCGTTCGTGGAGCCGATCGGCGTCGACGATGAAGGACGCGATATCTACACGCGGCTGATCGGTCACGCGTTCTCGCTGGTGATCGAGGCGGCACCGATGGCGGGAGGCCGGCCAGTCGGTCCGAACGGCTTCTCCCCCGACGGCCTGCCGCCCGATCTGCAGGTGCTCGTGTCGCGCGATCTCGGCGACGGCGCGCCCGAGGTGTGCGACGTCGATGTCGACAACCAGATCTTCGGCGGCGTCCCGGGGTTCGACCCGCCGTCTTTCACCTCGGAGCAGGACGTCGTCGATGCGCTCAACGACCTGGGCTGCCGCGTCAACGACGGCACCGGTGCGCCGCTGGGCCGCCCCGCGGCGTTCCCTTGCACACGCGACCCCTTCGGGAACTTCACCTTCGTCGACCCGCGCAGCGCCATACAGTTCTGCCTGCCGATCGCGCGCGCCTGGTCGTTCCAGGACGGCGACACCGTCGTCGCGGTGCGGGTGCGCAGCACCAACGGGGTGCTCAGCCCCGTGTCGGAGATCCTGATCAGCGTCGAGGGCGACGAGCTCGAAGGTTTTTGAGCGCGTGGCGAGACGCGGTTCGATCGCAAACGGCGTCGGGGTCGGTATCGCTTTCGGTATCGCTATCGACGCAGATTTCGATACCGATACCGATGGCGATACCGATACCGAAGCAATCGAGCCTCGCAACGATTCAGTTCTGCTGTTGGATCAGAAGCTCACCTTGTCGACCGTGTGGTTGAAGGTGTCGGCGATGTAGATCTCGCCCTGCGGGTTCACCGCGATGCCGATCGGCTTGTTGAACTCCACCGTCGACCCCCACGAACCATCGAGCTTGTTGTCGCGGTAGCGGGCGAAGCGGTGATTGTGGGAGTCGGTGACGTAGACCGACTCGCCGTCCACCGCGAGATACGGCTCGGTGTAGAACTCCTCCCAGCCGAAGATCTTCCAATCGCTCTCGAAGCCGCCGTCCGAGTCGAAGAACTGGAGTCGCCGGTTGCCGGTGTCGGCGACCACGACGGAGCCCGATTCCATGACCGCGATGCCGACCGGCTCGATGAGCTGGCCCGGTCCGGAACCGTCGCCTCCCCAACTGTCGATCTGGATGCCGTCACTCGAGAAGTAGACGATGCGCTTGTTGCCGGTGTCGCTCACGTAGACGCGACCGTCCGGGCCGACGGCGACCGCGCGCGGTCCCCAGAAGCTCTGGTCGGTTGCGTTCCACGCCTTGATGAAGCCGCCGTTCCCATCGAACTTCTGGATGCGGTGGTTCCAGGTATCAGCGACGTACACCGAGCCGTCGGGTCCGACGGCGATGCCGTGCGGATCTTTGAACTGGCCTTCGCCGTCGCCCATGGTGCCCCAGCGCGCGAGGAACTGGCCGTCGGGGCCCAGCTTCTGGATGCGGTGGTTGCCCTTGTCGACGACGAACAGATTGCCGGCGGCGTCGAACGCCATGGCGCGCGGCTCCTTGAAACGCTCCGGACCCGATCCTTCACCGCCCCAGCTCGCCACCACCTCGACCGGTTGCGCCGGCTGCGGATAGTTGCGCGACGGCGGCGGCGGATTCACTTCGAGCTCGGCGTAGGTCGTCTTGCCCGGCTCGATGTTCTTGCGCACGTAGAGGATCGCGTCGCTCGAGCCGAGCGGGCTCCATGCGTCGCGATAGATCAGCCAGCGGAAGAACTGCTGGAAGGTGGGGTTGGTGCCGAGCTGGAACTGTGGCTCCCACCAGCCGCGGACCTGGAAGTCGATCTTCTCGTAGTCGGCGAGCAGGGCCTCGTCGTGCATCTTGCCGAGCTTCTTGTCGACGATGAGCACCGGCTGATCGATCTTGCGCAGGTTCGCCGCCCAGTTGACCGGGTAATGGCGCACGTACCAACTGAACGGCCAGGTCGCATCGCCCGAGATGGCGAGGCGCGTCTTCGTGCCGGTGCCGATGTCCGCCGCCACCTTCTCGATGCGCGGCATGATGACGTCGGTGACGTCGTAGGTGGACTGCACGTACGACAACATGGTCTCGCGCCTCTGGTTCTCCGGCTGATCGGGTCGCGGCGCGTCGTAGATGAAGTTGGCGGCGATCAGCGACCAGACGGTCAGCGCGCCCACGGCGGTCAGCGGCAGTGCGACCGCCGGCTTCGCGATCGTGCCGCGCTCGATCAGGCGGCCGAAGAATCTCGCCGCGAGAACCGTGATCGGCAGCAACTGCGGGACCAGTAGCCAGGGTACCTTCTCCTGCGCCCATGCGTAGATGGCGAGCGTGCCGATCGACCAGAAGACGGTGAAACGCGTGAAGCGGTCCGGGCTCGGGCGCTGCATGAACGCCGCGAAGATGGCGATCAGCGCCGGGATGGTGATCAGCGGCTCGTAGAGGAACAGCTCCGGCAGGTAGTAGTGCCAGGCGCCGCCGATGCGCTTCACCTTGTGCTGGCCCCACCAGTAACGAATGGCCTCGTCGACGGCCAGGGCGTGCTCGGGGTGATAGCCGAACGACGTGTAGAGAACGACCCAGATGATGCAGAAGATCACCAGCGAGGTGAGGATCGCGATCCAACTGCTTTTGAGGAAGGCGCCGATCTCCCCGAGCGCGGCGCCGAAACGTTCCTCGCGCCGCGCCACCGGCCACAGCATCATGGCCAGCAGGGAGGCGAGGAAGATCGGGCTCGTCAGGTACATGTCCTCCTTGTTGCAGAAGGCCAGCGAAAGGAAGGCGGCGCTGAGGTACAGCTTGGTCGACTGCCGCGTCTCGCCGAAGCGAAAGGCGAAGTAGACGGCGGCCATGTTGAGGGCCGCGAGGTAGATGTCGTGGCGGACGAAGCGCGTGAAGTACGTCCAGCTCGGCGAGAAGGTGATCAGAATGAGAAAGCACAGCGCGCCCCAGCGCCCCAGGTAGCGGCGCATCGGCCAGGCCATCGCCATCAGGCCGAAGCCGAACAGCACCGCGCTCAACCGTCCGGTGAAGTCGTTGTCGCCGAACAGCAACATCACCAGCGCCGAAGTGAAGTACAGCACCGGCCCGTGGTAGACGGGGTCGTAGCTGTAGCTGACCAGGCCCTCGGTGAGGATCTTCCACGAGAAGACGGCGTGGATCGATTCGTCGTGGTGATACGGGCGCGTGCCGAGCTCGTAGAAGCGCAGGAACACCCCGATCGCGAAGACGACCAGGAAGATCCACTTCTCGAGTGTCAGACCGCCCGCCAAGACGCGGTCGAGGGCGGTCGGCCCGCTCGGTATCTCTGCGGCGCGCGCGGCGGGGGCTACGGCGGGCTGTTCCTTGGCGGTGCTCTCAGTCGTCATAAGCCTTGTCCGGTGCGGCGCGCAGGGCGGCGCCAGTCGTCATCATCCATAAGCTGAGGAAGCGCCCGCGGGAGTGCAGTCTAATGGCGGCATTGAAGGAGCGGGCCTTCACGAAATTCATGAACAGGGCGGGCCAAACCCCAGGGTTCCTATCGGCGGTGCCACGGCGTGTCAACGTTCGCAGGCTCGGCACGAACCGCATCAGAGGCCCTCTTCGAAGACGTATTCCCAGTCGATGCCCTCGACGCGCCGGCCGTCGTCGCCGGCCAGGCGGAAGTAGAACCGCCAGCCGCCGTCTTCGTCGCAGGTCTTGACGGCGATCTTGTTGCGGCCGGCGCGCAGGTCGGCGGCCCCGATGCTGGTGTCGACCCAGGTGGCGAAGGCGTTGTCGTCGTCGCGCAACTCGATCTGCTGGTCGTTTACCCAGATCTCGCCCGTATCGTCGAAGCCGGCGAGGACCTGCACCCTCTGGTCGATCGGGCTGTGCACGAAATTGATCGCCCACGCGCACGACGCGTCGAGGTCCTCGCCATAGAGGACGTCGAGCGTCACGGCAGCCGCGCGCTGCTGGTAGCGTTGCCACGCCGTGCCGCCCGGAGCCGCGGCCGGCGGCGACGCCGGGTCGTAATCCGGTACCGCGGGCGTGTCCGTGGCCGGATAGGGTCCCGCGACCATCCAGACGTAGGCGAAGTCCTTGGCCTGGCGAAGGTCGACCAGCAGAAACGCCGCCGTGCCGTCGGGTGCGGTGACCTTGTCGACGATGTCGTAGTCGGCGAAATAGAGGAGGTCGCGCGGCACCGCCGCGAACAGCAAGCGGTCGTCGCGGTACAGACTCATATCCGTCGGGGCGCCGCGGTTGAGCTTGGGCGGCATCTCGAACGGCGGCGCCTCCGGCGACGGGGGCTGTTTCATGCCGGCGAACAGACGCAAGAAGACTTCGGGTTGGTTGCTGAGCGACGTCGTGAGAATCAGTCGGTCGTACTCGTCGTAGTGCCGCAGGAAGTAGTCGACGACCTGCTCGTGTCCGTACTGGAAGCCGAGATACGTCTCTGCCGAGTAGAGCGGATACGATTCGGAGTAGAGCCGCCAGTAGCGCACGGTCTGGGCGCCGAGCACGATCAATAGACCGGCGACCGCGACGGCGCGCCAGACGCCGGCGCGCACGCTAGGCGTGCGCAGCGCTCCGAGTCGGTTCCAGACCCAGTCGGCGCCGATCGCCGCCAACAAGCAGAACGCCGGCACGCCGATGATGGAGCGCGACGCGCTCGGGATCTCGCGCCGGATGAAGATCGCGGCGAGTGGATAGAGGGCCAGCCAGACGAGCACCAGCGCGGCACCCTTCGAGCGGCTTTGCACGACGCCCGCCAGTCCGAGCAGGAGCAGCGGCGCCAGCACCGGATACAGCTCGCCATGGCCGCGCACCGCGTGGCGGAGCACCGCGTCACCGCTGTGGAAGAGGAAGATCGGCGAGAAGAAATGGCTGTAGTTGTTCGCCAACTGCGCGGCGATGTCGGCAACCGACATGTCGGGAGTCACGAAGGTCGTGCCGCGCAAGTAGCTGCTCGCCTGCTCTTGGTTCACGAGGTCGAAGATGACGACCGGTGCCGCGACCATCGCCAGCACCGCGAGCGCGATGGCGGCCTCGCTTCGCCGTCGCCACAGCTCGTGGCGGAAGATCAGCGCGAAGCTGGCGACGAAGAGCGGCACGAACAGCTTGGCCGGCACGTACGTGTAGAGGCTGAGGCCCAGCACCGCCGCGGCCCAGGCCAGTGAGCGCCGGCCGTCGAGAAATGCGATCAGACCGACGGCACCGATCGTGAACAGCGCCGGAAAGCTGATCAGCTCGAAGGCGATCCGACTGAAGTGCACGTGCCACGGCACGACGGCGAGGAAGAGCGCCGCGAACAGACCCACGACCGGCCCCGCGATCGCCCTGCCGAGGAAGAAGATGGCGACGACGCCCAACAGCCCGAACGCCGCCGCGGTGAATCGCGCCGCCAGCGGACCGGGGCCGAAGATCGCCGCCGGCAGCATCGACGCGTAGATGAAGACGGGATTCTTGTAGCTGGTGCCAAACGACCACACGTAGAGCGGCAGCCGCTCGCCGGTTTCGTCGCGCCCGGTGCGCAGGATCGAAGCCGCGTTGTAGATGTTGCCAGCTTCGTCGCAGTAGAAGCCCGCCGGCAGTTCCTCGAGCTGTGTGAAGCGCAGCGCCGCGCCGATCGCGACGATCACCGCCAGGCAGGCGAGAACGGTGCCGCGCGACGGCGTGCGCGGCGCGACCGTCGCGATCGCCTGCGCCGGCTCGTCGACCGCAAGCGGCGCCGTTTGTGTCGGTGCCGGTGCGCGCGCCGCCCGCAAGCGATCGAGCACGGCCCCGAGTGCCGCCAGCGCTGCGAGCGCGGCCAGCAAGGCGAGCCACGGGAGTGCGCGTTCGGCATTCACGACGGGCGGCCGGGCATCGAGTCCGTAGTCGTCCTGTCCCGCCGGCCGCGCGGCGTAGAAGCGCACGTGATCGCCCGGACCGATCGTCACCGGGGTGATCTCGAGCGGTCCGAACGTCTCCTCGAGGCGCGGCAGCACGGCTTCGCTGCCTTGCATGACGACGAATCGGCTGCGCCGCGGATCGATCGACCGGTCGGCGAGGAAGGCATCGACGTCGGGCACGTCGGCTCGGGCGAACGACCCCGCCAGAAAGGTGATCGTGCCGTGGAAGACCGACGCGTGCCGCAGCTCGTCGAAGAAGTACGTCTTGGCGCCGCGCCCCTGGGCGCTCATCCATTCGGCGATCTCCCGCATCGGCGAATGGCGGTAGTTGCGAGCGTAGTTGCCGAAGTACGAGCCGGTGTTGGACCCGATCACCGTTGTCACCGCCGCCGCCATCAGCACAGCCGCAACCCGCCGGCGGCGGGCCGGTGCGGCAAATGTCTCCGCCACGCCGCGCGCTGCGCGCTGGGCGCCGAGCGCGATCGCAATGGCGACGAACGGCACGATGCCGCTGATCCGCGGGTAGAACGGCGCGTCGATGGTCAGCGCGCCGCCGATCAGCAGCGGCAGCGCAATCCAAAGGATGCAGATGATCGTCAGCGCGCTGCGCGGGCGCGCCGCCAGGCTGCCGAGTCCGGCGAGGAAGAGGATACCACCGAGCAGGTCGAGCATCGGCGCGCGGTAGCCGTACTGAACCGAGGAATCACCCGTGAAGTGGAAGACTCCCAGCGCCTTCTGGAGCTGGATCGGCAACAGCTCGGCGAGCGAGTCGGTGCCGTACGCGTACGCGAGGTGGTGCCGCGACTCGGCATTGAAGAGGCTGGTTTCCTGCGTGCGGCCCCAGAACTCGTCCCAGTGCTGGGCCGAGTGGGTCAGCATCGGTGCGGCGACCGCGGTGGCGATCACCGCCACCAGCAGAAGCTCGGTGACGTAGCGCCGCCGCGCGCCGCGCGGCGCCTGAGTGGCGAACGCCAGCGCGGTTGCCGCGATCAACAGCGGCACCAGTCGCGAGGCGTAATAGGTCTGGATGCCGATACCGAGCGCGATGCCGCACCAGATCGCGGCGCTTCCGCGCCGGTCCTGCCAGAGGCGAATCATCAACCACAGCGCCAACAGGCTCAGGAAGGGCGTGTCGATGTAGTGATAGCCGGCGCGACCGAGGTGGATGAAGTAGCGCTGGCTCGCCAGCAGCAGAGCGGCGGTGAAGGCGAGCGGCATGGCTACCCAGCGCCGCGCGATTGCGAACAGCAGCACGACCGAGAGCGACGCGAGGGCGGCGCTGGTCAAGCGCAGGCCGGTCAGGTCGGGCCCGAAGGTGAGGAAGCCGAGCGCCGTCGGCGCGGCGTGCAGGATCGGCAGGCCGAACCAACTCGTCGAGAAGAGGCCGCGGTCGGATTCTTCGAGGAGGCGGAGAGCATCGAGTGCGGTCTCGGCTTCGTCGCCGTGTACTTCGGCCGGGATCGAGGTCAGGTTCCAGAAAAACAGCGGCAGGCACGCGAGCAGCAAGATCGCCACCGCCGCCCAATCGCGGCGCTCGAAGCGAGTCAGTGGCGCCGCCGGTCGCATCATCGCGGCGGCGCCGGCCAGGAGCGCGAGCGCCCCTGCCCACGGAACGTGTTGGGCCCGCAGCGAAGCCCCGTTGAAAACGGCGGCCGCCGCGGCCAGGCAGAGCGCCACCGCCGCCGCGATCGCCAGGCGGACGCCGAGGGGCCAGGCGATCGGGGTCGCCGGCGGGATCGCCGCGACCCCGCCGGTGCCGCGCTCGACGCGCTCGGCGAAGGCGAACAGCGCGACCGCCAGCGCGATCGCCGCCGCGGTCGCGGTGTCGGGTGCACCGCTCAGGACGCCGAGGACGGCGGCGCAGACGGCTACCGCCAAACCGGTAGTGCGCGCGAATCCCGAGGCACCGGGAGGGTCGCTCTGTTCGCCGCTGCGGATGCCGTCAGGTGGCGGCACGGGTGTCGGCGTCATTCCTGGTGTGGGCCTTCGATCCGGATGTTCGTCGACGGAACGCGTGCTCGCGAGCTGCCGAGCTGAACGCGCCCGGCATGCTTACATCGGCCACGCCAGCGCGCAAGCAAGCAGACGTCGATATGCGAGGCTTGGCGATCGTGTTAGCATCGCCGGTTTTGAGCCCCGGCATGTTGATCCCGGTAGAACGAATCCAAGACTGGGCGGCGATCGTCTCGCCCGCGGATGTGGGCACCGGTGTATTTCTGGTCGGGGTCTTGTTCGCCCTCGTGTTCTCGCTCGTCCGCGCCCGCGACGTGTTGATCCGCTCGCTGCCGTTGCTCGCGTATCTGGTCGCGGCGCCGCTTCTGGTCCGCCAGTGGTTGATCGCGCCGACGTCGGTGCGGGTGGGTTCGTCGGCGGTGCTGGCGGTCTTGCTGCTGTGGCACTTCTGGCTATGGCGATCGGCGAGAGCCGAGTTGGCTCCGCGGCGCGCCGTCGCGCCGCCGCGTCAGACCAGTGACGGCGAATTCGCTCCCAGCATCGAGGATCCGTTCCGCCCGCCGGCGCCCGTGCCGCCGGCCGCCGCGCCGCGTGTCGCGATCGAAAGGCCGTCGCGCTTTGCCGGCGCGCTGTTGGTGCTCGGCTTCGTGCTGACGGCGTTCCTGCTGTTCGATGACCTCGGCGACTATGCCGGCACTCTTTTGGCCTGGGAGAGTCCGGTCCAGAGTGGATTTACCACCGCGATCTCCGAGGGGGCGGGCTTCGCGCATTTTCTCTTCCAGCGCCTTCTGTGGGACGATGGCGTTCTGAGCGCCGGCGACACAAGTCTGTTCTTCGGGCCGCCGACCTACGCGCTCATGCGCTGGGTGTCGGCGACTCCCTGGACACTGCGAGTGGCGTCCGCGGTGGCGACGCTCTTGTCCGTGGCGCTCCTCTTCGTCTTCGTGCGCCGGCACTTCGGCCGCGTGCCGGCGATAGCGGCGACGATCTTCTTCGGTCTCAATACGCCGATCCTGTTCTACGGCCGTTACGGCAGCTCGATCGCCGGGACGATCCTCGCGGTGGTGATCGCCTTCATCGCGACGTGGTCGTTCCTCCGCGAACGGCGCTGGACGTTGGCGCGCGCGATTGTATGCGGCGTGGCCCTGTTCGTCGCGACGTTGCAGTACGCGCCGGCGCGCCTGGCCGTCTTGTTCCTCCTGGCGTTGATTCCGTTCGCCCTGATCGTCGATCGGCGGCGCGCGACGTGGCGGCATTGGGTGGGAGTCGTGATCATCGCCGCGATGGCGGCGGGTTTCTGGACGTTCGAGACGGTCAACCGCCGCGAGCACTACTTCCTGCACGCGCGCGGCGAGCAGGTGTTCGGATTGTTTCGCAGCCCGAATACGATCCCCGCCCTGGTCGGTGTCGACCGCAGCTTCGCACCGGCGCAGACGGGGACCATCGATCGCGAGTCGAAGATCGAGATCGTGCGCATGCTGCTCGGAAAGACGCACGCCGAGCTGATCGAATTGCTGGCGCCGAATCCGAAGCCGCGCGCGTTCGGCGCCGTGGTGGCCTACGACCCGCCGCCGATGAGCATGTATTTCGCGCCGCTCGCCGTTCTCATCGGCATCGGGCTGGTGAGATCGCTGGTCGGTTGGCGATCTTGGCAATACGCCGCGACGATCCTCTTTTCCGTCGGTTACTGCGCGGTATTGCTGTTCACCAACCGCATCGACCCGCACCGCGGTGTTCTGCTGTTGATCCCGATGGCGATCTGGCTCGGCCTCGGCGTGCTCGAGTTGGGCGAGCAGGCTCGCCGTCTGCGCGTGCCGCGCGCCGTGCTCGGGTTACTGGCGGTCGTCCTGATGGCCTCCGCCGTGTTCTCCGATGTGTTCGTGCGCTACGGCGCCGATGTCGGCCGGACCGGAGTAACTGAGAAGCTGGCGGACGAGATCGAAGGGATCGACGGGCCCGTGTGGTTCTGGTTCGCCCGCGACCACCGCGAGGTCTCGTGGCTCGGCCTGCGCCTGTTCGACAAGCAGTTGCGCAGCGGCAAGCCGACCGGCGCCGCGGCCGGCGGTGTATTGCCGCAGGCGATCACCGACGGCTTGCGCGCCGACAAGGGCGGACCGCGCAATCTGGCGGTTCGCGAGGTGGCGCGGATGGCGCGGGAGGGCACGGTGTTGCTCGGGCCGCGCACGATGTTCCTCGAGTCGGTGCAGAAGGTGCAGGCGATGGGTTTGCGCGCCGCCGAGCGCAAGGCGATGGGCTTTCCCTACCTTCGCATCGATGGCGGGGCGCGGCGCAGCCGAGTTTCCGACGCAGAGCTCGGGTCTCTGCTGTCGGCGACGCCGGTGCCGACCATGCGGCCGGTCACGCTGTCGCAAGGGCCGCGCGTCTTCCTGTCCGAGCTGAAGCCGATCTCGGTCGAGTTCGGCTTTGCCGAGCCGCGCATGGACGCAACCTGGCAGGGCAATCCGGTCGTGATGGGCGGCACCACCCACCGGCGCGCAATCGGCACGCATGCCTGGACGGTGTTGCGCTACGCGGTGCCGGAGGACGCGATCGTCCTGCAGGCGATCGTCGGCCTGTCCGACGAGATGCGAGCGTGCGAGGCGGCCAGCGTCCAGTTCGAGGTGCGCAGCCCGACCAACGAGAGCTTGTGGAAGAGCCCGGTGATCGACTTCGCGACGCCGCCGATGCCGATCGAGATTCCGATTGGCAATCTGCGCGAGCTTGTCCTGATCACCGGCGAGGCCGAGGACGGGCGCGATTGCGACCACGCCAACTGGGGCAGTGCCGCGTTCCTGCTGCGCGAGCGAAGACCGACGCCGACTCCGGCCGTGACTGTCGGTTTTCTCCCTTAACCGTACTCGTACGCGTACCCGTACACGATCAATGCCCGAATTCTGCAGGAAACTCCGTGTACGAGTACGGGTACGAGTACGTGTACGGTCACGAATCTTCGTTTTCTGACAGTCTCCCGCCGTGATCGGGGCAGGTGGCGCGGTGCCGTGACCGCCGCGTTCAGTGCACCGGCAGCTCGGCGTTGGCGGTGGCGGCCGGACGGCATTCGAAGCACGCGAGTTGCCGGGAGTTGACGATCGGGTAGGTCGCGAACGTCCACGACGCGCCGAGCTCGCCGATCGCTCGAGTCAGCAAGTCGCACGGGCTGCCCATGTGGCAGCAGACCAGCGAGCCCGCGGCGCACGCGTCTTGCACATTGCTCGCCGTCGGCGACTCGATGGCCATGACCGTGGCCGCGAGCCCGTACACTTCGTCGAAGAACGACCCCGACTGGTAGTCGATCAACTCTGGCGAGGATCCGGCGACGTAGAGAGCTCGCTTGTCGGGGTGGCGCTGTCGCAGCTCGATGAAGCCGTCGGTGGTCTTGGAGCCGAAGATGAAGTCGGGCGGATCGAAGAGAATGGCGAGATTGCGCTGTGCATAGAAGCCGATGACGACGAGCAGCAGCGCCGGCGCAACGCTTTGCGCCAGGCGCGGCAAGCGCTCGGCGCCCATCAGGTTGCCGAGCGTCACGAACGGCAGACAAGCAAAGAAGATCTGCAGCGGGATGAGATGGTAGGTGCGGTTGGCGCTGGGCTCGGCGTAGGCGTTGTTCATGACGGTGAGCAGCAGAACCTCGATCAGCAGCAGCGCCAACAACAGCGGCGTGGCCGGCGGGAAGCGCAGGCGGCGGCGCACGATCGGCACGAGGGCGAGCA
Organism: uncultured bacterium; assembly: GCA_902826395.1. Lineage (GTDB taxonomy): Bacteria > Desulfobacterota > Binatia > HRBIN30 > CADEER01 > CADEER01. Next base: position 16,511 of record CADEER010000107.1, read on the forward strand.
CGGACAGCGCTACGCCGACGACGTACGCGCCTCCGAGCGGCCCCTGCAGGAATCCTCCGTCCAGCGAACGCGTGCTCAGGAATGCCGCGTCGTAGGGGAGGCGGAAGATCACGGCGAACATCTCCGTCAGATAGGTCCACGCCAGATTGGGCTCGGTCTGACTCGAGATGAGTTGCAGGAAGTCCTGCCACTGCAGCGCGATCGGCACCGCGCAGATGCCGACCATCGCGGCGCTACACGCGAGGTCGGCGATCCGGCGCCGCTGGATGGCGCGGCCCGCCAACAACAGGCCGGCGGCGCCGACCGCTGTCCACGCGGTCTGTGTGAAGTAGAAGGACAGCCCGGCGTTGAGCCCGGCGAGAAGCCACAGCCGGCGATCGGTGTCGTCGCGCCAGAGGAGAGTCGTCAGCGTGAGCGCGTTGAAGCAGAAGAACAGGCTGTCGATGTGCCCGTAGCTCACGTACGACATCCTCACCAGGTAGAAGTTCAGCGCCGCGCAGATCGCGATGGCGAGAGCCCACCAGCGGCCGACGGTGATGCGGAAGAAGACCCAGAGCGACGTCAGGGACATCGCCGAGACGATCAACTTGCCCACCCGATGCCAGAAGAACGTCGGCTCGAAGACGAACATCAGCGCGTTGAAGCCGAGTGAATGGAGATAGGTGAAGTGGAAATCGACGCCGCGCATGCTGAGAATGCTGCGCTCCAGACCGTTGTGCGCGGCCGACCACGCTGGCCCGTACCAGGCAACCGAATCGCCCGTGTACGCCCAACGCCAATCGTTCCAGTGCGGCAGCCAGAGCGCGCATAATGTGGCGTTCATCGCGACGATGATCGCCACGTCGATCGCCTTTGGCCGCGGCCAGCGCGCGCTCGGGTAGCGCGCGAGGAGGGCGCCGATCGCGAAGGCGAGCAGCGCAACCGCGATCAGGCTGTCGATCTCTGGTTGACTCCGATAGGGGTCGAAGCGCTCGAGAAAAACCGCCAGCGATCCCAGTGAGATAAGGAACGAAAGCCCGGCGATCCAAGCAGTCCACCTCATCGGCGTTGCCCCGCGCCGTATTGCACGCGCGGACAGTAGCAAGGTTCAGCCTGATCCCCAACGGAATCTGGCGATTTGCCACCAGCCTCGCCTCGAAATCAAAATCGAAATCGAAATCGAAATCCAAATCGAAATCGGCGCCGGTATCGCTATCGGGTCGGTAACCCCCGGGCCAACCCGGGCAGTCGAACCCTCGCGCAGCATTCGCTATGAGAGTCGGCGGAAGAAGGTTGAAGAATTGTCTTGGTCACCCCGGCGAAAGCCGGGGTCCATCTCTCATTTGGAACCCATGGATTCCGGCTTTCGGGACTGTCGATTTTCTCCCGTACACGTACTCGTACGCGTACCCGTACCCGTACACGATCAATGCCCGAATTCTGCGGGGAAACTCCGTGTACGAGTACGGGTACGAGTACGTGTACGGTCACTAATCTTTCG
>CADEER010000108.1 GCA_902826395.1 uncultured bacterium
GCCGTCGCCGCGATGCGCGACGGCGCCTTCGACTATGTCACCAAACCCTTCGACAACGACGACCTGCGCGCCGTCGTCGCGCGCGGCATCGAGATGCGCCGCCTGCGCGCCGAGAATCGCAATCTGCGCAGCGAAGTCGGCCGCCGCTACGGTCCCGGCACCATCGTCGCGCAGAGCGCCGCGATGCGCGATCTGCTCGCCATGATCGAAAGGGTCGCGCCGAGTCGGGCGACGGTGCTGGTGCAGGGCGAGAGCGGCACCGGCAAGGAGCTGGTGGCGCGTTTGCTGCACTACTGGAGCAGCCGCGTCGGCGGGCCGTTCGTCGCCATCAACTGCAAAGCGTTCGCCGAAGGTGTGCTGGAGAGCGAGCTGTTCGGCCACGTGCGCGGGGCGTTCACCGGCGCCGCCAACGATCGCGCCGGCTGTTTCGAGCGCGCCGACGGCGGGACGCTCTTCCTCGACGAGATCGGCGAGGTTCCTCCGGATTTCCAGGCGAAGCTGTTGCGCGTTCTCCAGGAAGGCGAAGTGCTTCGGGTCGGCGCCGAGCGACCCACCACCGTCGATGTGCGCGTCGTCGCCGCCACCAACCGCGACCTGCGGCGCGAGATGACCGACGGCCGCTTTCGCGAGGATCTCTACTTCCGCCTTGCCGTCATCCCCCTGCATCTCGCGCCGCTGCGCGAGCGATGCGACGACATCCTGCCCCTCGCCGAGCACTTTCTGCACCAGTACTGCAACGAGGAGAATCGCGACGTCGCGCTCTCGGAAGCGTCGCGCGCGGCCCTGGAAGCGCACGACTGGCCGGGAAACGTGCGCGAGCTCGAGAACGCGATCGAACGCGCCGTCGTCCTCGCCCGCGGCCCGGCGATCGGACCCGAAGACCTGCTGCTCGATGCCGCACCGCCACTGCGCACGACGGGCCCATCGACGTCCCTGCGCGATCATCTCGATCGCGCGACCGCGGAGTGCATCCGCGCCGCTCTGACGAGTGCGAACGGAAACCGCGGCGAGGCCGCCACGGCTCTCGGCATCGAACGGACGACACTCTACCGCATGATCAAGAAGCTCGGCATCTGAACTGCTGGCGATGCCGTCTCGTGACTGAGCCGCCAAGCGCAGGAGGAGCATTTATGACGAAAGCCGTATGGAACGGAGTCGCGATCGCCGAAAGCGAGAGTTGCGTCGAGGTCGAAAGGAACCAGTACTTCCCCGCGAGCGACGTTCGCTCCGAGTATCTTCGTCCCAGCGACACCCACACCGTCTGTTCGTGGAAGGGAACCGCCAGCTACTACGACGTCGTCGTCGACGGCAAGATCAACAAGGACGCCGCCTGGTACTATCCCGACCCAAAGCCGGCTGCAGCGCAAATCAAAGACCGCATCGCCTTCTGGCGCGGTGTCGACGTCGGCTGAGAGTCAGCTCCGGCCGCCTGCAGACCTGCCCACACTTGCGATCTCAGCGAATTTCGACTCGCTGCGGCATCATCGTCAGGATGCCGCCGTCCGGGAATTCGAAGGCGGCAAACGCGCGTCGCACCTCGCTCCACCACACCGGCGAGCGCAGCGCGCCGCGGGTGCCCAACGCCTCGGCGAGCCGCTCGAAGAAGCCGCGACTGCGCGGATAGAAAACGACCTCGACTTTGTCGGCAACATCGACGCCGATCGCCTTCTTCGCCTCGTCGATCGCGTCGAGCAGCCCTCCGAGGCGGTCGACTAGACCATTGGCCATCGCCTGCTCGCCCGTCCAGACGCGGCCGCGGCCGATCGCATCTACCTCCGCGGCCGCCAGGGAACGACCGCTCGCGACGCGGTCGACGAACAGGCCGTATACCTCTTCCATCGCCTGCTGCACCTGGCGCAGCTCCGCATCGTCGAAGCTCTTGGTGAGCGAGAGCACCCCCGCCCGTTCGCCGCGCTGCACCGTCGCGGTGTGGATCCCGAGCTTCTCCAGGAGTCCGCTGATGTTCGGCTTGGCGAGCACGACCCCGATCGATCCCGTCAGCGTACCGGGCCCGGCCACGATCTGATTCGCCCCGGCAGCGACGTAATAACCCCCCGAGCCCGCGACGTCCGACATCGAGACGATCACCGGCTTGGCACCGCGTGCCCGTTGCGTGGCCTGCCAGATGAGGTCCGACGCCATCGCCGAACCACCCGGACTGTCGATGCGAAATACGATCGCGTCGATCTCGTCGTCGTCGGCGACATCTTCGAGTGAATCGCGAATCGTATCCGAGCCCATCACGGCCTCGTCGCTGAAAACACCTTCGCTGCTCTCGCCGGTCGTAATGGTGCCGACACCGTAGAGCACCGCGACCCGGCCGGCGGGTGCATCGGTCGGTTCCAGGCGGCCGTGTTCGAAGTCCTCGGCGGACACGAACGATCTGTCTTCGCCGAGCAGATCCGCCTCGATCTCGTCTAGAAACCGGACACCGTCGATCAAACCGGCCGCCTCCAACTCGACCAGACGCAGCGGACCGCCGTCGATGAGCTGACGCACTCGGCCCTCTTCCAGATCGCGGGCGGCGGCGACGGCCGAGACGAACTGGTTGAACAGGCTGTCGAGCAGAGAGTTGGCCATCTCGCGATGGGCGTCGCTCATCGACGTGCGCTCGAACATGTCTCCCGCCGTCTTGTACTCCCCGATCTTCACGACCTGCATCTCGACGTCGAGCTTCTCCCAGACGCCACCGAGAAACATGTACTCGGCGATCAAACCACTGAGAACGACGCTGCCCGCCGGCGGCGCATAGATTTCTTCCGCAGCGCTGGCCAGGAAGTACTCGAGTGTGCCGTTGCCGAACTCATTCTCGACATACGCCACCAGCTTCTTGCCGCCGGCGCGAAGCTCGACCAGGGCCGAGCGGATCTCCTGTGCCTTCGCCCAGCCGATCCGCAAACCGCGGATCCGCGTTACGACACCGGCAATCCGCTCGTCATCGCGGGCGGCCCGCAACTGCAGTAGCAGATCGACCAGAGCCTTCGATTCGTCGCCGGAAAGGCGCGATATGAGGTCGTCCGGAACTTGTTCGCGATACTCGCCGCCGATGTCGACGAGGACGTAGCTCCCCGGCTCGATCTCGACGAACGGCGCGCCGCCTTGCAGCCACCACCACGCGCCGAATCCGAGCAGCGCAACGATCAGCCAGCGCCGCCAGCGGCGCCGCCCCTTATCCTCTCCAGCCATGGCGACACCACTACCACCTGAGCCACCAATCGAGAACTACCGGCGCCCGCAGCTAGGTTGGCAACGCCCCTGGGGCGATCTGGGCGTCAGACCCAGATCCGCTATCCAGTAGTAGAGCTTTCGGCGGCGCTCGCCTGCTCCTGGGCGCCTTCTTGCCGCTTGGCAGCGAGGTGCTTGAGCCAGTAGTCGGCGGCCTTCGAAGTGCCCTCGTCCTGCTGCGCGGAGGCGAAGGCCCGTTCGGCCTGGTCCCACCGCTTCTCGTTTGCCAGAGCAATGCCGAGAAATAGCTGAGCGTGTCCGGGATGCTTGAGGTCGCCCTTGGCGAGAGCTTTGTCGAGAGCGCCGCGAGCCTCACCCCACTCTTCCCGCTCGATGTAGACCTGCGCGAGCCGGACGTACACGTTGCCGTCCTCCGAGATCTCGGCCGCTTTCTTCATGGGCGGCAATGCCCGATCGCGCTCGCGCGCCGCCATCCAACTCTCAGCCAGCAACAGCCAGGACTTCGAAGTATCGCCCACGATCCCCTTGTCGAGTCCGTCCTGGAGGACGGCCGCGGCTCGGTACGGAATCTGATTGTAGAGGTACATCTGTGCCAGCGTAACGAACTCACTCTCCTGATCGAGATACCCCTGCAAGTAGGCCATCTCGAGCGTGGTGAGCGCCCGCTCGGGACGATTCGTTTCCGAATAGATGGCTGCGAGCTGCATCCAGTACGCCTTCTTCGGATACCGCTCGATCAACTCGGCGAGGACTGCTTCGGCTTCGTCGAGCTTTTTCTCCTCGACGAGCATGGCGTTTTTGAGCTGTAGCCAGGGCTCCTTCGGCTCCGGCGCTCCGGCGATAGCGCGGTCCACGTACTCGACCGCATCGCCTCGCCTCTCCGCCTGCATATACGCCATGGCCGCCATGTAGTAAGCCGTCGGCGAGGGGTTCGCGGCGTGCACGAACCACTGTTCGAACTCCTCGATCGCTCGCTGCGGCCGCTCCAGCATGACGAGAATCTGCGCCAGGTTGTAGCGGGTCTGCACCTCCGCCTGGAAAGGCAGGCCGCGGGCGGCAAGGCAGTTCTCGAGCGCCTCGGCCGCCTTCTCGTAGTTCTCGGTGCCAATGTAGGCGTAGCCGTAGCCCTGCCACATCAAGGCGCGCTCGTGTGAGTTGAGGGAGGTGTTCCGCTTCATCTCATCGAGTGTGTCGAGAGCGTAGTCGAACTTCTCGGCGCGGAGATCTGCATGGAAGCGCTCGATTCGCTTGTAGGCCCACGGGCCTACTGGCTCCACCTTCCGCTTTTCCGGCGCCTGGGCCGCGGCAACCGGCTCGACCTTCCGCTCCTCCGCTGCCTGCGGCTCGGCGAGCGCCGGCGCACTGCTCAACGCCGACAGCACGATCGCAATCTTGAGAATTCGAGGCATCACACTATCCCCTGTTGAGGTTGAACTGCAGGATCACCCGAACCCCGGTCGTCTCGACCGGCGCGCCGCCGACGACGCTCGGCTTGTATTTGTAGCGGCTCACCGCGTTGATCGCGGCCTGTTCGAAGTAGTTGGCGGGCTCCGCCTTCTCGACCTCGACGTCCTTCACCGTGCCCGCTGCCGTGACGGTGAAGCGAAGCTGCACCCACCCCTCGACGCCACGCTGCATCGCGCGCGCTGGGTACTGAGGGTTGACGCGCACCAGCGGCACCGGATCGGCGTCGTTTCCCTGCCCGCCGCCACCGGGGCCCAGATTGATATCGAGATCGGCCGCAAGATCTGGCGCCACGGCCGCCACTTCGAGCTTTGCCGGCCCTTCCAACTGGGAGAGCTGCATGTCCGGAGGGGGCGGTTGTCGCTCGGGCTCCACCCGCTTGGGAGCCTCGCGCTCGACGCGCTCGACCGGCCGTTCCTTCTTCAGACGGACGAAATCGATGACCTTGCCGCCGGTCGCCTCTTTGAGCTGCATCTCGCTTTTGACCAGCGCCTGCATCACGTAGGTCAACGCGAATGCGATCACGGCCGCCACCGCGGCAGCACCGAGAAGTCGTTTCGTCATCCCTCTTCGACCGATGCAGCGAGCGAGACCTCGGCGACCCCAGCCTGGCGGGCGGCATCCATCACCTTCACCACCAAGCCGTTCTTCGAGTTCTCGTCCGCTTGAATGATCACCGTCCCCTGGGGGTTCTCGGCGTGCATCCGCTCGATGTTGGCGCGCACCGCCCGGATGTCGACCTGCCGCCGATCGATCCAGATCTGGCCGCTCTCGGTGATCGCAACCAGGATATTGCCGCGCTCCTTGCGCTCGGCCGTCGCCGCTCCCGGTCGATTCACGTCGACGCCGGACTCTTTGACGAACGAGGCGGTGACGATGAAGAAGATCAGCATGATGAACGTGACGTCCAACATCGGCGTCAGGTTGATCTCACTTTCTTCCTTCTTGCGTCGCCCTCGTCCCATCATGATCTCTTCCTCGGATTGCTTCGCCCGCTGCGAATCGAAAGGTTGGCCGTCACTTCTTCGCGCCGAAGTCCAAATGCGCCGCCAGGCGGTCGCCCTCGGTTTCGGCGAGCCGGTCGAGGCGAATGCTGAAGATGAATCCCGAAATGGCTGCCATCATGCCGGCCATCGTCGGCACCGTGGCCCGCGAAACACCCGACGCCATCGCGCGCGTGTTGCCGCTGCCCGCGAACGCGAGTGCTTCGAACACCTCGACCATGCCGGTCACGGTGCCCAACAATCCGAGCAGCGGGCACAGCGCCACCAGGCACTGGATGAGGCCGACGTTGCGGCGCAGGGCCAGAACGACGCGCGAGATGCCGGCACGGCGAATCTGCGCGGCGTACCAGGAACTCTTGTCGGCACGCGCCTGCCAGCGACTCTCCAGCTCGCGGACGGCGGCTCGGTGACCGGTTCGCAAGTACCAGAATCGCTCCAGGATCAGCGTCCACATCAAGAACATGGCGACCAGAATGACCAGCAGTACCGGCCCGCCCGACTCGACGAAGTTGCGATTGTCCGAGTAGATCTCAACCCACCGCCACACGGCGCAACTCCGGTCCCGGGGTCGTTTCCTCGGCGTGCTCGGCGATCAACCCGGCGCTCTGCTCCTCCAGGATCTGCACCAGCGACCCGCTGTGCGAGCTGACCACGGCGTGCAGCAAGGTCAGTGGAATCGCGACGATCAACCCGATGACGGTGGTTACGAGCGCTTCCGAGATGCCGCCCGCCATCATCTTCGGATCGCCCGTTCCGAAGAGCGTGATCGCCTGGAAGGTCTGGATCATGCCTGTGACCGTCCCGAGCAGACCGAGAAGAGGAGCGACGACGGACAGAACCTTGATCATCGCCTCGCCGCGTTCGAGCGGCGAGATCTCGCGCAGAATCGCCTCGTTGAGCTTGAGCTCCAGCGTCTCCGTATTGTCGCGGCGGTGCTCGTCGTACACCGACAAGATGCGGCCGAGCGGGTTCCCCAGATCGGCCTTCTTGCGCGCGACTTGAGCGCGTATCTTGGCGCCGATCACGGACAGATAGAGGAGGCGGTACAAACCGAGCAAGCCGCCGAGCACGCCGAGGACGATGGTCACGTAACCGATCGGCCCGCCCTGATCGACGCGCTCCTCGAAGCTGGGCCTCTCGATCAACTTGTTCAGAATGGAACCCAGCGCCGGATCGACGGCAAATACCGTGACGCCGGAAGAATCCTCGATCGCCGCGGCCGTTTCGAGATGTCGAGACTCCGGCTGACGCGCCAGGACACCCAGCTTGCCGGTCTCGGGGATGAACTGCAGGTACTGGCCGCCGGCGACCGCGTTGAACGGTCCGACGCGGGTCACGACCTTCTCTTCCTCGCCGCCCTCGACCGACACCACCTTCGCCGGGAACCGCACCACCTTCCCCTGCTCGGTCATCTGTTGTTGCAGCATGAACCAGAGCTTTTCGAGGTGATCCATCTTGGGATTGGCGCGGCTCTCCGTAACCTCGTTCAAAAAGCCTTCGCGGCCCGGAAACTGGGCGCTGATCAGGGAATTCTGAAACTCGCCGCGAGTATCGCCGGCGACCTGCCGGACGACACCGAACACTTCTCCCAGCGTTCCTTCGCGTTGCTTCAGCTTCTCGGTCAGCTCGGGAATCAGTTTCTCGCTTTCGTCGTAGGCAGCCTTCAGATCATTCGAGACCTGCTCCTCGGCAGCCAACGCCGCGCGCGCCTCGGCCAGCAGGCGCTCTTGTTGGTCGCGCTGGCGCTGGAACTCCTGCAGGCGCTGGCGATTCTCCTGGCTTTCCGATTCGTTGACCTTGCGCACTTCCTCGAGCAGTTGGTCGAGGCTGCCGGCCGCAGCCGGATCCAAGGCCGCGGCGCGAATCGGCGCAACCGCCGAGGCGGCGCACACGAGCATCACGATGACCGTTCTCATCGAACCGTCTCCGCCGCCGGCACCGGGACTCGAACCAGGTCGGGAGCAATCTGCTTGGTGGCCATCCGGATCCCGTCGCGGATCGGTCGCCGCAGATCGTCTTCGAGCACCACCCACGTCCGGCTCTCGTTGTCCCATCGTCCGGATTCCTCCATGTCGACGGTCTGGTACAGCAGGGCGATCCTGCCGACGCGCAGGAACTCGACCGTGCGGCTCGTGCCATTGGCATCAAGCGTTCCCTTGTAGCTCTCGATCGTACGCCCGTACTCGTTCTCGACCTGGTACGCCTCCATGAGGCGCCGATACTTCTCGGACAGAGAGACGTCGGAGCGCTTCATCATCTCCCGGAGGTCGGCCATGCGCGCCGCCCGCTCCTTCGGCAGAAAGGGAATATCGAGCTCGACGAACCGATCGAGGACGTCGATCATGCGCGTCATCAGCGGACCGATCTTGCGCTCGACATCGTCGATGTCCTTGATCTGGACGTCCAGCTCGCCGATCTCACCCTTCTGCGAAGCGATGATCTCGCGAAGCTGCTGGTTGTACAGGCGCAGCGATTCGACCTCTTGCAGGGTGCGGCGGTACTCGCCAAAGAGCCGGTCCGCCTCGTCGCTCACCTGCTCGACCTGTTGCTGCGCCTCGGCGGCGGCGCGGTTGCCGGCGTCACCCTCTTGCAGCGCCTCGCCTAGCGGCACGGCCGCAGCGCCGGTCGCCAACGACCACGACAACGCCATGGAGGCAGCGGTTTTGATAAAGTTGAACGCTCTCACGATCCATCCTCTCGTCGAGCCCACAAGCCTTGAAGGCCCAGGCCGATCACAGCGCGGTGGAGACCCCCTCAGGTTGAACACTCGCTGCGTTGCTACGGGCGCCGTTGGGCAGCCGCTTTCAGTTGCCTTTACTAACTCGCTCACACTCGTGCGGCTGTCGAGATGGATCACGGTCATTTCACGACCGTAACGCTCTCTTAACATTTCCTACGCGACCCGCGGCGCTCCGTTCGACACGGTCCAAAGCGGCCAGAACATCCTCACCGCTTCGAGACGGCCCGCAACGGCGCGCGACGCGAGCCATCCTCCGTGCCCTCGCACCACGTCGCGGATCGTCTCCATGCGCAGTGACCCTGCACTGATGCCGCCATCACGAGGCGATCCCGCGTCTCCGCCGCTGCACTCGACGACGATCTCCGCGATCAACGGCGAATCGCTCGCTGGCTGTGCGTCGACGCGTCCCGCCCCGCAAGTGATCTCATCACCCTTGCGCGCTGCCCGCGCCAGTTCGGCCACGACGCCCTGCAATGAACGCTCGAGGAGCTGGGGTACCGCCGCGACCACGATGTCGTCGGACAATGGTAATGCCCGCACCGCAACGCCGCGACGGATCACCGTCGCCGCCTGCGCCTTCACCGCCCCGCCGAGAATCGGCCGAACGTCGACGGCGCGGCGATTGTCGCGGATCCACTCGGGCTCGATCTGGGCAAAGGCGTCGAGGTCGTCCGCCATCACGGCGAGCTGATCGGCGTTGTATTCCACCATCTCGATGAAGCGGCGCGCCCGTTCGGACTCGTCGAGCGCACCGCTGAGTAGAGTCTGCGAACAACCGCGGATCGCCGCGACGGGCGCCCGCAACTCGCGCGACAGGCGCGCGGCGAGATCTCGGCCGACTCCGGTCCGCGCTGGCGCACAGGTGGACAACCGCAGGAGCACAGAGGGCTCGGCGGAGACGACATCGGACAAGCGGGTGGCACGCGCCGTAATCCACTGCTCCCCGAGCTGGAAGGACAACTCGCCGCTTCCCAGCCGATCGGCGGGACCGCAAACCGGAGCCGCGTCGAACAGCCGTCCCAGAGCATCCTGGCCGATCAATGGCCCCAGATCGGCGCCGATCCGCAGCTCGCCGGCCGCGAGCCCCACGATACGCTCGGCCGCAAGGTCGAACGCCTGCACCGACCCGTCCGTCCGCAGAACAATGAGACCTTCATCCATCTTCGATACCCACGAGCCCCCGGAGCGCCTGCCTCCGCCACTGAGACGCGGACCAATCCGCGCCACTCATGGATAGCGTATGCTGATGTACGGCCGATCACCGTTCGGTTAAAACTGCGTTACGCCAAACCTTCCGAGCCGGGTGGATTACCTCGAGTCCACGGCAGCGTTCCGGCGGGCTAGTAGTCCCATTCGAAGCCGAGAAACTTGTAAACGCCGTTGACCTCGGCGATCCAGCCGCCGGGCACCGCGGTCTTGAGATCGCGCTCGTAGTCGAGGCGCAGCTCGCCCCAGGCGCGGTACCAGTCGTAGCGTCTCTCGCCCTTGGTGAACACGACCTCGTAACGGGGAAGGTCAAAGTCCGCGTAGCGCTCGATCAACATGTCGGCGTAGAGCTCGCTCTTGTAGTTCGAATCCTTCCAGAAGTAGTCGGTCACCATGTCGGTCACCTGCCGCGGCGGCTTGCCGGGCTCGACGGTGCCTGGCGTGATGATGCTCCAGAACTCCTCCTTGGTGACCCTGAGCGCGTGCAGGCGTTGTTTGTCGCGCGCCTTGATGGCGGCGACGTATTGCTGCACCAGGTCGTCGATCGACGCAGCCCCGCCGGAGAACTCCATAGGCGGTCTGCTCGCTTCCTGTACGACCGCGGCATCAGCGGCCGGCCCATCGCCGGCAGCTCCGATCGTCAGCAAAGCAGCGAACACGATCACGACACGAGATTTGCTTCTGAACATCTGTCTACTCCATCGTCTCGCTGCCCGAGCGACAGCCGAGACCATCCGGAAATGGGTCGAGGGAGGCGGCCGTTCGGCCACCTCCCTCGAGGTTGCGATCACGCCGTTGCTTCAATTGCGCGCGAATCCTGCCCAGGGCTTGGTGATCCAGTCACACCCCGAGGCCGTGCAGGGTCCGGCGCTCGGATCGACTGCGCCGTAGTACGGAGCGTCGTCGAAGAAGGAGCCGAACCCTTCGTCTATGGTGTCGTCGGTGCAGTCGACGAGCGCCGGCGGCACGCCGCCGATGCTCGGGATGACGTCCGGGATCTCGCGGCAGCTACCCGTGCCGGCACCGCTGCAGCAGGGATCCGGAGTGCCGGCTCCCGTGCACGCCGAGTTGTCGATGTCCGGCCACTCGAAGCTGAGGCCCGACGTCACCGCGTTGCTGCCGTTCGGATTCGAGGCGAAGCCGCCCGCGGCGAGGGCGTTGAGCCACTGGCAGCTCGTGCAGGTCGCGCCGGCGAGAGTGTCGGCGAACTTGCAGTTCTCGCTGGCTCCGCCCGCGCAGGTGCCGGCACCGGCACCCGTGCAACAGGGCGCGGGATCGCCGGCGGCGACGCAGGCGCTGTTCGAGAAACCGCCGTTCTCATGGACGATGACCCCGCGCAGCATGACGTCGCCGGTCAAGGTCGTCGGGTTGGTGCAGGCGCGCGTCGCGGTCGCCGTGTCGCGCATCTCGACTCCCGCGTCGCCGAAGCCGGTGACGATGGTGTTGGCGATCTGCGCATCGACGCCGCGGCGCAGCAGAATGCCCGCGTCCGAGCCGTCATTGATATCACCGCAGGTGCCAGTGCTGATGCCGGTGCAGCAGGCAGCCGGAACGCCGGCTCCTGTGCAATCCGAGTCCTCGGTGGCGAACTCACCGCCGATGAGGGTCAGGTTGCACATCGTGCCGTCGCCGCGCGGTTGGTCGTTGTTGCCGAACTCGGAGTTGTCGCACTCGATGCCGCGGCTGTCGCGGCCGGCGTCGGTGACGGTGCCGTCCTGGAACATCAAGCCGTACTGCAGCTTGCCGGTCCAGCCGAGCTGGCAGTCGAAGCCGTCGTCACCGCAGGCCGAGGAGATCATGTTCTTATGGCTCGAGGTGCCGCCGAACCACTCGTGGCAGTCGTCGTTGGTGTTGTGTGCCTGGGTGAAGTTGATCTGCGTCTGGCTACCGATGCCGTTGAGGGTGATCGCGTTCAGCTCGCTATTCGGGGTGAAGTCGACACCGGCGAACTCGACGCGGGTGAAGGTGACGATGCCGCTGAAGTCGTCCTCGATGCAGCCGCCGAACGGCGTCGGCAGACCCTCGGCCGCGAACGTGCAGCCAGGACGGTTGACGGTCGAGCGGCCGTTGATGTTCAACCCGCCCCAGTCGCCGCTATCGCGAGAGCCGGGCGAGGCGCTCGAGGTCATGATGATCGGCGAGCTCGGTGTCCCCTGCGCATCGATCTTGGCACCCGGCAGGATGAAGACACCGGGAGGATCGACGGCGCCGACCAGGCCCTTGACCACGACGCCCGGCTCGATGGTGAGCGTCGCGCCGCCGTCAACGAAGAAGGAGCCGGTCAGGGTTATGGTGCAGCCGGCCGGCCACGTCTGGTTGGTGACGATCGTCTGCGTACCGACCGACGCGGCGGGGCAACCAGCGACGTCCGGACCCGGGCCTTCGCAGGGTTCGAATAGAGTTGCCACGCCGGCGATCTGCAGAGCCAGCGTGCCGAGGTCGGCGGTCAGACCCGACACCGAGACGTCGCCGTCGCCGAAGACGTCGCCGCAGGTGACCAGTGGATTGCCGCCGCACACCGCCGTCGGGCAAGTGCCGCCACCGGCGAGACACTGCGACAGCAGGAGCGCGTCAATGACGTTCACGTTGGAGTCGTTGTTGAGGTCGCCGCACGATTGCGCGTTCGCCATCGGCGAAGTCGCCAGAACCGCAGCAAGCGCCAGTAGTGCCATGATCCAGTTCTTACTCATCACTGTGTCTCCTTAGTTGGTTTGGCCCGTGTGACTTACGGAGCCACCGTGCAGGTCACACCGTCGACCGCCGCAAAAGCGTCGTCCGAGGCGTCGACCACGTAACAATCGAAGTCGCTGGCGGCGACCGCGCCGCCGCAGTCGCTGTAGTCGAAAGTGAGCGCGGCGCCCGAGGTCGCGCCGAACAGGCTGGCGTCGAGCAAGACCGAGCGGAAGGCGTAGTCGAGATCGTTCGTCGTCTCCCCGGTGAACGGCCCGGCCGCCGCGAACGTGCCTTCCTGAACTTTGACCTTCGACTCGTCGTAGTACACGAGGACGGTCGCCGCGGCGATGTTCTCGCCGTTCGGCGCTGCAAACGAAACCGTTGCCGAGCCGGAGCCGCCGACCGCGCACGCCGCGATGTTGCAGTCGCCCGGACAGGGATCGGACGCGCCGGTGCCGTTGTCGCCGCGCGTATTGCCGTCGTCGCAGGTCTCGCCCGGGTCGATGGCCGCGTTGCCGCAGACGGCACTCTGGCTCGAGGAAAGAACTTGCGACGCCGCGATCCCCTCGGCGTAGTCGGTCACATCGTCGCCGGCGCCGGCGAAGCCGGTCGAGCCGAACGCCTTACCGAGATTGAGGGCCGCCTCACGCGTCGCCGCGTCGCCGCACTTTTTGTCGATCTTCTCGGCAAGCTTAGTGAGGGTCGCGTCCACCTTCTCGGTGGTACCGGCATCCGGGCAGGGACCGACGACCTTGCCCTTAATGACCCCGTCTTCGCACTTCTGCCTGGCCTTCGAGATCTTGCGATAGGCCTGGATGATTTCCTTCGCGTAGGTGCGCTGGCAATTCAGAACGGCCTTGTCAGTACTGGGATCTTCCAGCGTGCCGTACGTTTCCTCTCCCAGGTTGTCGATGATCTCCATCACGTTGCAGGTGACACAGGCGCCGAGATCGGCAACATCGGCGATTGCGCCGACGCACTCCGCGCGCGGACAGAGGTCGGGATAGCCAAACATTCCGGCGTCGAAGCACGTCCCCTCGCCCAGGCCGGTGCAGCAGGCATCCGGCGTTCCAGCGCCGGTGCAGGCCGCGTTGTCGTACAGCTCGTCGCACTTCTTGGCGATCGACGCCTCGGCTTTCGCCATCGCGTCGGCAATCTTCTGCGCATTGCCCGCATCCGGACACGGTCCGGTAGTACCGCCCTTGAGCACTCCGTCTTCACACTTGCGCACCGCATTGGCCTTCTTCTGACCGAACTTCTGCGCTTCCTTGAGGATCGTCTGGACGCAACCATCCACGGTGTTGGCAGCCATCGCCTGTCCACTGCTCATCGCCGCCACTGCAACAGCCGCGATCAGCCCCTTTCGAATCAATGTCGTCTTCTGGTACATTTCCTCTCCTTCCGTTGCGCGCTCTCAAAGGTTCCTAGCCTGGGCGCGTTCCGGTGGGTGGCCCGCTCCGTGTCGCATCGGCTTGCCGCTGCGCCGCGGGGCGGGCGTTCTTTTTTTTGATCCGCGTGTTCTCGCTGGCGCTAGACGACTTGCATCGACACCCCCTTTTCTCGCGTCGCAGCCTGCATCCAAGTTCCTCGAAGCCGATCTCTAACTGGGTTGCCGTGACGGGCGCGTTGCTCGTGAGAGAAAATCGCGTGACAAGCGCGGTCGCCCTCCACATCGATCTCGTTCTGTAGGCTCCGCCGAGCGGCGGGAGATCATTCCCTACAGGTCGTGATGTTACGCGTCGGTTACGCGTCGGTGATTTGTCGGTAATGCGAGACCGCTGCGCGCCGAGTCGCTCGAAGCCGATGTAACGCAAACTTCATCTCTCGGTCACTGCGACAAAACACTCGACGCCTAAGAAAGGATCGCGTTGAGGGGGTCTCACGATGACCGAGGCGAGAGCGGATGTCGCTCGCCTGGGTTTCCATTCGAACTTGCCGAGTAAACAGCCATCTCTATGCTCGAAGAATTCGTCGCGATCGCGACTTCGGTCCTGCTCGTCGCCTGCCTCGTCACTCCCGCCCTCGCGCAGGAGACCGGCAGCATCAGCGGCCGGGTTTTCGACAACTCCAACACCCGGCCTCTACGCGGCGCCAGCGTGACTGTCGTGGGCACCGAATCCGATGCGGAGTCGGACGTAGACGGATACTTCACCGTCAAAGTGCCGCCTGGTACCTACGAGGTGCGCGTCGTGGCGCCGACTTACGGCACCAGCGTCATCCAGAAGGTCACCGTCGAGGTCGGCCGCGAGACGGATATCCGCATCGGCCTGACACCACAGACCGACGCCGGCGTCGAGATCATCGACGTCAGCGCCGACGTCACTGAGGCTTCCGAGGCGACGCAGCTCATGAAGCGCAAGATGGCACCGACGGTGAGCGACAATCTCGGCGCGGAGGGGATCGCCCGGACACCGGACTCCGATGCCGCCGAGGTGGTCACTCGTCTGCCTTCGATCACGATCACCGACGGCTCATTCATCGTCGTGCGCGGCCTGTCCGACCGTTACAACGCCGCCCTCATGAACAAAGGTCGCCTCCCGAGCACCGATCCCGAGCGGCGCGTCGTTCCCCTCGACTTGTTCCCTGCCGACTTCATCGAATCTCTGACGGTCGTGAAGAGCTACTCTCCCGATCTGCCCGGCGACTTCGCCGGCGGCCTGGTCGACCTGAATCTCGCCGACCCGCCGGCCGAACCGCAGGCATCGATCGGAACGTCGCTCGGCTTCAACACCGCCAGCACCTTTCAGGACTTCAATACATACAACGGCTGCGGCGCATCCGATTGGTTCGGGTACGGCACCCACTGCCGCGACCTGCCCGACAGCATGACCCCCGATCTGATGCGCCAGGTGGAGACGGATGGCACCGACCGGCAGATTCAGGCGCTGGTCGCGGCGCTGCCGCAGAACTGGGGCATCGACACGACCACCGCGCCGCCAAACTTCGGCATCGACGGAAACCTCGGCAACACCTGGGGCCCCTTCGGGATCAACCTGGCTGGCACCTACGGGACCAAGCACAAAGTGCACCGCAACGAGATCGCCAACACCAGGCCCCAGACGGCGATCCTCGAGGAAAACACCTACGACCGGTCGACTTTCGAGAGCAATCTCGGGGCAGTCGCCACGTCGAAGTATCAGATAAACAACGATCACCGACTGAATCTGCGATTGCTGTTCAACCATTCCGCCGAGGACGAGGTGCTCAACGCGACCGAGCCGAGCTCGGACAAGGAGACCGCGCCGAGCAGAGAGCGATTTCCGGTCAGCTCGGCGAAGTACACCGAAGATCAGTTGATCTTCGGGCAGCTCTCCAGCCAGGACCGACTGGGCCCCTTCGACGCCGACACCCGGATCGCCGCCGGCTACACGACGCGCAACCAACCCGACGGCAAGTTCCTCATGTATCGAGCGTCGGAAGGGGAGGCTCCGCTGCCTCTCCTGCTCAACAACAACGTCAGCGACTCGACCCTGCGCTACTTCATGGAGCTCGACGAGACGCTGATTGACGCAGCGACCGACTTCTCGCTGCCCTTGCGGTCGATCGAATCACTCGCCGATTGGTTTCCGACCGGCACCTTCAAACTGGGCGGCGCCTACCTCGCTCGCGACAGGGACTTCAAGGCCCGGATCTTCGACTCGCGTAAGGGCGTCATTCCAGGCAACGGCACCACCCTCGATCCGGACGTGCTGCTGGCTCCGAGCCAGTATTCGAAGTCGTTCCAATTCCGTGAAGTGACCACCAAAGAGACGCAACGCTTCCTCGCGCGCCAGGATGTCGCAGCCGGCTATCTAATGGCCGACGTCCCGCTGTACAGCGAAAAGCTTCGCCTCATCGGAGGCGCTCGCCTCGAGTACTCCTACATCTTCATCGAGGGGGTCCTGCCCGGCAACTGCCCGCCGATCGAGGGATGCAGCGGCGACGGCATCATCCGCAGGCCGATCAATTCGCTCGACCTTCTGCCATCGGGGGCGCTCGTCTATTCAATCGCAGACTCGATGAGCCTGCGCGGCGGTGTGAGCCAGACCGTTTCGCGACCGGAGTTCCGGGAGCTCAATCCGGCGCTGATTCCGACCGCGCCGGGCGATCGCCCTTTTCGCGGCAACCCCGGCCTGGAGAGCTCCGAGATCGTCAACTTCGATCTGCGCTGGGACTGGTTCCTGTCGCCGCTCGAGCTGGTGTCGATCAGCTTCTTCTACAAGCAGATCGATCTTCCGATCGAGCAGACGTTCATCGCCGCCACCAACACGCCCGAGACAAGCGTCAACGCCGAGAAAGCCGATCTGTGGGGTTTCGAGTTCGAGACGCGAAAAAACTTCAACTTCCTGGTGCCAACTCTGCGCGAATGGGAGCCGCTTCGACCCTACGCTTCGGCGGCCGGCGACATCGAGCTCTCCCTGAACGCCACCTTCGTCGAATCTGAGGCCGAAGGGTTTCGTCCTCCCTTGCTCTTCGATACGTCGCTCGCCGCCAATGACCCGCGCCCACTCACCCAGCAGGCTCCTTTTGTGATCAATACCGCTCTCCAGTACCAGCACTTCCGGTGGGGTACTTTCCGGCTGCTCTACAATACGATCGGCGAGACCATCGTTGCTGCCGGCATCATCTCGGAGGGCAGCGGCGTACTGGACGACATCAAGCGCCAGCGCCGCGATCAGTTGGATTTCGTCTGGTTGCGCGAATGGGGACTCGAAAGCGGCAGCCGATTGAAGGCCAAGCTGACGGTCGAGAACATCACCAACGACCAATACATCGAGCTCCAGGATTACACCGTAACGCAACCCACGGAGACCGGAATCACGACGCTGGAGTCCGGAACCAGCACCCTCAATCGCTACGTCGAAGGAGTCACCTTCAACGTCGGACTGACCTATTCGTTCTGATCGTCTCCCATTTTTGAAGGCTGGATCCGGGCCACAGAGCAGCAACGTGCCCGATGCAGCGGAAGCGAGGAGGAAACAACGATGACCATTCGAGATTTCAGCAAATTGACCAGTAAGGCTGCGCTCGCGGCCGCCCTGCTCCTGGGAGCGGCGTCCGAGGCGGATGCGCAATCCTGTGCCTGCGACTGCAACGGAGACGGGACAGTGACGATCGCCGAGTTGATCCGCGCAGTGAACATTTCGCTAGGCGCGCAACCGATCGACAACTGCCTCTCGGCAGACGGCAACAACAGCGGCACCGTCGCCATCAACGAGCTGATACGCTGCGTCAACGCGAGCCTCGGCGGATGCCCGGACCCGGTCGAGACGCCAACCTTCACGTCGACC
>CADEER010000109.1 GCA_902826395.1 uncultured bacterium
CGCGGTGGTACCACATCCACGCCTCGGGAT
The DNA here is from genome assembly GCA_902826395.1 of uncultured bacterium. Classification (GTDB taxonomy): domain Bacteria; phylum Desulfobacterota; class Binatia; order HRBIN30; family CADEER01; genus CADEER01. The sequence continues at coordinate 31 of CADEER010000109.1, forward strand.
TGATCGGCTCGCCGACCGTGCCGAGCAGGCGCAGCCGATCGAAACGATACTTGCGCGGCCATTCGCTGCCCCATTTGGTGAACGAGCGAATCGCGGTCGGCGCGGTATAGAAGATGCTGACGCCGTACTTGTCGATGATCTGCCAGAGTCGATCGGGCTGCGGATAGTTGGGCGCGCCTTCGTACATCACCGTGGTGATGCCGTTGGCGAGGATGCCGTAGACTACATAGCTGTGACCGGTCACCCACCCGACATCGGCGGTGCAAAAGTAGGTGTCCTCGTCCTTGAGGTCGAACACCCACCGGCTGGTCGCATAGGTATGGACCATATAGCCGCCGGTCGTGTGGACGACTCCCTTCGGCTTGCCGGTGGTACCGCTCGTATAGAGGATGAAGAGCGGGTGCTCCGCATCGAGCGGCACGGCCGGCGCGACGTCGCTCGCCGCCGCCATGCGCTCGTGCCACCAGACGTCGCGACCGGGCTGCATGACGACCTCGCGCTCGGTGCGCCGCACGACGACCACCGACTTGACCGTCGGGCACTCCGCGACCGCCGCGTCGACGTTGACCTTCAGGTCGACGATACCGCCGCGGCGGAAGCCGCCGTCGGCGGTGACGATCACCTTGGCTTCGGCGTCGTTCATCCGATCTCGCAGCGCATCCGACGAGAAGCCGCCGAATACGACGCTGTGCGTAGCGCCGATGCGAGCACAGGCCAGGATGGTGATGGCGATCTCGGGAATCATCGGCATGTAGACGCCGACGCGATCGCCGGTCTCGACGCCGAGCTCGCGCAGCACGTTGGCGAACTTCGACACCTCGCGCTGCAGGTCGGCGAAGGTAAGGACGCGACTGTCGCCGGGCTCGCCCTCCCAGATGATCGCCGCCTTGTTTCGGCGCCAGGTCTCGCAGTGCCGGTCGACACAGTTGTAAGCGAGATTGGTCTTGCCGCCGACGAACCACTTCGCGAACGGCGCCTGCCAATCGAGCACCTGTTGCCAGGGCTCGAACCAATGCAGCTCGCGCGCGATGCCCGCCCAGAACCCCTCCGGGTCGGCGGCCGCGGCGCGGCTCAGCTCGGCGCGCTCGGCGGCGCTTTTGACGTGCGCCGCAGCCGCGAACGCGGGCGGCGGCGGAAAGACTCTGTCCTCCTTGAGGACCGATTCGATTTCTTTCGACGATGGCATCGGAAACTCCTTGGCTGGCAGCGCGCGCGGCTACCGACTTCCTACCGTCGATCGCGACGGGCTCGACATCCGGCTCGTCGCCGAGACGTCAGCCACCGGCCAATTGCTCGCGCTTTTCCGCCACCCGCTCGTCGATCATCTGCTTGGCTTCTTCCGCTTTCTCACCCAGCCTGTCGGCGCGATTCTTGTGCGTCTTCAGCGGAATATCCAGCTCGGACAACTCGGCTCGAGCTTCGTCGAGGTAGCGATCGATCTCCACCTTCGCGGCCGCACTCTTCTGCTCGATCGCGGCGATGCGGGCGTCCGGCTCCATGCCGGATTTGGTCATCAGATCGCGCAGCTCCTGCTCGAAGTCACGCACCTGGGCGTTCAGCACGCGCCGGGACTCGCGAACGATCATCTCGGACGCTCGGAATGGATCGGGGCGCAAGAACCGCCAAGCCACAGCGCCGACGGCAATCACGACAACGAGGAGAATCGCGATGAGGAATGACGGACTCGTCTTTCCGCTCTGGCCTTGCTGGCCCCCCTGCAGCCACGGCATAGGCCGGGGAACTTGTCATAGGTATTTTCACCAGTCAAATAACTCTGCGGAAATCGAGCGGAGTTACGCGATGAGTCATCGAGCGATCACCCCCTCACGGGAATTTCCGAAAGCCACAGATGACCTCGGTCCGAATCTCGAGGTCGTCACAACTCGCCGCGTGAGACCTGCCTCATGAGCGACGAAGCGTCCGTATCCCGGCTGCACCTGATCGACGCTACCTTCGAGCTGTTTCGCGCCTACTTCGCGATGCCGAGTGAGAAGTCACCGGAGGGCAGCGAAGTCGGCGCCACTCGCGGTCTGATCAGCTCGATGTTGGCGCTCCTGCACGAGCCCGATGTCACCCACGTCGCCGCCGCCACCGACCAGATCATCGAGTCGTTTCGCAACGACCTGTTCCCCGGCTACAAGACCGGCGCCGGAATCGAACCCGATCTGTGGGCGCAGTTTCCGCTGGCCGAAGAGGCGCTGCAGGCGCTCGGGATCACCCTCTGGCCGATGCGGCAGTTCGAGGCCGACGACGCGCTCGCCACCGCGGCAGCGCGATTCATGGAGCAGGTGGACGAGGTCGTCATCCTCTCACCCGACAAGGACCTTGCTCAGTGCGTGCGCGGCCAGCGGGTGGTGACGTTCGACCGGATCCGCCGGCGCCGCTACGACGAAGCGGCCGTGGTCGAGAAGTTCGGCATCGGGCCGCCGGCAATCCCCGACTACCTGGCGCTTACGGGCGATACCGCCGACGGCATTCCCGGGCTGCCCGGTTGGGGGCCGAAGAGCGCAGCCACTTTGCTGCGCGAGTATGGCGCACTCGAGAACATCCCGGACGACCCCGCCCGATGGCAGGTGCCGGTGCGGGGTGCCGCCCGGTTGGCGGCGTCTCTGCGCGAGCGGCGCAGTGACGCGAATCTGTACAAGGTACTCGCAACGCTACGAATCGACGCAAATGTAACGGAGAAACTCGACGACCTTCGCTGGCGCGGCGTACCTCGGCGGCGCTTCGCTGCGCTGTGCGAACGCCTCGGCCTCGACGGCCTGAAGGCCCGCCCACGCCACTGGTACGACGGCGACTGAACAGGGATTCCGCAAGCAGACCCGCACGCGCGGCGCCATGCCAGGCGCAGCATCGCGGTGCCATGCGAGGTCACGCGGCACTCTCGGCGACGATCGGCAAGGCGGTGACTTTTTACATGACGCCATCGACAGTGCTGTGCGGGTGACCCAAGCACATCGCTCCCCCGCGGCAGACCGGAAAATTTGTAGGGACTTGCCGCAGGTCCGCAGAAACGGCTTGCAAAACCGCCATGCTCGCGCATTTCGGCCGCTCGCCAGGGACATTGCGGAGTCTCAAAACGTCATCGGCATAGCTCTTGCTCTCCATAAGAGACACGAAAGGCAGGAGCCGAACGATGATCACCGACAGCATCAGCACCGCCTCAACTGGAGTTGGACGAGAAGTCGGCCTCCGGGACCTGGACCTCGACATTCGCAGCGGTAACCTCTCCGGTGGCGAATCGCGAGGCACTGAGTACACAGGCACCAAGGCCCTCATGTTGGCGGTACTCGAAGACGGAATCCGCAGCTACCTGAGCCCCGTCGGGCGGATTCGCAGCGAGGCCGAGTACTGGGTGGCCGCGAAAAGACAGCGGTCGCCGTTCTCGTTCCATGTTGTCTGCGAAACCCTGGGCCTCGAAGCCCAGGCAGTTCGCGAAGCTCTGGAGCGGATGCGTACCAAGAACATCGCGCCCCGACAGGCGATTCGACGCAGCCGTCCAAACGTGCGCCGCAATGGGCGCATGCGCACCAAGAAGTAGGTTCAAGGAACACCGATTCACGGCCACCCAAGCCGCGCTTCACGGGACGCCCCGCAAGGGGCGTCCCGCCCTCCCCTCAAATCGCCGTCTTCGTGGACGCGAGCGGGCTAGCAGGCTAAGTCCCCCTTCGGAGTTTGGGTGACGTCTCTCGCATCAGTGGTCGCGCCGGCCGGTCGAATCTGGCTCAGCAAAGTGTGGAGGCCGATCCTGTGCCTCGTTGCCATCGGCGCCACCGCCGGCGCGGTCACCACGATCCGCTTCAACGAGCGCGCCGACACTGAGCTGCGGGCTTCGCCAAACGCCCTGGCCGTGCTCGACGCGACACGCGCCGAGATCATCGTCGGCGACGCGAAGGGGGTTCAGTTGATGCGGGCAGCCGATGATGGCTACCAACCCTTCGGCGGCCAGGGCAGTGACGCGCCGGTCGACGACCTCGCAACGGCCGATCTCGGGGGCCGCCGATTCATCGCCTACAGCGTGCGCGGCGAGCGCGCGATCCGCATTGTTCCGGTCACCGAACGGGGCACCATCGGAACCGGCCCCCTGGTGCCGATTCCCGGCCGCACCCGGGCGATCGCACCGATCGGGCAGCGCGGCTTCGTCGTCGTTCACTCGGAGGGGGTCGATCTGGTCGAGCCAGCCGCCGCCGGGGCGTTTCGACGCAATCGAGTGAGCGGCGTAGGCAGCGCCGTCGACGTCGCGGTCGCCGATCTCGACGGCGACCAGATCGCGGATCTGGTTCTGGCTGACGAGCCTCTCGGCGAGTTGGTCGTCCTGCGCGGTCAGCCCGACGGCAGCATGCAGCAACTGGCCGCCCTGCGTACCCAACGCGCGCCTCGGCGCGTGATCGCGGCAAATATCGACGGCGATCCCGCGCTCGAGATTGTGGTGCTCGGCGACCTGGGTCTCTCGGCACACGACAACGTCGCGACGGGGCTCGGCCCCGAGCGCGCGGTGCTGGAGGAGCCCCACCTCGCAGACGTGGCCGCGGCGGATCTGGACGGCGACCGCATCGACGACATCATCTTCACCAATCGCAGCCGCACGATCGTCTCGAGCCTGCTCGGTCGCTCCGCCGGCGGGTTCGCCGACGGACCATCCTTCTTGACCGGCGGCGGACCGGGAGCCCTGCTCGTCCTTTCGACCAGCGGGCGGCGTCCCGACATCGTCGTCGCCAACACGATCGCCAACAGCCTGACGCGGCTCCACTACGATCAACATGGAATCGCCGGCGTCGCGGCGCTCGCCGCCTCGATCGGGCCGCTGAGCGGCGCCGCGGCGGCCGACTTCGACGGCGATGGACACCTCGATCTCGCCCTCGCCGGCGACGATACCGGCCGGGTCGAGGTACGCCTTGGCCAGGGCAACGGTCACTTCGCCGCGACGCCCTCCTTCCCGATCGGTATGACGCCGCGAGCCATGGTGGCGGGCGACTGGGACGGCGACGGCAAGAGCGACCTCGCCATCGCCGACTTCGGCTCCGACCGCATCGCCGTCCTCCAGGGCAACGGCAAGGGAGGGTTCGCCGTCCCCAGCCTGTTGCAGGTGGGCGCCGGTCCGACAGCTCTTCTGCACGGCGACTTCGGCGGTCCGGCCGGCAACGACTTGGTGGTGGCGAATCAGCTGGCCGACAGCGTGTCCGTCCTGCACGGCGACGGCCGCGGAAACTTCAGCGCCGGACCCGTCTTCGAAGTCGGGCCGCGACCGTCGTTCCTATTCGTCGGCGACGTCGACGGCGACGGCGCCGACGATCTGGTCACCGGCAATCGCCAATACGAGACGATCACCATCGTGCCTCGCAAGGGACGGGGCTTCGGTGAGCCCTACAACAAGGTGCTCGCCGACACGCCGCGACCGTCGACGGCGCGCGATCTCGACGGCGACGGGCTGCCGGAGCTGGTAGTCACCGACGGCGCGGCCAGCACCGTTCAGATCCTCAAAGGACAGAAGGGCGTGTTCGAGCCGCTCAAGACCATTCGCGTCGGGCGCTCGCCGTCGTCGGTCGAGTTGGGGGACTTCGACGCCGACGGACAGGCCGACCTGGCGGTGCTGCACAAGGACACGGGTATCGTTGCGATCCTGCTGCGGCTGGGAGGCTAGGTTCCCGGGGGGATGGGCCTGCGGAGCGATACGGGGTGACGTGAACCGTGAACTGTCGGGGCGCGACAAGTGATTCAAGCTCGGTTCACCGTTCACGGTTCACGGTTCACGATCCGCCACCCGCTGTACTCCGTACGCCGCATGCCGGCTTTCTGGACGTCCGCGACCCACCCGTAATATGCTCCGCGCCCATGGCCGCGGATGCCGATCAGGAATTCACCGTGATCATCGAAGCGCCGATCGAGTTCTGCTTCGAAGTGATCACCGACTTCCCCTCCTACCCAAGCTGGAACGCCGCTCTCACGGCCTCCACCGTCGAACAGGAGAGCCGCGGCCTCGCCAAGCGCGTCGCCTTCGAGCTGGACGCGCGCATCAAGACCATCCGCTACGTTCTCGAGTACCGCTACAAAAAGCCGCGCGAGCTCACCTGGCAGTCGATCAGCGGCGATGTCCGCAGCATTTCCGGCAGCTACCACTTCGAGAAGGTCGACGCCGGCCGCACATCGGCGACCTGCCATCAAGAGATCGACCTCGGCTTCTGGCTGCCAGGCCCGATCCGGCGCATGGCCGAGAGCTCGGCGCTGCAGCAGTCGGTGAACGACTTCAAGGCCGAGGTCGAGCGCCGCGCCGTGAAGAAGCGCAAGAAGTAGGCGGAGCGATCCGCTACTTGTGTTTCTTCGCCGCCGGCTTGCGCTTGGCCGCGGTCTTCTTGGCCGTCGCCTTCGCCTTGGCGGGCTTCTTCTTCGCCGCCTTGGCGACCACCTTTTTGGCGCTCGGACGCTTGGCCGCCGCCTTCTTGGTGGTGGGCTTGCGGGCCGGCGCCTTCTTGGCAGCAGCTTTGGGAGCCTTGACTGGAGCCGCTTTGGGCTCCTTGACTGGAGCCGCTTTGGGCGCCTTGGCCGCCGGCTTGGCGGGCTCGCTGACACGACCCGGCACGACGCGGCTGAACTGATACTTGATCTTGCTCGCCAACTGGCCGAACAGCATGTTCAGCCGATCGGGATCGTATCGCCGCAGCGCTTCTTCGAGGCGATTCTGATGGTCCTCGAGATAGGTGATCAGATACTCGCGGGCCTGAATCGTGACTTTTTCGGGAACCCGCCGCCGCGCCTCGATGATGCGGACGATCTCGCGAAGAATGCTCCTGTCTTCCGGTTGCGTCACCGCCCCTCTCCTCGCCGTCTCATCCAGGGGGTCGTACAGCTCCCGGCACGAGGTCGACTAGATTACCCGGAGTAGGCCAACCCTCTGATTTCATTTCGATTTCGACGATGCAGCCCCCGCTCCTCGCCGAAGCCGCTCAACCGCTCCTTCACGCTTCACGAACGGCGTAGAAAATAGCACGGCAAGCGGAAGTCGCAACCGGCGGATTCACCGCCGCGTCAGGCTACTCGCCTTCGGGGATCGATGTCGCGGTCGGCACCGGGCTGTTCGAGCCCGGAGGAGTCACTTCGAGGCGACCGTCGTTGCCACAAGCCGAGACCGCAACGGCGGATACACATGCAAGGGCCAGAGCCAATCGCTTCATCGATCCACCCGAGCCCTGCGGACGCCCTGCTCTGCGGTCCTTCATGTTCGTCTCGTCACTCCCCGTTTATCCGCCGCGGCGTCAGGCAGCCGTGGTCGTCGAGATCGCCTCACGGCTGTGGCCGGAAAGCGCGCCATGGTTACTTGGCGACACTCTCCGTGTCAAAGCCGAATCCGCCTCCGCACCCGTTTGCGGACGTCGCGCCGTCACCTGGCTTCGCCGGCGACTAGCGCGTCGATCGCCTCGGCCAGAGCCGTCTGTGGGATGAGACCTTCACCGAGGCGCGCTTCGACCGCGGCGCGCAGCACCTGTCCGGCAATGGGGCGCGACCAGGTGACGCCGAGCTTGACCGGCGGATCGGTGTGACGGCCGAGCTCCAGCAGCAGGTCCAAGCCAGCTCCATCGGCGAGGGCGAGATCGACCAGCACATACTCCGGCCGCACGAGGGTCACCAGATCGAGCGCCTGCCGACGGTCGAAGGCGACCGCCGTCGAGCATCGCGAGCGCCCGAGCAACTCGCGCAGGCGGCTCATCATGTCGGCGAACTCACCGACCGTCATCACGCGGCGCAACCGCGAATCGCCGCCGAGCAGATGGGCGGCGCAGACCACCGGATCGAACGGCGCCGGGAACACGTCGGCGACACCGAGGATACGTCCCTTCTCGCGCGTGGCGCCGTACAGCAAGGCGCGCGGCACCCGACCGCCACGCGACAGGTCGACCAGGGACGGCAGCACGTCGACCCGTTCGGCCATCAGGTTGGCAGCGACGATCAGTTGAGCGCCGGCGGGAACGTCGACTTTGGCACCGGTGCGGAACGGCAGCCTTCGATCCGCGGCGAGGCGGCGCATCGCGCCGACCAACTCCGGCCGCTCGTCGAGTTGCACGAGCAGGGTGCGCCGCGGTGCGCTCTCTTCGATCAGCCACTCGTCGGCGGGGCGCTCCGCTTCGCGGTTGGCTGTAGACGGCGGGCCGGCTACCGGGGGTTCGGCGGCTGGCGCAGCCGGCCCCGTTCCAGCGCCCGACGGCGCCGGTGCGCGTTGCGGGTTGCCCGATCCCGGCGCATAGCCGGCGTCCGGGAAGCGGCGCGCCAGGCGATCGCGCTTGGCGCGTACCTCGTCGAACTCCGCCACGGCTTCTTGATAGGCGGCTTGGAGGCGACGCCACCGGCCCGATAGTTTGTCGAGATCGCTCTGCCGCTCGCGCAGCGCACTCGCCGCCTCCGACGGCGACTCGACCGGCGGCGCGGTTTCGTTGGCGACCAGCGGCACGACCTTCGCCTTGGGCGCGGCTCGCTCCGCGGTGCTCCCATTGGCGCGTTCGATCTCGGCGTCCTTCGCCGCCAGCGATGCCTGCAGGAGCGACACGCGCTCGGCGAGTCGGATGCGTTCCGCCTCGATGCGCTCGGCGTCCTTCTCGCTTTCCGCCAGTCGGGCGCGCAGCCCGTCTTCGCGCTCTTCTCCCGAGATCGTCAGTTGCCGTTCCAGCTCGGCAAATCTCTTCTCCAGAATGCGCACTGCCTCGTTTGCCTGAACCCGCGCCGCTCGCTCGCGGTCGAGCGCTTGCTCGAGACGCACTCGCTCCGCGGCGGCGCTCGCCCGCGCCGCCTCGACCTCGGCGGACAATCGATCGCGCTCCGCGTGCAACTCGCGTAGCTGCTGCTCGAGCGGGGCAAGTCGCCCGGTCGCCTTCTCCTCGACCTCGATGACGCCGCGCTGTGCGACCTTGAGCTCGGCGCGCGCCGCCTCGAGCGCCCGCCGGGCCTGCTGCAGCTCGGCGCGCTCATTCTCGAGCGTGCCGCGCAAAGCCGTCAGTCGCGCATCCTCGACCAGCGAGCGCCGCGGCGCCGCAACCCGGCCGCGCGCCAGCTCCGCCAGGCGCTGCGCCACTTCGGCGGCAACCCGAGCGCCCTCCTCGAGATCGTCGGTAAGGCCGTCGCAGACGCTGTCGCGGTGCGTGAGCAGCGACTGCAGCCGATCGATCTCGATCTCGAAGTCGACGCGCTGCCGGGTGAGCTCGGGCAGGCCCGCCGCACCTTCCTGTGCCGCCTCGCGCAGCTCTTGCCGCGCTCGCTCGAGCCCATACGCCAACTCCTCGCGGTCCGTCGCCATGGCACCCAGGCTGCGGCGCTGTGCGGCGACGATGTCGAGCAGCTCGCGTTCGCTCGCCCGCACCTCGTCTTCGAGGGATGCGACGCGGCTGTGCACGGCCTCGAGAAGCGAGCGCAGCGCCGGCGCCGAGATCCCGTCTCCGTTGGCCCGATCGAGAGCGTGGCGCAACGTCAGCTCGATCTCGGCCAATCGCCCCTCGGCTCGCACGGCGCGCCGTCGCTCTCGCTCGAGGCGATCGACAGGCGACCCCGGAATCGCCGATTCGCGGGTCACCGTTCTCTCGTCCGGCGCTTCGGGCGCATCGTCACCGAGCCCGGCGCCACGCGGTGGGCGCAGGGGCCACGCCCTGCCCGGTCGCTTGCGATCTTCGCCGTTCACGGCCGCGCCTCCGCACGAGCCCGCACCGGCGAGTTGCCGCAACCGGGCGAGTGGCGTGCAGCCGCCGCCGTGCATCGAAGCGTCGGAGCGACCGCGCTGGCGAACGACTTCACGCCGTCGCGACACGGCGCGATCCGCCGCCGCGCGCCGCGACGGCGGCGGGTTGCGGCGCGGGGTCGTTCGGCCTGCATCGTCCGCCTCGCTTCAACTCCCCGCTTGACTGGACGCGGTGAGCCCCGCCATCGCCGCGCCGGAGAACGGAATCGAGCGCACCATGCCGCGCATGGTGTTGTCGAGGATCTGTTTCACCGAGCGCGACAGCGCCGCCGGGTCGATGCGCACGTCGCGCATCGCATAAACGGCGTGCTGACGAAACGAAGCCGGGTCGATCGGCTGGCTCCAGAACATGGCGATCGCGACGTTGCGCAGATCCGGATTGGCCGCGATCTGCGATGCGATTCGCAGACCGCCGCCGCGCGGCAAATTGAGATCGATCAGAACCATCTGCGGCTTCACCATCGGGATCAGATCGACCGCCTGGCGGCCGTCGAACGCAATCGCAGTCGATGTTCGCACCCTGCCGAGCGACTCGCGCAGGCCGCTCATGAAGTCGACGTCCTCGCCAACCGCCAGCACCCGCTGCAGCGTATCCGCTCCCGAGAGAAGGCGCGCGGCGCACTCGTCGAAATCGCAGGGCGGCGGAAAGAACATCACCTTGCGGAAGAAAACGCCGCGGCCGTCGCGCCCGCAGTAGGCCAGCGCCTCCGGCTCGTCGAGCCCCCAGCGGTCGCAGTCGGTCAGCCAGTTCAGATCGAACTTGTCGGATGCGAGATTGACGACCAGCGAGACCTCCGCACCCGGCGGCCGCTCGCCATCGGGCTCACAGCAGTAGTCCGCACCCGAAACGCCGGCCACAGCTTCCTCGATGCTGCTCCGGGTGAAGGGATCGCCGTCCAGGTTGATCACGAGGAGACGCCTCTGGTCGGCTTCGTCCTCGGCACCTTCGATGTCGGAGATCTCGGCGGCCGTCAGACCGTCGTGCGCCACATCGTCGCCGCCGACGTCGGAATCGACCAGCCGCAGCCCAGCGACGCTCTCCTCGCTGTCTGGACGCTGCCCGTCGAAGTCCCCATCCGAGAATCTGCGCAACTGCTCCGAGAGATCGGTGTGCTCGGCGCGCACCCCCTCGAGCTCGACGATCGTGCTCTCCATCGACTGCCGGAGAATCGAGCACTCCTCCGTCACGCGCGACAGCTCGGTCTCGCGGTCGCGAGCCAGCGCTCGGTGCAACTCCGCGTCCTCGCGCAGCGCGCGCGCCTCTTCAGCGTGTTTAGCCACCGCGGCGTCGAAGGACGCCTGGATCGACGTCAGGCGAGCGGCGTCGTCTCCGGTTCGCGGCTGCGAATCCGCAACGGCCGCGGCGCGCAGGCGCCGTTCGTTCTCGACCTCCTCGGCGAGCCCCCGGCGCTGCGACTCGAGCTCCGCGATCTGCTCGCGCAGGTCGGAGTCGTCGCGCGCGGATGCGACACGCTTCTGCAGTACGTCGATTCGGTGCTCCATGGCATCGAACATGGACCGCAAGTCCGCCGCCTCGACGCGATACTGTTCGGCGAGCTCCACCTGCTCGGCCAGGGCCGCGCTCAGCGCGGCATCGCCACTCGGCGCCTCCGATATCTGTCGGAGACGCTGCTCGAGACCCGCGACCTGGAGCTGAGCTTGCGCCAAGGCCGCAGCGAGGTCTTCGTTCCTGCGGCGCTCCGCGTCGAGTTGTTGCAACGCGCGGTCTAGATCGCCCGCGCGATCGGAGTCGAAGCCGAATGCACTCATCGTCATCGCTCCGGGGCGGGTCCAAACGACGCCGCGTCAGCACGCTTTGCGATCTGCCACATAGGATGAACCTGCAGACATCTTCTTACCACCGGGCGGGAAGAGCGAAAGCGGAAATTCGTAGCACATGGATTCCGACAACGAGTATGAGAGGGTGCACCCTTCATCAGGCCGCCATCCCCGAGCTGTTGGACACGACGTAGCGACTGACCAGCGCCTCGAGGCTGGCGCCTACTTCGCTCAAGTTCTGCACCGAGCTCTCGATCTCGCGCATGCTGGCGACGTTCTCCTGGCTCCCCTCCTTGATGTCCTGCATCGCCGTCGCCACCTGGTCCATGCCGACCAACTGCTGTTGGCTCGAAGCCGATATCTGTCCGACTGCCTGCGCCGCCTCGGAAATACTGTTGGCGAGCGCGCGAATCGATTCGCCGGCCTCGAGCGACTGCTTGACGCCGGACTCAGCCGATTTGGTTCCCTGCTCGGTGACCATCACCGCGACGTTCGCAGCGCGCTGAATCTGCTCGAGCATGCTGCGCACCTGCGCCGTCGCCTGCTTTGATTGCTCGGCGAGCGCTTTTACCTCTTGAGCGACAACCGCGAACCCCTTGCCGTGTTCGCCTGCCTTGGCCGCTTCGATGGCCGCGTTGATGGCGAGCAGGTTCGACTGCTCGGCGAGCTCGCTCACGGCGGTGATGATCTCGCCGATCGCGCGGCTCTGGTCGCCGAGCTTGCGCACGCTCTCGGCGATCGACTGCATCTGGTCGCGAACCAAGGTCATACCCTCGATCGCCTGGCGCACCGAGTGCTCGCCGGTCTGCGAAATCTGGACGGCGCGCTCGGCGATCGTCGCGACGTCGGTGGCGCGCTGGTTCGACATCTGTGAGGTCTGCTTCACCTGCTCGACGGTGGTCGCCGCCTCGGTCACCGAGGCGGCGGTCTCGGTGGCGCCGGACACCACCTGTGTCATCGAAGTCAAAATGCGGCTCACCGCCTCGGACACGACGCCGACACCTTGTATGACCTCCTGTGCCTGGGCGCGCAGGTCTTCCTCGATCTTGGTCCGCTCGGCGACTTCGCGCTCGAGCTCACGCTTGGCACCTTCCTGGGCCTGCATGTAGCGGGTCATGCCGGTCGCCGACGACCAGGATCGGAGCAACAACCCGAGCAGTCCGACGGCGACGACGACGCCGAGCGCCAGCAGCCAGAATCGCAGCTCTGGATAGGCGATCGATGCGATCGGCTGCACCGGCACTTCGACCTCGACGATGACGCCGTCGCGGTTTCCGTCCATCGCGTATGCGAGGCGCGGACCATCGCGCGCGTCGCGCATCTCCGCGTACTCGTCGCCGGGATTGTCCGACAACCAGGCCGCAGCGCTGCGTTGGAACTCGGTCGCACCTGGAGCGCTGAACACCTGCACGTGCGCGTCGGCGTAGCGGTTGGCAGCCTGCACCGCTTCCTCGGCGTCGGGCAGAGCCGCGAGGACGCCTGCGGTCGCGGGGTTGCTGCGCAGCGGGGCGACGCGCTTCTCCACCTCGTCGCCGTACATCTGCTGGAAGGCCTCCACCGAGCGCGCCACCGCGGCGGCGTTGGCGCGCGCCAGATCCTCGACGACGCCGCTCTGCCGGGTCGACACCCAGAAGAGGATCGCCGCTACCGCACCGAGAACTGCGAGAATCAGCGCCAGCGTCGTCTGGTTGGTGAAGCGCTCGCCGACCGAGCTGATCAGTCCCCGGCTCTCGACCTCGGGGCTCATTCTTTTGACAGCCATCTGAAACCTCCTTGCAATGTACGACCAACCGCCGCGCGGGCGGTCTCGCGAATCGATCCGCTCATCACTCCACCGTCGGCCTCTTCGCCTGGCGCCTCAGACGAGACGGCGCGACAGCCGCCGGATGCGGCCGGCAGGCGCGAACCAGAAGATCGCCGATCTCGCCCGGCGACAGGATGTACTGCGCCGCACCGAGCTTGATTGCCTCGCCAGGCATGCCGAAGATCGTGCAACTCTCCGCGTCCTGAGCGATGGTGATGGCGCGCAGGTCGCGCAATGCCTTCAGCTCCGCCGCGCCGTCGCTACCCATCCCGGTCAACAGCACGGCGGCCGCGTTGCCGCCGTACGACTGCGCCACCGAGCGAAACAGATGCGATACCGCCGGCCGCTGGCTCTGCTCGGGGGGCCCCGCGTCGAGCACCAGGTGCGCCCCCGCATCGATGCCGAGGTGGCGCCGGTCGGGCGCGATGTAGACGTGTCCGGGCATCGCCGCCTGGCCGTGCGTCGCGAGGCCGACGCGCAGCGGCGTGACGCGCTGCAACCAGTCGACGAGACCGTGCACGAAGCCCTCGGCGATGTGTTGGACGATCAGGATCGGCGCCGGGAAATCGGCGGGTAGACGGCTGAGAATCGCCTCCAGCACGGGTGGGCCGCCGGTCGACACACCGATCGCGACAATGCGAATCGGCAGCGGTGTCGCGGTCGATCGTGCGCCGGCGCCGCGCGGCGATCGCCGCCAACGTCTCACCAACTTGAGGCCGGCGCTGCGATGCACGGCGCGCAGCAGATCCCGACTCGACGCGGCGAAGTCCTCCGATTGCGGGTCGCGCGGTTTGCGCACCGCAGCGACGGCCCCCGCATCGTGCACCAGTGCCCACGCCGCGCCATCGTCCCGGCTCCACCGCTCGCTGACCAGAACCACGGGCCGCGGGTCTTCCTCCATCAGGCGGCGCGTCGCAGCGAGGCCGTCGACCACCGCCATCTCCCAATCCATGACCACGACATCCGGCTGCAAGCTCGACGCCAGCGCCAGCGCCTTCTCGCCGCTGTCCGCCGTGGCCACCACTTCGACCCCGTGATCGGCGGCGAGGATCGCCTCCAGCATGTCCCGATCCGCCTGCGAATCCTCGACGAGCAGCACCGAGATCATGTGTCCCCACACAGGCGACGTATCGCCTCCAGGAGATTGCTCTGTTCGAAGCTGCCCTTGACGATGTACTCGTCCGCACCGGCCGCCAGACCGCGCTCGCGCTGCTCCGGGCGCTCCAGGCCGGTGACCAGAATCACGGGCAGATTCGACCAGCGCTCGTCGGCCCGGATGTGCTCGGTGAGCTCGAAGCCGTTCATGCGCGGCATCTCCACGTCGGAGACCACGAGGTCGAACCGCTCGCGCGCCAACGCGCCAACTGCCTCGGCGCCGTTTACCGCAGTCGACACCGTGTAGCCCGCCGACTCGAGAATCTCCTTCAGCAGCATCCGCGAGGTGATCGAATCTTCGACGACCAGCACCGCTCGCTGCTTCGCGCCCGCCGGTTCCTCGATTGCCGGTGTCGCCGTCGCCTCGGCCGCCGCGACGTGCTGCGCGTACACCGCATCGATCAACTCCGGCACGTTGAGAATCGGCACCACCTTGCCGGTGCCGAGGATGGTCGCGCCGGCGACGTTCGGCACGTGCACCAGATACGTTCCCAGATCCTTGAAGAGAACCTCCTGCTCGTCGATGACGCGGCTGACGGCGAACGCGACGCGCCGATTGCCGGAGCGCAGGATGGCGGCGATCGGGCGCTGGCCGCGCGATGCCGGCGAACGCGATCCACCGGCCGCCCCGCGCGCGCCCTCGAGACCCAGGCAGTCGTCGAGCTGTTCGAGCAAGATCGGAGCGCCGCGATCGCTGATCGTCTCGCGCCCCTGCACTTCGCTGATCGAGTCCGCCGCCAGGCGCACGACGCGTTCGGCGCTGGCCGTCGGCACGGCGAGGACATGGCGGCCGGCCTCCAGCAAGAGAACCCGATAGGTGCTGAGCGCCACCGGCAGGACGATGCGGAACGAAGTCCCGACGCCGCTGCGGCTGTCGATGGCGATCGTGCCGCCGAGGCGCTCGATGCCCTCGCGGCAGATGGCCATGCCGAGGCCGCGACCGGAGATGTTGGACACGCGCTCGCTGGTCGACACGCCCGAGCGGAACACCAACTGGAGAAGCTCTTCGCGCGCCAGCGAACGCGACTGGGAGTCGGTGAGGAGGCCACCTTGCACCGCGGCGCGACGCACCCGCTCGGTGTCGATGCCGCGGCCGTCGTCGCGAATCGACAGTTGCACTCGATCGGCGGCGATCTGTTCGACCTCGATGCGCAAGCGCCCGCGCCGCGGCTTGCCACCGGAGGCGCGTTCGTCGGCGGGTTCGATACCGTGGTCCACGCAGTTGCGCAGCAGATGCATGAGCGGGTCGCGCATCTCGTCGAGGACCCGCTTGTCGACCTCGACATCGTCACCGCTCACCTCGAAGTCGATCGCCTTCTTCTGGCTGCGCGCGAGCTCGCGCACCATCCGCGGCAACCCTTTGAAGAGCGTGGAGAGGGGCAGCATCACCGCCCGCTTGGTTTCGTCGAGAAGCGCGTCGACGGCGACGCCGAAGCTCTGCTGATCCTCGAACAGGCGCTTGCTGAGCTGGCGCACCTGCTTTTCGAGAACGCGAACCGTCTTCTGACTCCACTCGAGAAAGCGCGTCGCGCCGGCGGCGAGCGTGTACACCCCCGACGGGTCAGAATGCTGGTCGTGTTTCTCCACCCAGGACTGGAGACGGTAGACGTCGGTGTCGACGCGCGACCACTCCGCCTGCCATTCGCGCAGGAGAGCGGCCAGCTCGCGAACCTCGGCGCTGCGCTCGCGCATCGTGAGCTTGGCGACCAGCATCTCCTGGGCGTGGCGCAGAACGCTGTCGAGCTTCTCCGTGGCGACGCGGACCGTATGGCCAGCGCGCGCCATCGGACTCGCGCGGACGGCGGACGCCGGCGCCGGCGCGGCTGCGTGCGCGGCGCCGCCGCGCCGGTCGATCATCGCCAGATCTTCGATCACCTGGTTGATCAGCCCCTCGTTGAGCTGCCCGGGAGTCTCGAGGAGTCCGCGGACGACCGCGGTGGTGCGACTGAAGAGATCATATACCTCGGGATAGGGTTCCACCTCGCCGCGGCAGAGCTGGCCGGCGGCGTGCTCGAAACGCTGGCACACCGCACCGACGTGGCTCAGCTTCATCGTGCGAGCACCGCCCTTGATGCTGTGCGCATCGCGCATCACCGACTCGTGGAGCTCGTGGCGCCGCTCGACACTCAGATCGTCGTCTTGTAGCTCCGCCAATGCGGCGGCGATGGACTCGATCCTCTCGTCCGCCTCGGCACGGAAGATAGGCAGCAGCCGCTGCAACATCTCGCGTTCTTCTGGCGAGACCGGCTGATCGTCGACCGGCGACGGCGTCGCATCGACCGGGGCCAGACCGTCGAGCTGCGCGACGATCTCGCGCGCCGACGTCTCTTCGTCCGGTACGGCGATGAGCTCCGCGATCGTCTCCACCGAGCGGTGGCAGACGTCAAATACTTCGCCTCCCCAATCCAGCTCCTGACGCTGGATCCGCACCAGGACCTGCTCGAAGGCGTGCGACACCGCCTCGACCGATTCGAGGTTGACGGCGCGCGCTCCGCCCTTGAGGCTGTGCAGCTCGCGCAGCAGCCCGTCCAGGATATCGTCCCGGACGTCGGCGCTGGACGTCTCCTCTGCGCGCGCCAGACCCTCCGAGATCGCGTTCAGTCGCTCCTCGCACTCCGACTGGAAGAGCGGCAGCAACTCCTCGATCACGTTGTGCACCTCGCCCATCAGCGAAGCTCTCCGTGAGCTCGGAAGACAGTGCCTGAGGCAGGGCTCATCGATTCGCCCTCGCCTCGAGAGGGGCGGCGGTGCGCCGCGTGTCGGCGATGATGCGCTCCAGGTCCAGAACGCCGAGGTCCTCGCC
>CADEER010000110.1 GCA_902826395.1 uncultured bacterium
GTACGAGTACGTGTACGGGAGAAAACCGACAGTCCCGTAGGGCGAGGTGATCAGGGGCGACGAGTACCCCTGAATTGGAGTGACCCACTACCGAGCCAGCGGTTCGATTGCCATCGCCGCTGATGTTCTGGTATGCGGCACGGCGAATCGTGGTTGGCGCAAATGCCCAAAACCTTCGAGGTCGTCATACCGTCGTTCAACAACGCCCGTTGGTGTCGACAGAACCTCGAATCGGTGCTCAGCCAGGATTACCCGCTCTTCCACGTCACCTATCTGGATGACGCCTCGACCGACGAGACGCCGCGGCTCGTCGCCGAGCTTCTGGCAGATAGCGCGACGCCGCATCGCGACCGCGTCACCTTCCACCGCAACAGCTCGCGCGTCGGGCCGGTGGCGAATATCGACCGAGCCGTCCGCGACTGCGATCCGGACTCCATCATCGTGCTCGTCGATGGCGACGATTACCTCGCTCACTCCAAGGTGCTGACGCGCCTCGACGAGATCTACGAGGATCCCGACGTCTGGGTTACGTGGGGGCAGTTCACGCGATTTCCCGAAGACAGCGAAGGGTTCTGCGCGCCGATTCCCCCCGAGATCGTCAGCGCCAACGCTTTCCGAGACTATCCGTTCGTCTCTTCGCACCTGCGCACGTTCTACGCCGGCCTGTATCAGCGGATCCGCCCGGTCGATCTCCAGGATGGCGAGGGGCGATTCTTCACGACGGCGGGCGATGTGGCGCAGATGTGGGCTCTACACGAGATGGCGGGCCCGCGCGGCCGGTTCGTCGACGAAGTGCTGTACCGGTACAACCGCGAAAACCCCCTGAACGACGACAAGCTCGATCGAGAGGGCCAGTTGCGCACGGAGGTGGAGATCCGGCGCCGGGCCCGTTATGGCCGCGTGCGCGGATTGAATGATGCGGGCTCGCCGAGGGAGCTGTGTGTGAGCACCGGCGAGGGTCGCAATCTCTTCGAGTGCACCGATCCGCTTTCCGCCGTCGACCAGCGGTGCCAGCCCTTCCGGCAGATGCGGTCGGTTCTCAACCGCCTCGGCTATACGGTCCGGGAGGCCCAGACCCCGACCGACATGAAAGACCCCCATACGGTCGTGGTGTTCGACGTGCGTCCCGATGAGATCGAGCGGCTGGCGGCATACCCCAGCGACATCCTCAATCTCGTTCTGTGGCAGGATCCGATCGCGAATCCGCTCAACTTCGACGCCCGGCACCACGAGCCGTTTGGGCGGATCTATACCTGGTGCGACGACCTCGTCGACGACGTCCGCTACTTCAAGATTACCTTCCCGTTCCTGCGCCCGATGCTCGACGACCTGGTGCCGTTCGGGGGTCGAAAGCTGTGTGCTCTGGTTGCCTCGAACCAGTATTCGGACCATCCGGACGAGCTGTACAGCGAAGAGCGGAAGGTCGCGGCGTACTTCACGGACGCCGAAGGCGACTCGTTCGATCTCTTCGGCTGGGGCTGGAGTCCCGACCTCGATCGCAACGCCGCGATGAGCGTGCCGGGCAGGGTGGACCTGCTGCGGCGGTACCGGTTCAGCTTCTGTTACGAGACCGTCAAGGGGTGGAGCGGATTCGTCACCGGGAAGATCTTCGACAGCTTCCGCGCCGGGTGTGTGCCGATCTACTGGGGGGCACCTGACATCGCGGAGTCGATTCCGAGGGACTGCTTCATCGCGCGCGAAGACTTCGATTCCGAGGAGGAGCTACGCGCCTTCCTGCGCGGCATGTCCGAGCGCACCCACGAGGAATACCTGAGTCGTATCCGGGCGTTCCTGTCGTCGGACGGAGCGGTGCCGTTTTCGGCGGAGCGCTTCGTTCGGACATTCGTCGAGCTGATCGCTCGGCGGGCCGCATCGGCGGCGGTTGCTGCATGAACACCGCCGGTGATCCGATCTCGTCGAGCGGAGCGGCCCGTATGACGCCGGCTCACTTCGATCGGATCGACTGCCCGCTGGCCCTGTCGGTCATGGCCTACGGCGTCAGGGTCGGTGTCCAGACCAACGATCCGCTTATCCTCTCAGAGCTGGTGGAGCATCTTCCGCCCGGCTCCGCGACGGGGGAGCTGTCGGAAGCTGGCCGCCTGTATTCGCTCGTCGTCGATGCCGACGATGGCACCGGCCGGTCCCGCACCACGCTATGCGTCGACGATACAGTGCTGGTGCGGTCTTCGACGCTCCCGGCGTGCCTGCGCGTCTTCGCCGCGGACCTCCAGATCCACGTCGCCGAGATGGCGCCGGAGCGGGTGTTCGTGCACGCCGGCGTCGTCGGTTACCGCGGCCACGCGATCCTGCTGCCCGGCCGCAGCTTCGCCGGCAAGAGCACCCTGGTCCGCGAGCTGGTGCGGGCGGGGGCGGAGTACTACTCGGACGAGTACGCCGTGCTCGATTCGGCGGGCGACGTCCACGCCTACCCGCGGCCGCTGACGATCCGCAACGACCGCGGCGCGGGGGTCACCAAGCACGCAGCCCCCACCCACGGCCGCCCCCCGCTGCCGGTGGGGCTCGTCGTGATGAGCCAGTTCCGCTCGGGCGGCGAGTGGCGACCCCGGCGCCTTTCCCCCGGTCGCGGGGCGCTGGCCCTGCTCGCCAATACCGTGGCCGCCCGTCGCATACCGGAAATTGCCTTGACAACCTTGCAGCAAATCGTCACCCGTGTACCGGTCATCAGTAGTGAACGCGGAGAGGCATCGGCTGTCGTCGAACCGATCTTTGAGCTTGCGGCGCAGACCTGAATCGAAAGCGAGGAGGAGGCCAGATGGAGATGTACAGCCCGAAGACCCGCAGCACCCAGATCTTCGTACAGGAGCTGCCCGATGAGTTGGTGGTCTACGACGTCGAGCGGAACGAGGTCCATTGCCTGAACGGAACCGCCGCGCGGGTCTGGACGCTGTGCGACGGCAACCGATCGGTCGCCGAGATGGCGCAGATGCTCGGCGCCGATTGCGCACCGGAAGAGGCGGAGACCCTGGTGTGGCTCGCGCTGGAGCAGTTCTCGGACAAACATCTGCTCGAGGAGACCAGCCTGCCATCGCTGCACGCGCCGGTGGATATGTCGCGGCGCCGGATGATGCTCCAGCTCGGTCTCGTCGTCAGCTTGCTGCCGATGGTGGATTCGATCATCGCGCCGCCGGCTGCGTTGGCCCAGTCGCCGGCGCCGGGATGCACTCCCGCGCCGACCGGGATGGGGCCGGGCGGGTGCACTACGCTGTAACGGATGCCACCGGCCGCGGTGGGCGGAACGGCACCTCGATTTTCCATCGCAGTCCTCACGCGTGACGAGGCGTGGGGACTGCCGCGCCTCTTGTGGAGTCTCGAGGAGTTTCTCGAACGCCGCGGCGAGGTGTTGGTGCTGGACACCGGCAGCACCGACGATACGACCGCGATCGCCCGCCATCACGGCTGCCGCGTCGAACTGGTGCACGATCGGTTCGACGCGCAGCTCGATGAGGTTCGCGCCGCCGAGATAGAGCGGCGCTTCGCCAGGGGGCCGGATGGTCCTCTGGTCGAGGCAGGACAGCGGCTGTTCCACTTCGGCGATGCCCGTCAGCTCGCGGGAACGCTGGCGGACAACCGCTTCGTGCTCCAACTCGACGCCAGCGACGAAGTGCCGGCGCTCGACATCGACGCGTTCGACGAGTGGATCGATTCCGGCAGCGTCGACTCCTTCGAGTACGACCAGTTGTACGGCAACATTCAATTGCGCATCGCGCGCTTCTTCGACCGCACGCGCTACCGCTGGGAAGGTCGTGTGCACGAGCTTCCGGTCAGCAGCGTCGGTGATGCGACGGCGTCGTCGAGGAGGCGCTGCGATCGCGCGCAGCTCGTAGTCCGCCATCACAAGGACGAGAACAAGCCGCGTACCTACCTCGCCGGTCTGGCGCTGCAGGTGATGCAAGACCCGCGGAAGTCGCGCTGGTGGCACTACCTCGGTCGCGAGCTCTTCTACAATAAATGGTACGAATCGGCGGTCGCCGCGTTCGAGGAGCATGTCGCCATGCAGGTGGCGTGGCCGGCCGAGCGCTCCCAGAGCCTGTGCTTCATGGGCGAAAGCCTCGAAGCGTTGGGGCGCGTCGACGATGCCAAGGAGGCCTATCGACGCGCGTCTGCCTCGGACCCGACGCGCCGCGAGCCACTGCTGCGCTTGGCAGCGACGTGTTGCCGGCTGGGCGAGTTGGAGGTGGCGGCGCAGTGCGCCAGCGAGTCGCTGGCGATTCCCCACACCAGTCCGTATCCGGAGATGGAGGCGAACTACACCTGGATGCCGCACTCCATCTTGTACTGGAGTCTGTTCTGGCTGGGCCGCAAAGATCAGGCGCGAGAGCATTGGGAGATCTACCGGTCCCTGGCGCCCGACCACAGCAAGACCCTGGAGCACGCGCGGCTGTTTCCGTCCGCCAGCGTCTCACCAGAACTGCAGAACCGTCAGTGAACCGGTCGTGCTCACCCGCGGCCGCAAGCGCGCCATGGGCTGGGGGATCTCGTCGGGCGTTTCCATGATCACGTAGCGCGGGCGCACGCGCTCGTACCAGCCTGCGAAGTCCGCATCGAGATCTCCGGGCACGAAGTGGATCTGCCGCGCTCCGATCGGCTGACTCAGTACGCCGACCACAGGCTCCGCGTACCAGGGCAGGGGGACGACACCGATCGTGTCTTCGCCGTGTGCGAGCTGTTCGATCAGGGAGCCGCGCAGCGCCCACGGCGGATAGAAGTGACTCGGGATCGCTATCCACGGCGGCCGCGCCTCGCCGCGCGCGGAGTGAACCGCCACCTCGATCAATGGGATCTGCCAGCGCGCGACGACGATGCCAGCTTCGAGGAGCGCGATTGCGATGCCGGCCGCCAACCATCCGCGAGCGAAGCGGCCTGTCCACGACCGCTGCGCCGCTGCCAAACAAGGTAGACCGAGACCGTAGACCCAGACCGTGAAGCGCGACCACCACGGACACGGCACGAGCGCGATGCCGGCGGCGACGATCCCGAGCAGCAACCAAAGCGGCTCGCGCAGCGCCTCGTCCCGCCACGCGCCGCGCGCGCGGAGGCGCTGTCGCACCAGAGTCCCCACCGCCGGCAGGCATGCCAGCGGCCACAGAAAGCCGAGGCCGCCCAGCCGCATGTCGAAGCCGACGATCGAACGAGGCCAGTGCCAGAGACCCTGCAGCCAGGTGAACGCGACCTGCGCCGGCGCTGGCCAGTGCTCGATCAGCTCATCGGTGGCGAATGCGCCCGCCGGTACGTAGGCATCGTAGTAGCCAGGTAACAGCGCAACCCCCGCCAACTCGACGCCGATCGGATAGATCGGGCTGTGTCCGTGCGCGACGTTGCGGACGTACCACCATCCGCCGACGGCCAGTGCACAGCCTGCCACGCTCAGCCACCATGTGAGCAAGACGCGCACCGGCAACGCCGGACGCGCGATCAGATGGACGCCGAACAGTGCCCCCGTGCCGACCGCGCCCAGCAGCAGGCCGGTTCCCTTGATGCCGATCACCTGTCCAAGCGCGCAACCGAGGACCAACGCATCGAGCCTGAGTCGCGTCGTGTCGAAAAGTCGCAGCCGTAACGTAACCGCGAGCCACGCGATGACCGCCGAGCCGAACGCCGCATCCACGTAGGCGGTCGGGGATTGCCCGAGGTTGATCGGCACCAACAGGAACGCCAACCCGGCCGCCAGCGCCGCTCCGCGTGCGGCGCCGAGGGTGTGCGCGATCGAGGCGATGCCCAGAATGCCGAGCGGCAGGTACACGAGGTTGAAAGAGCTCGCCAGTGCCGGATGGAGCAGGGCGCAGAGAAATAGCGACATCACCTCGGCTGCTTTCGGGTAGCCGTTGATGAAGCGCAGGACCGACGGTTCGGGGCCTTCGACCCATACGATCCGACCTGCTTGAAACCACTGCTGGATCGTCGGGAGGTGGTACGTGTTGCCGTCCCACGATAGATCAGGGGCCGTGACCGCGCAGACGAAGAGCAGCAGATACAGCGCCGCGGCGAGACCGGCGATCGCCCGTCCCCAACTCTGCTCTGCGATGCCTTTCCACGGCGACGCGGTCTCTTCGCCGTCTTGCAGCGCCGACGCGACCACCCACGCCGCGAGCAAAGACACCAACAGAATACCGAGCGCCGCGAGCCGCGTGAGCCGCAGCGATAGCAGCGACATCGTCAGGATCGAGACCTGGATCGCCGACAGGAACACCACTCCCCAAGCCAGCCAGGGGAAGAAGACGCATGCGCGCGCGTGACGCCCCTCGCCCCGGGCGAGTTCCAGCGCGCTACTCATACGGCCCTCGCGCGGCTCGCCGAAGTGGGGTGCGCACCCGTATCCACCGACCCAGGTCGACGACGCGGGGTGAGATCGGTCGCATGAGGCGCACAGGATCCTGAGACCATGTCGCGACGCAAGGATCGCAAGGCCCGCCCGCCTGCCGGGGCGGCTGGAGCTGCCGCGACCGTAGAGAAGATGGGCGCTGCTCGCGTCGGACTCTTGATCTTTTTCGGTCTGCTGGCGGTGTACTGCTCGAACCTGCGCGTTCTGACTTCCGGCGACAGCCTGCCGACGCGCGTGCTTCCCTTCAGCATCCTGCGCGAGGGCAACCTCGATCTCAACGAGTTCACCTGGGAACGCATGCGGAGCGGCTACCTGCCCTATTACCTGCGCGGAACCGGCGAGCACCTCTATTCCATGTCGGCGATCGCGACGCCGATCGTCGTCGCGCCTCTCTATGTCGTGCCGTCGTGGCTTCTCGCGCACTACGGTGTCTCCTACGACGACGTCCGTGCGCGCGTGCTGATCGTCGTGATGGAACGCCTCGCCGCTGCAGTTCTGACGGCACTCTCGGCACTGTTCGTTTTTCTCACTCTCGATCGACTCGTATCGCGCCGCTGGGCGATCGCGCTGACCTTGATCTACGGCTTGGGGACGTCCGCGTGGAGCATCTCGAGCCAGGCTCTGTGGCCGCACGCGCTCGGGGCGCTGACCCTGGCGGTGCTGAGCTGGGTGCTCTCGGCGCCGCAACGCGGACCGCTGAGCTTCGCGCTCGCCGGTCTCGCCGCCGCGCTCGCGGTCGCCAATCGACCGCCGATGATCGTATTCGCCGCGCTCGCCGCGTTCACGGTCTGGCGCAGCCATCGCTCTCGTTTCGCCGCATTCGCCTTGTTCCCAGCGCTCGGCGGCGCCGCGCTGCTCGCCTACAACTTCAGCGTGTTCAACGCCGTCGCGGGTGGGTATCAGCGGCTCAACCATTTTTCGCTCACTGTGCACGAAGGTGTCGCCGGTCTGCTCGTCAGCCCGAATCGAGGGCTGCTCGTCTACACGCCGGTGATGATCTTCGCACTGTGGGGCACCGTGCGCGTCTGGCGCGAGCAGGCTCCTGAATGGATCCGCCTGCTCGTCGTCGGACTCGGCCTGCATCTGCTGATCTACGGGGCCTTCAAGGAGTGGTGGGCGGGCCACGCGTTTGGCCCGCGCTATTTCTGTGACGTCCTGCCCGCCCTGACGCTGTTGCTCGCGTATGGACTGGTTCCGCTTTGGCGGCGTCCCGCATGGCGCGCCGTGGCAGTCGTTCTCGCTGTGTACGGCGTGATCGTGCAGGCAGTCGGCGTCTACTTCGACGACGGGGGCTGGAACCGAACCCCAGTCGCACTGGAGTTGGAGCCGCGCCGAGTGTGGGACTGGTCGGATCGTCAGATCGCGCGTGCAGCGGCGTCGGGCTTCAAGGGATTCGAGCTGGCGACAGTGCTCGCCAGTGTCGCCAGCGATCCGCGGCCGGTGCTGCTGGCGCCGCTCACCGAAAGCGACCTGGCGGCGGAGTTCGAGCCACGCGAACACGTGCCAAGCATGCGTCGCGGGTCGACACGCGAGATCGCCGTGCTAGTGACCAACCGGGGCGACAAACCGTGGCCGAGCTTCTCCGGAGAGGGGCTGATGTACGCCCGGCATCTCGTCGTCCTCGTCGTCCGCTGGTTGGCCGAAGGGGTGCCGTTGGCGGGAGTGGGCGATGTCGTGCGGCTCCCGTCGAACATCGCGCCGGGCGACACGGCGGAGGTGGTGCTGCGCCTGACGGCGCCCTCGCATCGAGGCAACTACGAGCTCGATGTCCGGGTCGTGCAGGCCGTGGATGGCGAGCACGGGGTCGTCGGCCCCAACGGGCTCACCTTTCCGATCCGAGTCGAATGACCGCGCGACGTTGAGCGTGCGGCGAGTGCCTCAGAGTAGCTCGGCGGCTCCGAGGTCGATGGCGTGGCGAGCGTGGCGGCTGGCCATGGCGACGAACATGTCGTCGCCGCGCGCTGTCTGCTGGACCATCATCGAGGCGATCACGGTCACCGCGAACCCTGAGATTGTTCCGGTTCGGTAGTCCTGCCAGCAGTTGTCCCATGGGTAGTCGGTAATGCCCGCGTCGCGCATCGCGCCGTGGTAGGCGCGCACGATCTCTTCCTCGCAGGCCCGGCGGTCGGCCGGGACCATGCCCGCTCCGAGGAAGTAGGCGACGTCGCTGAGAGGCCGGCCGAGAGTGACGCTCTGCCAATCGACGACCGTGATGCGCGGCGGTGTCGCGGTCGAGTCGATGAGCAGATTGTCGAGCCGATAGTCGATGTGGACGAGGGACCACGCGTCGCCGAGCATGAGAAACGGCGGGCCCGTCGAATCTCCCACCGCTTCGATGATCGCTGCCTCGTCGCTTGCGAGGCGGGCGCCGTAGCGGTCGAGGAATCCTGGCAGGTTGGCCTTGTAGAGCATGCGGCCGAGCTGCGCCGTGATCTCAGTCGGCTCGCCGAGCCAATCGCGGCCGCGCAGACTCGCGTCGCGCCAGCTCGGAGCGTGCAAGCCGACCAGCTCGAGCACCGCGGCGCGCGCGACCTCGGCCGAGCATCCCTTCAATTGATCGCCCGGCTGCGCTGGCGCCATGTCCTCCAGCAGAAGAACGAAGTCCGGCCCCTCGCCGTCGATGTCGCTGTGGTAGCAGCGCGGCGTCGAGATGGAGAGCCGGTCGACCAGCTCGCGGTAGAAAGACACTTCCTTGATGTAGTTCTTCAGCAGGACGCCGGTCTGTCGGCTGGTCGGGTCGTCCGACGCGAACTTTCCGACCAGCGTTCGCGGTGTGGAGTCGTCCGCGCCGTCCAGGTCGAGGGTGTAGCGGATGCACATGCCGACCTGACCGGTGCCGATTCGTTCCGCCGTGAAGGCGCGCACCGTCGCCGCGCGATGTCCAGCGTCGCGCAGCCGAGCCGTCAGCCACGCGGCGTCGATGTTGTGCGGTGAGGCCGGTGCGGTCATACGAGAGCAAGCTACTTGCCGAGGGCGCCACGGTCCAGTTGCGCTGACTCCATGGGACGTCCTGCGTGCGCGAACTCTTCGGCCTGCGTGTGAGCACCGGTGCGACCCGCGAGAGCGCGGCATCCTCCGACGTGCTAAAAGCATCGCGCGTGCGACTCCTGTATTGGACCGAGGTGATCTGGCCGCACATCGGCGGCATCCAGGTCATGGCGAGTCAGACCCTGCCCGCCTTGCGACGCAGGGGATACGAGATCGCGGTTGTCTCGTCGCACATCGGCGCTCCGCTACCAGACGAAGAGGTCAGCGCGGGGATTCGCGTCCATCGCTTCGCGATCCGCGAAGCGATGGCGGCCAATGACGCGGATTCGCTGGCGCGCATCGCCGAGCGGATCGCCGCCGTGAAGCGGCGGTTCGAGCCGGATCTCGTGCACATGAATTTCGCGGGGCCCAGCATGCTGCTTTACTTCCGCACCGCCAACGCTCACCGGGCACCCCTGGTGATCGCCTTCCGCGGAGTGGTCGACGAGAGCGCGATGCCGGGCACGCTCCTCGACCACGCCGTGACTTCGGCGAGTTGGGCCGTGGGGGTCTCGCGCGCCGTGTTGGACAGCGTCGTTGCGCCGTTCCCCGAGATCGTGCCGCGCGCGTCGGTCATCTACAACGGCTTCAAGGAACCCACTCTGGCGCCTGCTCCACTGCCCTTCGACGCGCCCCGCATCCTCTGCCTGGGGCGGCTGGCCGCGGAGAAGCGCTTCGATCTCGCCGTCGCCGCGATGCCGCGGGTGTTGTCGTCGTTTCCGAGCGCGAAGCTTCTGATCGCCGGTGACGGGCCCGAGCGGGAACGACTCGAAAGACTCGCGTCCGATCTCGGTATCGACTCTGCGACATCGCTTCTCGGATGGGTTTCGCCCGACGACGTACACGCCCTGCTCAACGATACGACGCTTCTGGTCATGCCATCGCGCAACGAGGGACTGCCCGGTGTGGCAATCCAGGCGGCGCAGATGGGTCGACCGGTGATCGCCACCCGGGTCGGCGGGACACCCGAAGTCGTCGTGCACGGCGAGACCGGCCTGCTGATCGCGCCGGGCGATGCGCAGGAGCTCGGTGATTCGATCTGCACGCTGCTCGCGAATCCGCGCATCGCGCGCGACATGGGAATGCGAGCCCGCGAACGCAGCCGCCTGGTCTTCGATTGGCAGACGCATGTCGATGCCTACGACGACCTCTACCGCAGGGTCGGCTGAACAGCGCCTAGAGAGTGCCCTTGCGGGCTTGTCTGCGCTGTTGCACCGCAATCTCGATGCTGCCAGGGTCTCGCGCGAGGAGATGTGGATGCTGAGTCTGGACAGCGCTTTGCGACCGCGCGCCGAGGATCTCGTTGCAAAGGTTCTCGACGGCGAGGCCCTGATCATCAACATGGCGACGGGCGTCTACTACAGCACGGCAACTTCCGGCGCCTTCATCTGGGAACACATCGCCGGCGGCTGCCGGCTGCGAGATATCGCTGCCGCACTGGCCGCTCGCTATGGGATTCCGTTGGCCAGGGCCGAAGCGGATGTCCTCGAGCTCGCGGCGAAGTTGTTGGAGGAGAAACTCGTGACACCGTGCGAAGGAGCGCCCGCGACGACGGCGATCGACGTCTCCGCGATACCGCTGTCGGCGTACGAGTCACCGGAGCTCGAGATCTATCGCGACATCGGACATCTGGTCGCGTTGGATCCTCCGATGCCCGGTCTGAAGGACCTGCCGTGGAAGGGGCCGTCGGACGACACTTCGAGTTGAGCTTCGCGAAGCGGCGAGCGGACTGCCGTCGCGTGGGCTTGCTGCATCGATGACCGCGGCGCATCTGTTCGAGGCCGCCGAATCCGCCGTCGAAGAATGGCAGACCGCCTGGGGTGCGGCGGCGGGCGAGTACCCCGATCAGGTTTCGGAGATACACTGCCAGTTTGCCGGCGCCGGCGTGCGCGTGCGCATCGTCGGTGAACGCCTGGCCAACCACACCCGGCGAGCGTTCGCACACCTCGAAGTCGCGGTGCCGCGCGATTGTTCCCTGCGAATCGATCTGTGGGACGAATGCGCGACGGGCGTTGCCCTGCCTCCGCGGGGGATCTCCTTGGCGGCGGGGTTCGCGATCGGTAGCTCGACGGTCGCAATCGAAGGGGGCGGCCGCTTCGTGCGCTTCGATCGCGGGCCGGACTCGTCGACACTGCTCGACCGCGGCGGCGCGGCGATGATTGGCTGGCGCAGGGATGGTGGTCGGATGTCGTTCGCCGAGTACTCGAAGCCGCTCTCGATCGCGCTGCGCGTCTGGTACTACGACCGCGACGTCGATGTGATCCATGCGGCTGCCGTCGCCAGAAACGGCAGCGGCGTCCTCATCGGCGGCTTCAGTGGAGCGGGAAAGTCCACGACGGCCCTGGCGTGCCTCGCCGCGGGGTTCGATTGTCTCGGCGATGACGAGGTCGGTCTCCAGGAAGACGAGGTAGGTTCTTTCGTGGCTCACAGCATCTACAACTCGGTGCGCCTGCGCCCGGGCGGCGAGCAGCCGATCGATCTGTCGCGAGACCTCGCGGCTGCGCGGCGCGATCCGGAAACCGGCAAGTCGCTCCACTTTCTCTCCGAGATTGCCGCACGCCCGATCCCGACGCGCGCGGCGATCCGCGCGGCCGTGTTCCCGCGAATCGTGAATCAGCGCCCCTGCTCGATTGTTCCGATCTCACCGCGAGCGGCGCTGATGCGGCTCGGCGCCGCGTCGCTGTTTGGACCGCTCGGCTTCGGCGAGCGCGCCTTCGGGCGGCTGAAGCATCTGTTCGCGGGCGTGCCGGCCTACGAGCTGCAACTCGGTCGCGACTGGGCGACGGCTCCCGACTGCATCGATCGCGTTCTGGCGGAGGTTGATGCGTGACGCCTCTGATAAGCTGCATCGTTCCCGTCTTCAATGGAGAAGCGACCGTGCTCGAAGCCGTCGCGAGCATTCGCGCCCAGACGTACGACCGCATCGAGATCGTCGTCGTCGACGACGGGTCGACCGACCGCACGAGCGCGCTCGTCCGCGGCCTCGGCGCGGACGTACGCTACGTGTGGCAGGCGAACGCCGGCCCGATAGCGGCTCGCAACACCGGGATCCGCTCGTCGTCCGGCGATTTCCTCGCGTTCCTCGACGCCGATGACCGGTGGCACCGCGAGAAGCTGGCGCGGCAGTGGGCCCGCTTCGTCGAGCAGCCCGCCCTCGATGTCTGCCTGACTCTTCTCCAGAACTACTGGGTCGAAGAGCTGCGCGACGAAGCGGACCTGATGCGCAATCACTTCCGCAGCCAGCCGATCCGTGGATACAGCAGCGTCGCCCTGTTGGCGCCGCGGGCGCTTTTCGATCGCGTCGGCTTCTACGACGAGACACTGAAACACGGCGGCGATGCGGATTGGTTCGCGCGCGTCGAAGAGAGCGGCGCCACAGTAGAGGTGGTGGAGGAAGTTCTCGTCTATCGCCGTCTGCATTCCGGCAACCGCAGCCGGCAGTGGAGCGATCGCAGCCAGGAGGAGATCCTGCGACTGATGAAGACGATCGTCACCCGACGGCGGGGCGAAGCCGGCTGAGCGGAGCGCTGCGCGATGCGCGTCTTGTTCTGGTCGGAGTTGTTCTGGCCTCACGTCGGCGGCGTCGAGATCCTCGCCGCGCAGACCGTCGAGGGATTGCGCGAACGAGGCCTCGATGTCGCGGTCGTCACCTCGCACGACGATTCCATTTTGCTTCCGGATCAGGGTGATCACGCTGGCGCGCCGGTGTACCGCTTGCCGCTGCGCGCCGCGCTCGCATCCGGCGACGTAGACGAGCTGATGAGGCAGCGGCGCCGAGTCGGCCAGCTCAAGACGGAACTTGCCGTCGACTTGGTTCACGTCTTCGGTCTCGGTCCGAGCACGCTCTTTCATCTCCAGACTCAGCGCGCGCCGCATCCGCCGGTGCTGGTGACCATGCACGGCGAGGTGCTGCGTGGCGGCGCGGATCGGGGGGACACGGTGCTCGAAAAGACGCTCGCTTCGGCGAGCGCGGTACTCTGTGTCTCTGGTGCCGTTCTCGATGCGACTCGCGCGCTGGCCCCCGAAGCGGCGGCTCGTACGTCGCTGTTGTACAGCGGTGTCCGACCGACGGCTGCGGAGGTTTTGGCGGAACCGGGAATCGGGAATCGGGAGCCGCTTCTGCTGTGTCTCGGGCGCTTCGTGCGCGACAAGGGTTTCGATCTGGCGATCGCGGCCTTCGCGTCGATCGCCGAGGCGATTCCCGCGGCGCGTCTCGTCCTCGCCGGCGACGGACCGGAACGGGCCGCGCTCGAGGCAGGAGCGGCGTCGCTCGGACTTGGCGATCGGGTGCGGTTCGTCGGCTGGGTCGACGCCGATCAGGTGTCCGCTCTGCTTGCCGCGACGAGCGTGCTGATCATGCCCTCGCGTCGCGAGGGATTGCCGCTGGTAGCGATCCAGGCGGCACAGATGGGAGTTCCGGTGGTGGGAACGTCCGCCGGCGGGCTGCCCGAAGTGGTGGTAGCTGGTGAGACGGGTCTGATCGTCGCTCCGGAGGATACCGAAGCGCTCGCCACGTCGATCGCGAGCTTGTTGCGCGATCGCGACGCGATGCAGCGGATGGGAGGTGCGGCGCGCGAACGGGCCGACGACGTCTTTGGCTGGGAGAGGTATCTCGCGGCCACCGAGCGAGTCTACGCGGAGACCGTCGACCGCGGGCGATCCTCGTGATCGCTGTCTCGCAGCCGCGGAGGACTCGTCGATGCCGGGCATGAGCCTCGTCTGCGACGCCTCCCGGGACGAGCGGCGGGAGCATGCGGTCGCCGCTGCGCTCGATGGCCTTCTCCACGATCCGCGCTATGCCAAGCGAGTCCTCCATCGCGACGCGTCTCGGCTGCTGGCGCTGACGTCGTACCCGCAGTATCCGATCGCAAGCTTTCGGTGCGGTGATTCCGTTGCTTGGGTCGAAGGCCGTCTCTACGGTTTGTCCGAGAGCTCGATCGCGCAGCGAATCGGCGAGCTCGCGGAAATCGTCGCCGGCGATTCGTCCGCGGCGTGCGAGAGGTGGATCGCGAACCAGGATGGCGACTTCGTAGTCTGCGTCCTGGATTCCCGAAGAGGCACGGTGCATGTCGTCACCGACGCGCTCGGCCGGCTTCCGTTGTATCTCCACCACTCGCCTGGTCTGTTCGTCCTGTCGCGCGAGCTGTCCTTCGTCGCCCGCCTGTTGCCGCGCCTGCGTTTCGACCGGATGGGTGTGGCCCAGCTCCTGCTGATCGGTTACCCGCTCGGCGGTCGCACTCTGGTGGACGATGTCACGCGCCCGTGCGGCGCGAGTTGGATCAGCTTCGATGCGGGCCTTCGCGAAGTGCGAGCGCGACGGTTTGACTTCATCGATCTTCAAACGACGGAACGCAGCCGGTACTCCACGCGCCGCAACGCGGAGGAGCTCGCCGCAAGCTTTACCGAAGCGTGTGAAATGCGATTCGGAGCCGATCGTACGAATGTCGTGTCGCTGAGCGGCGGCTTCGACTCGCGCGCGATTGCCGGAGGTCTGCACGCCGCGCGCCGCCCGTTTGTCTGCGCCACCTACCTCGATCACATGGGCACGGCCGCAGCCGACATCGCTCCGGCAGAGCGTGTGGCGCAGGCGCTGGGCGCCTCGTGGAAGCTGACGCGGCTGGGCCCGCCACGGCCGCGCGACGTGCTCGAGCTGTTGCGGATGAAGAGCGGCATGAACCCCCTCGGCATGTCCTTCCTTTTGCCGTTTCTCCGCGACGTCGCCGAAACGTGGGGAGGCAGCCTGGTCTTCGCGACCGGAACCCTCGGCACCTTCCTGCTGCCGGAGATCGTACCGCCGTTGCGCCTGAATGGGGTCGAAGAGGTCGTCGACTATCTGCTGCGACAGAGCCGGCGACTTCCTCTCGGCCTGGTCGCGTCCCTGACGACGCTGGAGGAGGCCGACATCCTCGCCGAATTGCGCGCGCATGTGCTTGCATCTCCGGAGTCCGATCTTCTGAGCAAGCTCGCCCATTTCGTCCTCCGCGAGCGGGCCTTCAACTGGCACGGCGAGGCGGACGACCGGAACCGGTGTTTCTTCTGGACGACTTCGCCGTTCGACAGCCTGAAGGTCATTCGACGCGCGCTCGGTTGTCCGGATGCGCAGAAGCGATACTTCGGCCTCTACCGCGAGTTTCTCCTCTGCCTTTCGCAAGACGCTGCCGCGGTCGACCACGCAGCGTACCGATTGCCGATCACTTCGCCTGCGTTTCGCAGCGCCGCCAGGGCGGCTTCGTTGCTCGCGCAACACCCGCGCGCGGTCGACCGCCTGGCCGCGGCGCCGAGCGTGTACGACGCGAGCGCGATGGTGATTCGCCTGCTGCGCCGGCAGCTCGCATCATGCCCGTTGTTGGGCGAGTTTCTCGAGACGCAAGAGCTCGAACGAATCGTCGGGCGATGCGACGAGCACCCGCGCGCCGACATCGATCTGATCTTCACCTGCACGTCGGCGATCGAGTGGCTCGGCACGGGGCGCAGCGTGCTGCAATCGGACGGCTCGTCACTGACCTGACGCGCGGCCACGCAGGTCGACTGATGTCAGGCGGGTGAGCGCCCTCGACAGCCGGGAAGCGTACTCCGTCGAGATCGCCGCGAGGCCTTCGAGGTTGCTCTCGCGCGAGAGGAAGGCAGGCGATGGCAATAGCAGATGGCGCGCCACTGCCAGTCGCAGTCGAGTCGTGGGCATGAGGCGAACGATCTCGCCCACGGAGATCGGCTGCCCAACGATAGCGGCGTTGCACAAGGTCTCCTCGAGCTGCGCTGAAAGTTCGGCATCCGCTTCGAGTTGCGCTGCCACCGGGATGTCGACATCGAGCTCGTCTCGCAGATAGGTGAGCTGCACCGACAACGGCAGGCTGGAGCCGGTGTCGCGGGCAGCCTGACGCAGATAGGACCAATCGATGCCGGGGGAGCATCGGATCAGCCGAACGGCATCGCAGACCCACTGCAGATTGTGTCGACTCGCGCTGCAGACCGCGAGCCGGCAGACGTGCAGCAGCAGGTCGGTGGACGAAAGAGCAGGGACCTCGCGGCCGTTCCACACGATGCTCCGCCTCCGTGCGAGCGTGAGCTCACGCGGTGGTTCGAAAAGTCGGAGCGGTGAAAGTCGGGAGTGCAGCGACACCTGAAGCCGGGACTGCGTCGCGAGAACCGAGCTCGTCCGCTCGTCGCGCGACGCGTGCAAGACCGTCGCGCCGCGCGCGGTGAGGATCTCCGCGGCGGCATTCCGCTCGCGCGGCTGCAGCCACAGATCGAGGTCGTGACAGTGGCGAAGCCGTCCGTCCCCGTAAACGGAGGGCACCAGCGCGGCACCCGGGAGCAGCGTGAAGTCGAGCCCGGCGCTCGACAGTACGTCGAGGATCGACGAAGCCTCGGCGCGGAAGCTCTCCCAGCGCAGGTGCTCCCAGCCGCGCGCGGCTTTCAGAACGGTGGCGAAGCTGTCGTCAGGCGCGAGGCCGGCCGCCCGCAAGGAGCTGTCGAGCAGCGGCAGCAGCCGCTTCCGCCCGAAGCGATCGGCGCGAAGGTGCGCCTCCGGGTTGCCGACCGCGTTGACCCACTGTGCGAAGGCGCGCGCGCCGGCCTCGCCTTCGAGGAGACACGCTCTGAGGAGCAGAGTGTCCGACTCGCCGGGGCAGAGGAGTTGCAAGAATCCGCGCCAGGCCGCGCGCCTGGCGCGCTGCGCCTCGGCGGTGCGGCGCGATGACATCGTTCTCAATGACGATCTCCTGCTCGCCCCGCTATCACGCGCAAATTTAACGGCGCAACCCGCGCGCCCAATCACCTCGCCCTACGAGACTGTCGATTTTCTCCCGTACACGTACTCGTACGCGTACCCGTACACGAT
>CADEER010000111.1 GCA_902826395.1 uncultured bacterium
ATTCGTTGAGCCTCTTCAATCTTCCGGCAGTGGGATGAACTCGTCTTCGCCCGGCACTGCGGCGAACTTTCCGCTGCGCCACGCGTCCTTGGCCTCTTCGATGCGTTCGCGGCGGCTCGAGACGAAGTTCCACCAGATGAATCGCTTGCCGAGGGGCTCGCCGCCGAAGAGCATCACGTGCGCGTCGACCGCGGCGCGCAGCGTCGCGGAGTCGCCACTGCGCAGCACGGCGAGCTGCCCGGCTGCGAGTGGGTCGCCGCCGGCCGTGATCGATCCGTCGACCACGTAGAGGCCGCGTTCGCTGTACACGACCGGCACCTCGAGCTCGCTGCCGGCGGCGAGGTGCGCGTCGACGTAGAACATCGGCGAGAACACTTCGACCGGCGAGGTAGCGCCGAAGGCGCTGCCCGCGATGACGCGCATGCGCAGCCCGGGTTGGTCGAGGACCGGCAGAGAGTCGGCGGGATGGTGCACGAAGCACGGCTCGCGCTCTTCGGCTTCGGCGGGCAGCGCCACCCACGATTGAATGCCGTGCAGCTTCTGCGCCGCGCGCCGGCTCTCGGGCGAGCTGCGCTCCGAGTGCACGATGCCGCGCCCGGCGGTCATCCAGTTGACGGCGCCCGGTCGGATCGGCTGCACGTAGCCAAGCGAGTCGCGGTGCAGGATCTCGCCTTCGAACAGATAGGTAACGGTCGCCAGGTTGATGTGTGGGTGCGGCCGCACGTCGATCCCCTTGCCGGGCGCGAACTCCGCCGGGCCCATCTGATCGAAGAAGATGAAGGGGCCGATCATGTGCCGCCGCACATCCGGCAAGGCGCGCCGCACGGAGAAGCCGCCGAGATCGCGCAGCCGGGGCTCGATGATGAGCTCGATGGAGTTGGTCATGGGTTGTCAGCTCGAGTCTAAATCCGATCGTCGCTGGCGCTACGCGGCGACCGGAAGATTCTCCCGAATTATGCGCGGATGCCGAGCGGCGATCCGCAGTAGCGCGAGTGCCGGACCATCGGGGCGGCGGCGATCCTGCTCCCAGTTGCGCAGAGTGTGGACACTAATGCCCATCGCGGCGGCAAACTGTTCCTGCGTCAGCCGAACGAATCGCCGCAATGCGACGACGTCCGCGCCCGACTCGAACTTCCCCTGAATCAAGCGACGCCGGAGCCGTGCCGAAATGGCGGCGGTGAAATCCTTCTCCGTCAGTTCTGGTATGTCAGTCATCGTTGGGTCTCCATCTGTTGGCGATAGAGGGCACGCTCGATCCCGTCGCCTCAGCCGCGGCGGGGCGGGCGGCCGGGCTTTCCTGACGTATGGCGCTTCCGCGCCTCGCCCTTGCGATGTGGGCGCGGCTTCTTTGGCGCGCCCTCGTCGCGGAACGAGGGCTTGCGTCTGGCGGCGACCCCGGCGTCGTCGACTCGTGTCAGGTCCAGTTTCTGCCCGCTGACCCAGACCTTGCGCATGTGGCGCACCAGCTCGCGCGGCATGCCGACCGGCAGCTCGACGAAGCTGTGGTCTTCGCGGATGTCGATGCGGCCGATGAACTCGCTGTCGAGGCCGGCCTCGTTGGCGATGGCGCCCACAAGGTTGCCGGCTTTGACGCCGTGAGTGCTGCCGACGGCGACGCGGTAGCGCTCCATCTCGATGTCGCCCGGCTGCTCGCGCCGCTTGGCGCGCGGCGTGTCCAGCGGCCGCCGTTCCTCCGATGTCGCGCGCTCGCGACGGTCGCGAGCGGAAGGCGCCGCCAGCCCCGGTCCACGCCGGTCCACCGGCGACCTGCGGTCGTCGCGCGCTTCGCGAGCGGGAAGCGGCGCCTCTCCACGTTGGCGCCGCTCGACCGGTTCCCTGCGGTCGTGGCGCGCCTCGCGAGCGCGATACGACGTCTCTTCACGTTGGCGCGGCTCGACGGGTTCCTTGCGGTCGTTGCGCGCTTTGCGAGCAGGAAGCGGCGCCTCTCCACGTTGGTGCCGCTCGACGGGTTCCTTGCGGTCGCTGCGCGCCTCGCGAGACGGCGACGGACGGCCGGTCGGTTGGCGGGCCGACGGCGGCTTGCGGTCGGTGTGCGTCGGGCGAGCCGGCGGTGACTGGCTATGCGATCGGCGGCCCGCGGGCGACTTGCGGTCGTCGTCCTCGCG
The DNA here is from genome assembly GCA_902826395.1 of uncultured bacterium. Lineage (GTDB taxonomy): Bacteria > Desulfobacterota > Binatia > HRBIN30 > CADEER01 > CADEER01. The sequence goes on from CADEER010000111.1 coordinate 2,127, forward strand.
ACGCGCGTCGCGGTCGTGCGGCGACTCGGCTTCGAGCATCGGCTTCTTGCCGTGCGCGAGCTTGGCGAGCGCGGCGGCGATCTCGATCGCCGGCACGTCGCTCTCGTCGACGTACTGCTCGACGATCTGGCGGAAGACGTCGAGGTCGGACTCGTCGAGCGCGGCGGTGATGCGTTCCTTGAAACGGGCGACGCGCTGCGCATTGACGTCGGTGACCGTGGGTGTCGGCATCGGGGCGATCTTCTGGCCGGTGGCGCGCTCGATGGCGTGCAGAAGATGGCGCTCGCGATGGGTCACGAAGACGATCGCCTCGCCGCTCCGCCCGGCCCGTCCGGTGCGGCCGATGCGATGGACGTACGATTCGATGTCGATCGGGATGTCGAAGTTGAGGACGTGGCTGATGCGACCGACGTCGAGGCCGCGCGCCGCGACGTCGGTGGCGACGAGAATGTCGACCTCGCCCTTCTTGAGCCTCGCCACGGTGCGCTCGCGCTGCGCCTGCGCGATGTCGCCGTGCAGCGGCGCGGCCGCGTAGCCGCGCGCCGCCAGGCGCTGCGCCAGATCCTCGCTCGCCACCTTGGTGCGGGTGAAGACGAGCATGGCGTCGAACGTTTCGACCTCGAGGATACGGGTGAGGACATCGAGCTTGTGAGGCCCGCTGACCATGAGAAAGCGCTGCCGTGTTTCGGCGACGGTTGCGGTCTCGTGACGGATGGTGATCTCGGCGGGATCCCGCAAGTGGGCCTTGGCGATGCGGCGGACCTGCGGCGGCATCGTCGCCGAAAAGAGAACGAGCTGGCGGTTCGCCGGCGCCACGGCGAGTACCTTCTCGACCTCTTCCACGAATCCCATGCGCAGCATCTCGTCGCCCTCGTCGAGCACGAGAGTCGCCAGCTCGGCGAGCTTGAGCGTGCCGCGCTCGATGTGGTCGATGACGCGGCCGGGCGTGCCGATGACGACGTGCGGGCGGCGCTTCAGGCCGGTGAGCTGCGGGCCGTAGCCCTGACCGCCGTAGATCGGCAGGACGTGAAAGTTGGGCAGATGCGCCGCGTAGCGCTGGAACGCCTCGGCGACCTGGATCGCCAGCTCGCGGGTCGGCGTCAGCACCAGCGCCTGCGGACCGCCGCGTTTGAAGTCGAGTCGGGAGAGAATGGGCAGCGCGAAGGCGGCAGTCTTGCCGGTGCCGGTCTGCGCCTGGCCGACCAGATCACGGCCGGCGAGCAGCGCAGGAATCGCCTCCATCTGAATCGGCGACGGCGTCTCGTAACCGACGTCGGTCAGGGCGCGCAGCAGGAAGGGCGGCAAACCGAAATCGGAGAAGCCCGTGGTATCCGGGCTGGGCGTTGCTTTGGGCATGGGATCCTTTCGGGGGAGCGCCACCGACGCTCCATGGCCCGGCGATTGTGTCACGTCGCCCGCCCGAGGTCGCCCACCCCCCGTGGAGTCGTGGTGGGGAGTCTACTCGCCATACATCTCGGTGATGACGCGGCGCAGGGCCGCGGCCTCGTCCTTGGTGAGGGAGGCGATCCTATCGCCGAGGCGCGCTTTGCTGACCGTACGAATCTGATCCACGGCGATCTCGGCTGGCCGCCCGCCACACCGCACCTGCACTCGTGACCGCCACGTCGGATGCAAGTGGCTGGTCAGCGGGCAGACGGTGACGGTTTGCAACTGCCGGTTCAGAACGTCCAGGCTGACGATGACCGCAGGACGGGTCTTGGCCATCTCGGCCCCGCGGGTGGGGTCCAATGAAACCCACCGAATCTCATAGCGTCTCATGGCGCTTTCGCGGGCGCGGCTTGGCCCGATAGCGCCTCGAAGGTTCCGCAACTCTGTCTTTAACGGGCTCCCAGGGCGCATCCTCGAGACCGTCCGCCGCAACTGCGTCCCACGCGCTCCAGTCCTCGTGATCCGCCGCCATTTCACGAGCGGTCTCTTCCCAGGACAGTTTCTCCACCGCGGGGCCGGTTGGACGCAGCAGAATTCCGTCGCTGCGCTCTTCCATCAAGACGGTCTCACCGATTCGGTAGCGCCGCAGCGACGCCGCCGGCAGGCGCACTCCGCGTGAGTTGCCGATTCGCGCCACTTTCAGCTTCACCGTCGCCATGTAGGCACTGTAATTACATTGGCTCTCGCGACTCAAGCTCCGAGATCGGATGGCCCGATGATCTCGCGGAGGGCTCGACGCTTCGGGCAGTGGAACTTGCGGCCCTAAAGTGCGACGGCCCGCCCGCCTGTAGGCGAGCGGGCCGTTGTCAGCCCGGATGATTCAAAGGGATGCGGAAGCGGGCAGCTTACTTCTTGACCAGACGGGCGCGCACCGAGACCTGGCCGCTGCTCACGACCCCGGCCACCACGGAGGCGGTGACGTCGAGCGGCACATTGATGAACATGCCCGGATTGCTCGCCTCTGCCGTGTCGAGATCGATCCAGTAGAGAGCCTGCGCCGTACAACCGAGGTAGGATGCCGAGCAGACGTGCTCGATCTGAAATCCCGGCTCCATCGCAACGCCGTTGACGGTGGCCGTGATTCCGATCGCATTTGTGGCGAGAGGTGTGTCGAGTATCACGGTGACGTCGACCTCCAGGACGCGCTTCTTCTTGCCCTTCAGAATCTGCACGGTCGCCTGGTTGGGAGATCCGCCAAGTGGGATCGCGACGCCGCTGATGCTGGTGTACGCCGACGCCTTCCCCGGGCTCGAGGTCGCATCCGCGAACACTGTCGCGGGGGCGATCAAACAGACTGTGAGTGCCAGACGGGTGATGAGCTTGGTGACCATGGATGTCCCCCTAGGTTGTAGCCGCCGAGCACATCCCGGCGGGATGCCAGGCAGATAGTGCAGCAAAGACACTCGCGCTATTGGGGATTTCCGAGCTGAGGGGAATTGCGTATGGGCCGCTGCGGGTGAGTCAGGTGTTCGCGAATCTCGTCGACAACGCCATCAAGTACATGCCGGAGCGCGTGCCGCGCGAGATCCGCGTCTCCTGTGAGGAAGGGGAGAAGACGTATCTCTTCTCCGTCACCGATTCCGGCAACGGCATCGACTTGGACCTGCGCCAGCAGGTCTTTCGTCCCTTCAAGCGACTCGACGCGAAGAACTCGCCCGCCGGCGAGGGCCTGGGGCTGGCGGCGGTTCGCAAGGTCGTCGAGCTGCACGGCGGATCGATCTGGTTCGACGACGCCCCGTCCGGTCAGGGCGCATCCTTCCGCTTCACGTGGCCGCGTCCGGTCGACGACGGCGCGGTCGCACTCGACGCGGCATGGCGCTTTGGAGATTTCCCTTCGAGACGGCGCCGCGTGCCGCGCCGCCTCCTCTACTGGAGTCGTTGCCCGCCCCAGCGCGGCACCTCGCGACAATACGCGCGGTATGCATCCCCGAAGCGGCGCTCGAGCAGCGGCTCCTCGCGCCAGACGACGTACAGGTGCGCGATCGCCCACAGCGCCGCAGCGTACACCAGCAGCGCGACAGAGCCGAACAGGATCGCCTCGCCGAGGACCGCGACCACGTAGGCGAGGTACATCGGGTTGCGGGTGCGGCGGTACGCGGAGGAGAGAACGATGCGCCGCGGCGGGTCGATCGGAACGTGCGTGCCGTCGCCCTCGCGGATGAAGATCGCGACTAGGCGGAAGACGAAGAGATTCGCCGCGGCGAAGAGCGCGGCGCCTGCAGCTACGGCGAGCGGACTCGCCAGCGCGAACGGATCATCGCGGGTCGCGAACAGGATCGCCGCCGGGAAGACGGCGAAGAACATCGCCGCGAAGTAGATGCTGGCCAGCGTCGCCTTGACGCGCAGCCAGAAGCGCCGCCGGCGCTCAGTCGAGCCCATCGCTGATGTCGACGATGTTGGTGCGGTAGCCGCAAGCGTCATTGACAATCGTCGCCGAACGCCCGTCTGCCGCGACCTCGACGACGGCGTCTTCGGTCTCCAATGCGCCTAGCGGCCAGCGGTAGACGTCGGCGAGCAAGTTGAGCGGCGGCACCGCCTCGATCGGCTTCATCGCCGACTGAACCTCCACCTCGTCGCCGCGCTGGACGATGGTGAACGCCGTCGCGCCGAAGCGCGTGAGGCCGACGAACGTGAGCGTATCGCCGCGCTTCTGCAGGACGACCTCGTAGCCCTCGGAAACTTCCGCGGCGCGGGTGTGCACGCGCAGCCGCCACAATCGATCTTCCTCGAGATCGCCGGGCCGCGGCAGCGCCACCTCACACGCCGCGATGCGCGGCATGCGATAGGCGGCGATCATCGTGCAGCCGGCGATGCCGAGCAGCGCGAGGCCGGCGAGTGCCGAGAAGCCCTGCTTCATCCCGCCTTCCGGGCGTCGGTGAGCAACAGCGACACCGGCGCGAAGATGAAAGCGAGCAGCACGCCGCCGCCCGTGGTGATACCGATCGCGCGCAGCGCTGGGTGCTCGGAGATTGCCAGCGCGCCGAACACGAACACCGTCGTCAGGCACGACAGCAGCAGACTCAGCATGGTCGACGCGAAAGCTTCCCGGTCGCCGTAGGTGTCGACGAGGAAGATGCCGTAGTCGACGCCCATCCCCATCACCATCATCAGAGAGATCGCGTGCAGCAGGTTGGTCTGGACGCCAAATGCGGCGAAGGCGCCGAGCAGGACGACGACGACGAGCAGCGACGGCAGAATCGATGCCAGGGCCGGGCGCCAGGCGCGGTAGTGGACGAGAAGCACCAGCGCCACCAAGATGCTGCCGATGACGATCTGGCTCAGCGTAGTGGCGCGAAACTCCGCGTAGACCTCGTTCACGAACTCCTTCTGCTCGAAGACGACGACTCCGTCCAGATCGGCGATCGCCGCTCTGACGGCGGCGAGAGAATCGATGCCGCGCAGGTGGGTGACGATCGCCGTTTCGTCGCCGACATGCAGCACCATCGACGACAACAGGTCGCCGAGCGGCGTCGCGCGCAGGTCGTCGAGGGTCAGCGGTGGCGGCGGTGCGTCGAGATCGTCGAAGGCGGTGTCGAAGGCGCCGCTGCGGAAGCCAGCGGCGTGAAACACGCGGTCGACGTTCTGACGTGGTTGCGCGTTTTGCAGCGCTTCGATGTTGCGCCGCTGCAAGTCTGCCGACCAGACGAACTGGTGCAGGGAGCGGACACCTTCGATCGCGCCATTGGCGGCCAGTGCCTGCAAACGCTCGAACACCACATCGTTGCGCCGCAGCGCTTCTTCGTCGGTCGGGGCGAGCACGATGACGAAGCGGCCACCTTCGAACAGCGGCATTCGCGAACGCACTCGCACTTCCTCGCGGATCAGCTCCGGGTCGGCGTTGCCGAGTTGCGACATGTCGTCGATCCACGTCAGGCGCGGCAGCGCCAGCAAGCCGCACGCCGCGACGGCAATCGTGAAGGCGAGCAAGGCCCGGCGCCGGGCGGCGAGGCTGTCGACCCCGTGCTGCAGAGCCGTGGCGACGCGCCGCGACAGCTCTGGTAGGTCGCGCCGTGCGGTCAGAAAGGCTGGCAGCGCGAACATGGTCGCCAAGATCGAGGCGCCGATGCCGACGATCGAGACCACACCGAGCTCGCGAAACGCCCGCGCATTGGTCATCAACAAGCCGGCGAAGCTCGCCATCGTCGTCAGCGCGCCGAGGATCAGGGCCGGTGCCAGGCGTCGCACCGTCTCGGCGGGTGAGCGGTCCGCCATCAGCGAATTGTGAATGATGACGTGGATCGAGTAGTCGACGGCGACCCCGAGCAGCGCGGCGCCGAAGGCGATCGACAGGCCGTCGAGATTGCCGAGCAGGACGATGCCGGCGCAGACCCCGGCCATCATGCCGAAAATTGCCGGGATGATTCCCAGCACGAACGGCACTGGCGACCGGAAGAACAACAGAAACAGCAGGCCCGTGCCGACGAAGGTGAAGGCGACGATGCCGAAGACGTCGCGCTTGATGCTCTCCTCGGCGCGCACGGCGATTCGGTTGGCGCCGCTCATCTCGATCTCGAGGGCACCGCCGTGGCGCTGCTGCAGTTTTGCGACTTCGGCCGACAGGTCGGCGAGGAAGTCGACCTGCGATCCGGAGTCGAAGGGGCTGTGGTGGATCGCCAGCAGGATCAGCGCGTAGCGGCCGTCCGGCGAAACCAGGCGGCCGTTGCGCGTCGGCGGCTGCGGCTGGCCGCGCCGCAGATCGTCGATGAAGTCGCGAAACAGGCCGAGTGGATCGCGCATGGCGAGCGGCTTGAAGAAAGTCGACGTCGGCTGCCGCAGCTCGCGCAACAGGCGCTGCGCGCGGTCCTGCAGGCTGGCGTCACTCAGCATCGCCGGGATCTCGGTTTCGGGGCGATCGGAAGCGAATTGGTAGCGCCGTGCGAAGTAGGTCTCCTGGGCCGCTTCGAACGCGTCGGCCGGCAGCGCCGAGCGTGTCCAGGCGACCTCGGGATGCGCTGCCAGTGCAGCTTCGAGCTCCGCGGCGGCGTCGTCGGCGAGCGCCGCGTCGTCGGCGCCGATGCTGATGATCATCGTCCGCGTCAGCTCGCTGTTGGCGAGCTTGCGTGAAAGCGACGCGAGCTTCGCCCCACCGCCGTCGGGCATGAAGTTGGTGATGTCGGTGCCGATCCGAAGGTGGGTCGCGATGTAGGTCAACATCGCGACGGCCGCCACCAGCAGGGCGACACGGCGCGCGGCGTAGCTCACGGGGTGGCTTCGCCGGTGCGAAAGGCCTCGGCGATCTCCGCCGGCGTGAAGTGGTGTGCGGTGTTAAGCTGGGTGAACACCGTCTCGGTGACGTCGCCGCCGGTCTCTCGCAGCATCATCGAGCGCATGCCGCCGGCGTCGCCGCGCATGATCACCGCCTCGATGAGACGCGACAACGTCGCGCTGCGCGGCTCCAGGCGCAGCGACCAATCGTCACCATCGATCGCGAACTCCGCCTCATAGCGCCGCTGCAGCTCCGCCAGGTCGCCGTTGAAGAGGACGATGAAGTTGTCGACGAAAGTGCGTGCCACCGGATTGGCGGCCAGGTCGACGCCGTCGGCGCCGGACTCGTCGTCGAAGTGCAGGCGGTCGCCGTCGATGATCAGCGACGATCGGCTCGGCGCCGTCGTGTAGCGCGCCATGCGATTCGGCGGGATGAAGAACAGTCTGCCGGTGGTGTGCAACGGCGCCTCGAGCAGGGCGATGTGCTTGGTCTCGGTGAACTCGGCGACGACACCGGGCGTCGTCGCCATCGTGCGCATCAGCTCTTCGAGCGTCCGCGGGCGAGCGGCGGCCGGCGCGGTATGAGCAGGGCTCGGAGTTTCGGATAGTCCAGGACTGGCGCCGGGGACGAGTGCGGCCAGGATCAGGCCGAAGGCGAGGCGAGGCGAGGCGAGGCGAGGACCGGTCACGATGCGGCACCGAGCGGCAGCTCGTCGTTGCGCAGCATGTCGAGAATCTGGGCGATGTCGCGATCCTGGCGGCGGTCTTCGACGACCATCGGAACGTGCACACGGACGGCGGCGTGCAGCTCGCGCGCGCGGGTGCCGCAGGTCTCGACGCCGCGAAGGTCGACCGCTTGCTGGGTCGCGAGCAGCGCGATCGCGGCGACCGTCTCGGTCAGCTCGACGATGCGCAGCAGGTCGCGCGCCGCGATGGTGCCCATGCTCACCTTGTCCTGGTTGTGCGACTCGGTGCTGCGGCTGAAGGCGCTGGCCGGCATGGTGAGCTTGAGCGCTTCGGCGGCGAGCGCCGAGGTCGATATCTGCATCGCCTTGAAGCCGTGGTGAACGATCTGATCGTCGGCGCCGCCGGCGACCAGATTCGCCGGCAGGCCGTCGCTGGTCTCGGGCGAGCAGAGCAGCACCAGTTGGCGGTCGAGCAGATCGGCGATCCCGGCGACCTGGGCCTTGAGCAGATCGGCGATCATGCAGACGTGGCCGCCGTAGAAATTGCCGCCGTGCAGCACGGCGCCGTCGGCAGTGACGATCGGATTGTCGTCGACGCCGTTGATCTCGGTCTCGATGACGCGGCGGCCGAACTCGAGCCCGTCGAGCAGCGTGCCGATCACCTGCGGCGCGCAGCGCAGCGAATAGCGATCCTGCAATCGCGCCGGCACCGGCGCGGCGCCGGCGCGTGCCAGGTCGGCGCGGATCCAATCGCCGCAGCGGGTCTGGCCGGGATGCGGCTTCGCCGACAGCAGCCGGTCGTCGAAGTGCTCGGGGTTGCCGTGCGTGACGTCGACCATCACGGCGGTGAGAGCGGCGGCGAAACGGGCGACGCGGGCGGCGCGGGCGTGCGCGAGGCAGGCCAGCGCGGTCATGGCGCTGGTGCCGTTCATCAGTGCCAGACTCTCCTTCGGCCACAGCTCGAGCGGCGCGATTCCGCACCGCGCGTGCGCCGCCGCGGCGTCGATCACCTCGCCGTCCAGAGTGACCTCGCGCTCGCCGGCGACGGCCGCGGCGAGATAGGAGAGCGGCGTCAGATCCCCCGAGGCGCCGACCGAACCCTCGCTCGGGATGCGCGGCAGCAGCCGCAGGTTGAGCAACTCGCCGAGTCGCTCGAGCAACTCGAAGCGAACTCCCGAGCCGGCGCGCGCCAAAGACACCAGGCGGATCAAAACGACCGCGGCGGCCGCCTCCTCGTCGAGGATGGCGCCGGTGCCGCAGCCGTGGAAGCGGAACAGATTGCGCGGCATCGCGGCGCGCAGCTCGGCGGGGATCTCGTTGGTGACCGAGGCGCCGACCCCGGTGGTGACGCCGTAGACGGAGCCGTTCTCGCGCAGCCGGCGCTCGACGGCATCGCGCGCTGCGTTGACGGCGGCCCGCAGGCCCGGCGCCGAGTCGAGGACGACGGCGCGCCGTCCGGCCGCGACCGCGACAACGTCGTCGATGCTGAGCCAGGCCGAGCCGACGAGAACGGATTCGCGTCCGGACATCTCGGAGTCGTCCGGCAACTGGGCGGTGGTCATCGTGTCGCGGGTGGGAAAGCGGTCGAAAGGGCCATAGTTACCGCCTGAGCGGGCGGATGCCAACCGCGGTGCGGTGGGGTAGTGGGTCAGTTTGATTAGCCCTCTCCCGACAGCTTCGCCGTCGACCTCTCCCTGTTGAGACTGTCGATTTTCTCCAGATGACGGGCGAAGCCCGCACAAAACACCTCTCCCGCATGACTCGCGGGAGAGGATTAAAGGAGAGGGTTCGTCGTCGTAGAGTCCGCGAAAGCCTTGTGGCACATGCGCTAACGCACACGAAACATCTGATTGCCCTCTCCCTAACCCTCTCCCGGAGGGAGAGGGGATCTTTGCGGTTCGGGCTCGAGAAACTGTTCGCATCTGCTTTTACGACAGTCTCTGTTGGAGAGGTGATCGAGGGTGTCGATCCGGGATCCGATCTCATCAGTCGAAACTGATGGAACTGGCTCATCAGGATGCTAGGTTGTCCGTCCATGAGCAATGACACGACCGAGCGGGCATTCGTCGAACGGATGGGGGCGGCGCTGGAGGCCCAGGGGTTGCCGCGCCTGGCTGGCCAGATTTTCGCGCTGCTGATGCTCGCCGACGACCCGCCGACACTGGAGGAAATCGCCGAGGAATTGCGCATCAGCAGCGGCAGCGTGAGCGCGAACACTCGCCTGCTGGAGTCGCTCGACATGATCGAGCGTTTCACGCCGCGCGGCGAACGCCGGGTGCGCCATCGCGTCCACGAAAACCCGCTGCCGCGACTGCTCGCGGGCACCATCACTCGGATCGGCAAGGTGTCGTCCATCATCCGCGACGCGCGCAGCGAGCTGGACTCGAGTCGACGTGCAACGGCGAAGCGTCTCAAGACGATGGAAGAGGCGTTCGACCGCTTCATGGGCTCGCTGCGCGACTTGCTCGAGCACGAGGGCGGAAAGAGGTAGGCCGATGAGAGACACGGACATCGCGCCATCCGAGGAGACGACTGAGTGACCAAGCGGCGCGTACGACTGGTCGCGATGGCCATCGCCGCGGTTGTATTCGCTGTAGCGGCCCTCATCGCTTGGACCGAGCTTCAGCCGCCCCCGATGCCGGAGGGGCTGGCGTGGGGAAACGGACGCATCGAGGCGACCGAGGTGGGAATTGCGACCAAACGGCCCGGTCGCGTCGTCGAGATCCTGGTCGAGGAGGGCGACGCGGTCGTCGCCGGACAGACCCTCGCTCGTATGGACACCCAGGATCTCGAGGCCGACCTGCGCGAAGCGCAGGCGAGGTCGAACGAGGCGCGCCAGGCGCTGGGGCACGCCGCGGCGACGGTGGCCGAGCGCGAAAGCATTCTCGCTCTGGCGGAGAAACAGTTCCGCCGTTCTTTGGAGCTCAGCCGGCAAGGTCACATCGCCGGCCAGACGCTCGACGAAGACCGCAGTCGCCGCGAGACTGCCGAGGCGGCACTGCGGGCCGCACAGGCGATGGTCGTGCAAGCGCAGGCGGCCATCGAAGCGGCGACCGCGAAGGAGGCGCGGATCGAAGTCGATCTCGCCGACGCTGCGTTGACCAGTCCAGTCGATGGCCGGGTGCTCTACCGCCTGGTCGAGCCCGGCGAGATCCTTCCCGCCGGCGGTCGTGTGCTCACTGTCATCGACATGACCGACGTCTACGTCACGATCTTCCTTCCCATGCGCGACGCCAGCCGGGTGTCGATCGGCGCCGAAGCCCGCATCGTACTCGATGCGGATCCGCTGGCGCCCATTCCCGCCAGGCTGTCGTTCGTTGCTCCCACGGCGCAGTTCACGCCCAAAGAGGTCGAGACGCGCAGTGAGCGTGAGAAGCTGACATTCCGGGCCAAGGTGACGGCGGATCCGGATGCGTTGAGGGATCGCGTACAACGGATGAAGACCGGAGTTCCCGCCATGGCGTACGTGCGCATCGATCCGGATGCGGCGTGGCCGGAGGTTTCCGCGGTTCGCGATGACTGACGGACTGCGCTCGCCGTCCTGCATGTCGGCCGCTTCCCATTGGCTCGCTCGGGCGCATCGCCGGACAAAGCTCGGCTGACATGGTCACCACCCCGAGCCCGGGATCGGCAGACGTCGCCGCGCGCGTCGACGGCCTGGTGCATCGCTACGACCGCACCATTGCGATCGACCACGTCGATCTGGAGATCCCGGCTGGCCGCGTCGTCGGCCTCATCGGACCGGACGGCGTCGGCAAGTCGACGCTGCTCGGTCTGCTCGCCGGCGTGCGCAAGATCCAGGAAGGGGCGATCGAAGTTCTCGGCGGCGATATGCGCGCGCCGCGCCATCGCCGGGTGATGCGCCATCGCGTCGCCTACATGCCGCAGGGGCTCGGCCGCAATCTCTACTTCACCCTCTCCGTGCGCGACAACGTCGACTTCTTCGGCCGTCTGTTCGGGCAGGGGCGCGACGAGCGAGCCTGGCGCATCGCCGAGCTGCTCGACAGCACCGGCCTGGCCCCGTTCGCCGAGCGACCGGCCGGCAAGCTCTCCGGCGGCATGAAGCAGAAGCTCGGACTGTGCTGCGCGCTCATCCACGACCCCGACCTGTTGATCCTGGATGAGCCGACGACCGGTGTTGATCCCCTGTCTCGTCGACAATTCTGGGAGCTCATCGCCCGCATGCGGGCTCGCCGCCCGGGGATGAGCGTGTTGGTGGCCACGGCGTACATGGAGGAGGCCGAGCAGTTCGATTGGCTGGTAGCCGTCGATGCGGGTCGGGTGTTGGCCAGCGGAAGTCCGAGCGAGCTTCGCGCCCAGGTCGGCGCTGCCGATCTGGAGGAGGCCTTCATCAAGCTGCTTCCGGAGGACAAGCGGCGCGAACACCGCGCCCTCGTGAGCCCGCCGCGCCGCCACTATGAAGGCGCGCCGGCGATCGAGGCGCGCGGCCTCACCCGCAGGTTCAGGGAGTTCACCGCCGTCGACCATGTCAGCTTTCGCATCGAGCGCGGCGAGATCTTCGGATTTCTCGGGTCCAACGGCTGCGGCAAGACGACGACGATGAAGATGCTCACCGGCCTCTTGCCCGCCACCGAGGGCGAGGCTTTTCTCTTCGCGCATCGCGTCGACGCGCGCGACATCGAGACGCGCAAGCGCGTCGGCTTCATGTCGCAGAACTTCTCGCTCTATGGCGAGCTGACGGTGCGCCAGAACCTGGACCTGCACGCCCACATCTTTCATCTGCCGGCCGAACGCATTGACTCCCGTGTCGCCGAGATGCTCGAGCGCTTCGACCTCGTCGCCGTCGCCGACGAATTGGCCGAGCGGCTCCCGCTGGGTATGCGCCAGCGCCTGTCGCTGGCGGTGGCGGTGATCCACGCCCCCGACATGCTGATTCTCGACGAGCCGACATCCGGCGTCGATCCGATCGCGCGGGATCGCTTCTGGGAGATGCTGATTCAGTTGTCGCGCAACGACGGCGTGACGATTTTCATCTCGACGCACTTCATGAACGAGGCAGCGCGCTGCGACCGCATCTCGCTCATGCACGCCGGCAGGGTGTTGGCGCAGGATTCCCCCGTGGCCCTCATGCGGGCACGCGGCGCCTCGACGCTCGACGAGGTCTTCATCGCGCATCTGGAAGAAGCCGCTGCTACGCAACGAGAGCCGGATCGTGGCGGCGCGATAGCCAGCCCGCCAGTCGCGGTGACGGCAGCGCATCCGGATCGTCAGCGCCGTTTCGACGTTCGCCGCGTTTGGGCCTATGCGCGGCGCGAGGGGATGGAGATCATGCGCGATCCCATACGGCTGTCCTTCGCGTTGTTGGGACCGATGCTCCTCTTGCTCGTCTTCGGGTACGGCATCTCCTTCGACGTCGAATCGCTCCCGTACGCCGTGCTCGATCGCGATCAGTCCCCTGCCAGCCGTGCCTATCTCGAAGGCTTCGCCGGCTCTCCATACTTCGCGCAGGACAAGGTGATCCGAGACGACGCGGACGCCGAGGCCCGCCTGCGCAACGGCAGGCTCAAGATCGGCATCGAGATTCCGCCGGGATTCGGCAAGGATCTGGCGCGCGGTCGTCGTCCCGAGGTCGGCGTGTGGCTGGACGGGTCGATGCCGTTTCGAGCCGAGACCAGCCGAGGATACGCGTACGGCGTGCACCAGGCGTATCTCGCCGAGCTGGCGCGACAGTCGCCGTTGGGACCGACTCTTCAGCCGACCGCGGTCGTGGAAACCCGCTTCCGCTACAACCAGAGCTTCGAAAGTGTCTTCGCGATGGTGCCGGGTGTCATCATGCTCTTGCTGATGATGATTCCGTCCATGATGACGGCGGTGGGCGTGGTGCGGGAGAAGGAGCTGGGCTCGATCACCAATCTCTACGCCACACCGGTCACCGGAATCGAATTCCTGCTCGGCAAGCAGTCGCCGTACGTCGCCATCGCGCTGGTGAATTTCGCCACGCTCTCCGCTCTCGCGGTGCTGATCTTCGGGGTCGCGCTGAAGGGCAGTGTGCTTGCCCTCGCCGTCGGCGCGGCGCTGTACGTTTTCGCAGCCACCGGTTTCGGCTTGTTGATCTCGGTCTTCGTCAAGACACAGATCACGGCGATCTTCGCGACGGCGATCATCAGCACACTGCCGGCGTTTCAATTCTCCGGCTTCATAACGCCCATGTCGTCGTTGTCGGGTGGGGCGCGCATGATGGGGTTCGCGTTCCCCACCGCGTACTTCCAGCAGATCAGCATCGGCGCCTTCACCAAGGCGTTGGATTTCGCGGATCTCTTCGTCAATCACCTGATGCTGGCTTTGTTCGCGGTCGCTTATCTCCTGATCGGGATGAGTCTGCTCAAGACGCAGGAGCGGTGAGCGCCGTGCGTCATCTGGAGACAATCTACCGCCTGGGTCTGAAGGAATTGGTGAGCCTTCGTTACGACCTGTTGATGATGTTCCTGATCTTCTACTTCTTCACGTTTGCCGTGTACTCGCCGGCCCAGGACGCGAACATGGACCTTCGCAACGCGTCGGTGGCCGTGGTCGACGAGGATGATTCTCAGCTCTCCAGGCAGATTCGCGACGCGCTGCTGCCGCCCTATTTCTTGCCGGCCGGGACGATCGGAGCGCACGAGATCGATGACGCGATGGACGCCGGTGAATACTCCTTCGTGATCGATGTGCCGCCGGACTTCGAAGCCGACGTGCTCGCCGGGAAGCAGCCGGCGATTCAGCTCAACGTCGACGCCACCGCCATGGTGCAGGCCGGCCGCGGTGCGAGCTATATCGAAGCCATCGTCGCCCGCGAGGTCGGCGTGTTCGCGACCCGCAGCGGCGTCGCAAACGAGGAGCCCGTGCGAATGGTGATGCGGGCGAAGTTCAATCCCAATTTCCAATCGGGCTGGTTCATCGCTCTGTCGCAGTTGGTCAACAATATCTCGATGGTCGCCATCCTGCTCACCGGCGCGGCGATCATCCGCGAGCGCGAACAGGGAACCGTCGAGCACCTTTTGGTGATGCCGCTGCGGCCGATCGAGATCATGCTCGCCAAAGTCTGGGCGACCGGTCTGGTCATCATCGTCGCGTCGCTTCTCTGTCTGCAGGTGGTCATCCGCGGTGCGCTCGGGGTTCCGGTGACCGGATCGGTGTCGCTGTTCGTGCTGGGAACCGTCTTCTACCTGTTCGCAATCACCGCAATCGGAATCTTCCTGGCGACCGTCGCCCGGACGATGCCCCAGTTCGGCCTGATGTCGATCCCGCTGTTCATCACCATCAACCTGCTGTCCGGCGGCATCACGCCGCTCGACAGCATGCCGCCGTGGCTGCAGTGGACGATGCAGATCTCGCCGGCGACCCACTACTCGACGTTCGCGCAAGCGATCCTCTTTCGCGGCGCCAGCGTCTCCATGGTGTGGCGAGAGTTGGCTGCGTTCACGGTGATCGGCGCGGTGTTCTTCAGCGGGGCCCTGATGCGCTTCCGCAAGACCATCGTCCTGGCGCAGTCGTAGCTCGTCGGCGGCAGACAACCCGCGCGGCGCCGGCGGCAGATCGGCATACGCTGCAGTCCAGCGATCGCCTCGCCCTCGAGAGACTGCCGGGAAAGCAGGCTGATCCCCTCTCCCGGATGGGACTGTCGATTTTCTCCCGTACACGTACACGTACACGTACTCGTACACGATCCATGCCCGAATTCTGCAGGAAACTCCGTGTACGAGTAC
>CADEER010000112.1:0-3034 GCA_902826395.1 uncultured bacterium
GGTGAGCTTCAGCAGCCGTTCAATGCCGCGCTGACGGCTTGGATCAGCTCGTTGATGCCGACCTGGCCATCGCCGTCGGTGTCGCAGGCGCTGCAGGTTTCGACGCCTGCGGTGCCGAGGGCGATGTTGACGCAGCGGATGAGCTCGGCGATTGCGACGGTGTCGCCGTCGTCGCAGTCGCCGGGGCAGCGCGGAGTCGCCGCAGTGGCGTCCGGCGTCGGTGTGTTCGGCGCCGTGGCGGTCGGTGTCGCCGCCGGTGTGGTCGGGACCGGTGTCGCGGTCGCCGTTGGTGGCGTTGTCGGAGTGGCTGTCGCGGTCGGCAGTGGCGTCGGGACGCGAAACGAAGTGATCGCGTCGTCGGCGAAGCCCGTCACGTAGAGCTCGCCGCCGCTCGGCGAGAAGGCGAGGCCGCTGGCGCCGCCGAGGCCGTTGGCGCCGCCGCTGCCGTCGAACTGCGCTTCGAGGAACATGAGATCGCCGCTGGTGGTGTCGCGGGCGAAGATGCCGAGCGAGTTGCCGCCGAACCCGGCGACCGCCACCAGATTCCCGCTCGGCGACACGGCGACGGCAGTCGCGCCCAGGATGCCTTCGACGATGTCCTCGCCGTCGATCAGCGCCTGGCGGAAAGTCAGCGCGCCGTCGCTGGCGCGTCGAGCGAAAACGGCGACGGCGTTCGACCCATCGATCGCGAAGAGGCCGCCACCGCTGGCGACATACAAATGGTCACCGTCGGGGCTGAGGGCCAGGGATGCGGGTGAGACGAGGCCCTGGATTCCATCGCGAGAGCGGATCACCTCCAGTTGCGGAAACGGCCCGGCGGGCGCGCTGGTGAAAACGACCACGGCGTTGCTGCCCGAGCTGGTGGTGTAGAGGTTGCCTCCGTCGCCGGAGAAGGCGGCGAACGACGGCTGGGCGAGCGCCGGCATGGTGGCGCGCAGCGCCAAATCGCCGGTGGATGGGTTCAGCGTCAGGAGCAGCGCCGAGCCGCTGAGCACCGACGTGGCAGCGACCAGGCCGGTATCGGGCGACACCGCGACCGAGCTGACGCCGCGCAGGTCGCCGACCGTCGTGGTGTCGAGAAAGCCACGCGCCGTGAGCGCGCCGGTCGCGGGGTCGCGCCCCAGGGTCTGCACCGCCTCGGCGCCGAAATCGGCGACGACGAGGGTTGAGCCGTCGGGTGTGAAGGCGAGGGAGATCGGCTGCACGAGGCTGCGCGATCCCCCGCCGCGATAGGTGCTGGCGTAGACGAGGGCGCCGTTGGTCTCGCGCCGGAAGATGGCGATACCGCCGCTGCCGAAACCGGCCGCATAGGCGTGCGCGCCGTCCGGCGCAACCGCGATCGCAGCGGGCTGCCGCATGCCGCTGATGGCGCCGGCGCTGTTGCGCTCGATGGCGAGAAAGGAGAGCGCGGCATCGAACAGACCGATCGCCGCGTCGGCGGCGCCGCTGACGTAGACGTGAGTTTGAGCGGGTCCGATTGCGATGTCGGACGCGCCGCCGATGCCGTTGACGCCGCCGGCGCCGTCGAAAGCCGCGCGAACCGCCGTCAGCGCGCCGCTCCCCGTGTCGCGGTCGAGCAGAGCGACGCTGCTCGCCTCGGCGCTGGCGACGTAGACGCGCAGGTCGTCGCCCGATACGACGAGCCGGCTGGGCGCCACCAGGCCGCGCCCCGGCGCCTGCTCGCTGACGGCGCCGGTCACCGCGATGCGGCCGTCGCTGCCGTCGCGCTGCAGCACGACGACGCGATCGCCGTCGACCACCGCCGCGTACAAGTGGTTCGTGTCGTTGGAGAGAGCCAGGTCCGCGATGCTGCCGAGCAGATCGGAATCGGCAACCTGCAAGGTCTGCACCGCGGTGAGGGCCGTGGCGCCGGCATGCAGCACCGAGACGGCGCGGTCGATTTCGCTCGCCACGTAGATGAAGTTGCCGGCGCTCTCGACCGCGCTGGCCCCGGCCAGAGCGGGGAACTCGGCGCCGTCGGTGACGGTCGCGACGTGCTCGAGGGCGCCGCTCTGGTCGATCGCGAACATTGCGACCGCGCTCGAACCGACGGCGAACAGGCGGTCACCGGCTGCCGCTACCTCGATATCCGTGACCTGGTTGATGCCGAAGCCGCCGCGCAGGGTCGGTCCCGGAGTCAACTCGCCCGAATCCGCGTCTCGGTGCAGCACGGCGATGCTGTCACCGCCGGCGGCGAAGAGGGTGAGCTCGTCCGGCGAGAGGGCGAATCGCGCCGTCAGCGCGATCCCCGAAAAGCCGTCGTCGCCGTCGCGGTAGACGGCGATCCGCCCGAGACGGCCGTTGGCCGGATTGCGCGAGAAGGCGGCGATCGCACGGTCGCCGTTGCCCGCCGCGTAGACGTGGCGCCCGTCTACCGTCGCGGCCAGCGCCGCCACGGCGGTGAGGGCGTTGCCGTCGAACAGCGACTGGAACGGCACCGCGACCGGCTGTGCCGCGGCCTGTGCGGCGACGAGCACGCCGAACGCGGTGAGCGCGGCCAAGCGGGTCATCGTGAAAGGAGAGCCGACGCGCCGCGAAAAGTACAGACGGAACAGCGACTGGGCGAATCGCCAGAAAGCGCCTCTCCAGCGGGAGAGGCCGCGCGAAGCGCGGGTGAGGGTGGCTGGAGAGGTGATCTGAGAGGTGGACCAGGGGGTGGGCGATGAGTGCCGCGCGGGTTGAAATGCGTTGCGCGAACAGGAGAATGGCGGATTCGAAAGTCGGCTTCGGCCGTCGGATCTCTTCCGGAAGGGCACACTTTCCGAGGCCCACCGGGACTGACGGCGGGGGAGGCTTTCGAATAGGCGCCTCTCGTTGGGCGTTGATTCAGGGAGAGACCGGCCACCGGCCAGACCGCGACTGCGCGGACTGGGCTCGGTTTGGCCGGCGAATCTGGGAGAAGAAGAGGGCAAACGATGGCGGAAGCGCAGGTGATGGTCGAAGCGCGCGCTCTCTCCAAGCGCTACGGGACGACTCGGGCAGTTCAGGACGTGTCGTTCCGGGTGTCGCGCGGGGAGATCGTCGGTTTTCTCGG
>CADEER010000112.1:3134-16716 GCA_902826395.1 uncultured bacterium
ATCTGCCGGCGCTGCGGCCTCGACGATGTCCTCGGCAAGAACGTCGGACAGCTCTCCAAGGGCTATCGCCAGCGCGTCGGCCTGGCGCAGGCGATGGTGCACGATCCCGACCTGCTGATCCTCGACGAGCCCACCTCCGGCTTGGACCCCAACCAGATCGTCGAGATCCGCGAGCTGATCCGCGAGCTCGGCCGCGAGAAGACGGTGATCCTGTCGACCCACATCCTTCCCGAAGTGCAGGCGAGCTGCGACCGCGTGATCATCATCAGCGGCGGCAAGCTGGTCGCCGACGACACTCCGGAGATGCTTTCGGGCGGCGGCGCCGGCGCGGTCGTGCGGGTCGTCGTCAAAGGCACAGGCGACGGCGCCGAATCCGTGCTGTCGCGAGTGCCGGGTGTGACCGGAGTCACGGCGGTCGGCGCCGACTCGGGCGGCAGCGCCTTCCGGCTGCGCTGCGCGGCCGGCGCCGATCCGCGCGAGGAGGTCTTCCGCGCCGCCGTGCAGCAGGGCCTGGTGCTGCTCGACCTGCACCGTGAGCGCGTGTCGCTGGAAGATACGTTCCGCAACCTGACGACGAGCGAAGGAGGTTCCCATGCGTAACGTGCTCGCCGTGGCGCGTCGCGAGATCCGCGCCTATTTCGATTCGCCGATCGCCTACATCGTCCTGGTCACCTTCCTCGCCGTTGCCGGCTGGATGTACTTCTCGACGCTGTTCCTGCTCGACCGCGCCGACCTGCGGCCGTTCTTCTCGCCGTCGCCGTTCTCGCCGTCGATGTTGATCGTCGTCCTGGCGCCGGCCATCACCATGCGCTTGCTCGCCGAGGAGCGGAAGTCGGGGACGATCGAGCTCCTCCTCACCATGCCGATGCGCGACAGCGAGATCGTGATCGGCAAGTTCCTGGCGGCGTTGACGCTGATCGCGGTCGGCCTGTTGCTGACCTTCGCCTATCCGCTCAGCGTCGCCTGGCTCGGCGACCTCGACTGGGGGCCGGTGATCGCCGGCTACGCCGGCATGCTGCTGTTCGCCGCGTCGCTGATCGCCATCGGATTGCTCTGCTCGGCGATGACCGAGAACCAGATCGTCGCCTTCATCGTCGCGTTCCTGATCTCGGCGATTCTCTACTACGTGTACTGGCTGCAGTTCTTCGTGCCGCCGCTGCTCTCGCCGCTCGTCGAGTTCTTCTCGGTGAGCTTCCATCTCGACAACATGGCGCGCGGCGTCATCGATTCGCGCGACGTCGTCTTCTATCTGTCGCTGACCGCCGCGGCGCTGCTGCTGGCGACGCAGACCCTGGGGAGGCGCCACGCCTGAGGGCGCGGCGGCAACGATCACCGTCATGGCAAAGAAGACTGCACTCGATCGAACCGTTCTCACCGGCGCCATCATCGGCAGCCTGGTGCTCGTCAATCTCATCGGCCTGCGCTTCTTCGGTCGTCTCGACCTGACGCGGGAGAAGCAATTCACGCTCAGCGACGCCACCGTCCAGACCCTGCAGGAGCTGGATGATCCGGTGACCGTGCGCGCCTATTTCACCGCCGATCTGCCGGCGCCGTTCGGCACCAACGCCCGCTATGTGCGCGACATGCTCGAAGAGTACTACATGCGAGCGGGCGGCAACCTCAGCTACGAGTTCATCGACCCTGCCGCCGAGGAGACCGCGGAGGACAAAGAGAAGAAGAAAGACGTCCGCCAGGACATCTTCGGGCGCGCCGTGCGCGAGCAGACGACCGTCGAGACCGAGCTCGAGTCGCTGGGAGTGGCGCCGGTGCAGGTACGCGTCAACGAAGGGGACAACCTCGAAGTGAAGCGCGCCTACATGGGGATCGTGGTCAGCCACGGCGGCGATCGCGAAGTCATCCCGGTCGTGCAGGACACGGCCGGCCTCGAGTACGACCTGACGACGCTGATCCGCAAGCTGGCGCGCGAAAAGCGCCCGCGCGTCGCGCTCCTGCAGGGCCACGAGTCGGCCGATCCGCGCAGCGAGATCGGCCGCGCCTTCGGTCTGCTGTCTCAGCTCTACGACGTTTCGGTCGTCGATCTCTCGGCGTCGCCGCAAGGCCTCGACGAGGTCGATGTCGTCCTCGTCGCCGGCCCGAAGACGCCGTTGACGGAAGACGAGCTGAAGGCGATCGACGCGTTCCTCGCCCGCGGCGGATCGATGGCGGCGTTCGTCGACGCGGTGAAGCCCGATCTGCAGACCATGCAGTCCGAAGAGATCGATCACGGCATGACCGAGTTCCTCGCCGCCTACGGAGTGCGCATCCAGCCGGGGCTGGTGCTCGACGCCGTGAGTGCGACGATCGCGGTGTCGCGCCAGCAGGGATTCATGCGCATCCAGCAGCCGGTGCAGTATCCGTTTCTGCCGCAACCGGAGGCACTCGACGCCGACAACCCACTGACCCGGGGCATCGCTTCGGTGGTGTTTCCTTTCATGAGCCCGCTCGCCATCGAGTCACCGCCGTCGGGTGTCGAAGTCGCGCCGCTGGTGCGCACGTCGGAGCGCAGTTGGGTGCATACTCCTCCGTTCGACCTGTCGCCGTTTCGCCGTTGGACGGTCGACGACGTCGGCGAGCAGGGGTCACAGATTCTCATCGCCACCGCCAGCGGTAAGCTGCCCAGTCACTACGGCGCCGCGGTCGAGGCCGAATCGCGCGTCGTGATCGCCGGCGGCTCGGCGTTCATCGGCGATCAATTCTTTGCCCAGGGCAACGAGGCGCTGCTGCTCAATCTCGTCGATTGGCTGGCGCGCGACGACGCGCTGCTGGCGATTCGCACGCGCGGCCTCAAGGCGGCGCCGCTGCGCGAAGTGAGCGACTCGACTCGGTCGCTGGTCAAATACGGCAACATCATCGGCGTACCGCTGCTGTTCGTGCTCTACGGATTGTTTCGCTGGCGCCGGCGCGAGGCCCGACGGCTGAGCGCCTCGCTGGCTTGAGGAAGCTGCTGCCATGAAGAAATCGACTCTCCTCGCACTCGTCGTGTTCGTTGCCCTGGCCGTTGCCGCGGCGATGACGCTGCGACAAGAGCCGCAGCGCGGCATCACCCACCTGTCGCTCGGCAACGTCGACGCCGCGGCTGTCGATCGCGTGCTGATCGGCGCCGACGACGGCATCAGCCTCGAGAAGAAGGACGGCGAGTGGACGCTCGGCGGCGTGCGAGCCGAAGCAGCCTCGGTTCAGCGGATCGTCGAGTCGCTCGCCGGCGCGCGCTCGAGCGATCTGGCGAGCCGCAATCCGGAGCGCTGGCCCGAGCTCGAGGTCGACGACGAGAAGGGCGCGCGCGTGCGGCTGTTCTCGGGTGGCAAGACGGTCGCCGACGCAGTGATCGGCGGCGCGGTGCGCGGCGGGTCGTACGTCCGCACGGGGCAGGAGGTCTACGCCGTCGACGGCATCTATCGCGCCAGCTTCACGCGCGACCGCACGGGCTGGATCGAGCGCAAGGTGTTCTTCGATCAACCCGAGGTCGTGGAGCGCGTCGAGGTGGCGCTCGCCGGCGCCGCGCCGTACGCCCTGGTGAAGAAGGACGACAAGTGGCAGCTCGAGGATCCGGCGCTGTTGCCGGCGGGTCAGCGCTTCGACGGCGATGCCGCGGCGCAACTGGTGCGTTCCATCGCCACCGCGCGTGCCGAGGATGTGCTGGCCGCCGAACCCGACCAGCCGACGGGGCTCGGCGAAGGTGCCGACGTGCTGCGCTTTACCGTGACTGGCGACGCCGAGCCGCGTGTTCTGATGCTCGGCTCTGCCGCGACCGGCGGCGTTTACGCGCGCTCGAGCGCACGCGAGCACGTGCTGACCATGAGTACGTCGACGGCGGGCGGCCTGCGCAAGAAGGTCGAGGATCTGCGCGATCTGAGCTTCGTCGACGTGGATCCCGGCCGGGTCGAGCGGCTGGCGATCGTCGATGGCAACGAGCGGCTCGCCCTCGCGAAGCGCGAAGGCACCTGGGAGATCGCCGAGTCGAGTCAGCCGCCGGCCGCCGACTTCACACTCGATCCGGCGGCGGTCATGCGGCGGCTGGCGATGCTCGGGCGCGCCGCCGCCGTTGCGGAGGCGACGCAGCCGCTGGCGTCGGGCGCGGCATCGGCGACGGTCACCGCGACCCTGGACGATGGGTCGACGGTGGTCGCCGCATTCGGATCGCCGAGCACCTGGCAAGAGCGCGAGGTGGTCGCCGCGACCGGCAATGCCGACGACAAAACCTATCTCGTGGAGAAGACGATGCGCGACCAGCTCCTGGCGGGGCTCGACTCCTTCAAACGCACCGCGCCACCGGCAGGCGGCGGACTCGGCAACATCGACCCGGCGGCGCTGCAGAACCTGCCGCCGGAAGTTCGTCAGGCCCTGATGAAGCAGATGGCCGACGAGAAGCAGCGCGAGGCGATGATGAAGAAGGCGATGGAGGCTGCGGGAAAGTAGGGGCGGGCGGGCGCGGCTAGTCGCCCGAGCGCCAGATGAACGACATCATCGACAGGCCGCCGACGGTAGCGACGATGAACCACGGCAGCGCCAGCGGGTGGCGGTTCGGCTCGATGATCTGCGCGACGATGCCGACGATGCCGTAGGTGAGCGCGCCGACGCCGGCGATGGCCCAAACGAAGTGCCACAAGCGGTCGTTCGTATCGGATGATTTCGGTTCGGCCATGTTTCCCTCGCAGCGGTGGATCGTGCCGTTTCGAGATGAGGCTCGCAAGCCAGGAACGCCTCTCTCTGTGAGACTGTCGACTTTCTCCCGTACACGTACTCGTACGCGTACCCGTACACGATGAATGCCCGAATTCTGCAAGAAACTCCGTGTACGCGTACGGGTACGAGTACGTGTACGGTCACAAATCTTCGTTTTCCGACAGTCTCCTGTGGGAGAGGCGAATCACGGTGAGCTGTGCCCGATCACCTGAGATCGAATACGCAGTAGAGAAACACCAACGCGGCGGCGCCCATCACGGATGGGGCGAGCAGCGGAGCCCAGATGCGCAGCGCCGACCTGCCGTCGAGCGCGGCCGCGGCTTCGAGGTTGGCGGGCAGGGCGCGAGCCGCGAGATAGACGACCCACGTCGCGATGGGCACTCCGAGCCCGATGTGGCGGCCGAGCGCCGACGTTGCGGCGGCGTGGTCGAGCAGCACCGGCGACGTCGCGCTGGCGATGACGAGCAGCGCGAAGATCATCGCCCTGCCTTCGAAGGTCAGCCGGGCCAGGGCAACGGCCAGCGGCACGGCGAACGCGACACTGGCTGCCGTGGCCGCCGCGGCGGCGGCGATCACGCCAACGCTTACCGGGTGGAGGTATGCGGCTGCCGCGACGAGTCCAGCGGCGATGAGCAGGATGAGGATTGGGGCTCTCGCGGACGACGCCGTGTGCGTGGGTCGCATCGCGGTCACACCGACGCCGGCCGGTCGGCGACGCGAAAGCCGAGGATCGCAACCACCATGACGAGCACGGTCCAGATCGCCCGATCGGCGGAACCCGGGCTGATCAGCGGCGCATGCAGTGCGCGCAGATAGTCGACGACATGCAGGGCTGTCAGTGCAGCGATCGCGGAGCGGCATAGCGGCAGGTGGACGCGGCGCAGAGTCTGGGCGGATGCGGCGCCGTCGAGTGTCGCGACTTCGGCGAGCGGCGTGCCGCGCCGGCGCAGTGCGGCGAACAGGAGCAGGGTGGCGAGTGGCAGCGTTCGCCACACCTCGAGCGCTGCCATCGTCCAGTCGGGCGCATCGCTCGGCGCGGAACCGATGGCGCCGCCGAACACCAGGCGCCACGCAAACGCCGCGAGCACGGCGGCGATCGCCGTGAGGCGATCGGACCGCTCGGCCGGCAGCGCGGCGCGGCGCTGCAGAAGGGCTACCGCCAGCAACAGGGCGATCGGGATTTCGAACAGTAGGGTGGGGACGCAGAAGAGCAGCGTCTGCGCCATGACGGCGAACGATGCGATCGCCCAACTGCTCAGCTCGGCCATCAGCGGGCGCGGCGGCGCCTCGATCAAGGCGCGGACGGCGGGCACCACGTTGAGCCCCAGCAGGGCGAATACCGCCGGTGCGCACAGTGCCCAGGCGCGCAGATTGTCCGGTCGGGAGCTCAATTCTCGGCGCGCCGTTTCGTCGAATGCCGATACCGGGCTCGTCGCTGCGTACGCGTCGCGCCCGAGCTCAGCGCAGTACCTGCCGAACGGCGGTGCCGAGGATGCGGCGCGCGACCGGCCGCGGAATCGACGTGACCGTGGTGGCGAGGAATCGATTGAGCAGGCCTGGAACGTAGACGACGTCGCCGCCGTTGAGGCCCGCCAGGGATGCTTCCACCACGTCTTCCGGATCCATCCAGGCAAAGTCGGGCAGGCCCGATGCGTCGATGTTGGCGCGCTCCTGGAACTCGGTCCGCGTGAAGCCCGGGCAGAGCGCCTGCACCTGCACGCCGGTGCCGCGCAGCTCTTCGTGCAGAGCCTCGGTGAAGCTGTTGACGTAGGCCTTGGTCGCGGAATAGGTCGCGGTGGTGGGTCCCGGCTGCAGCGCGGCCATCGACGAAACGTTGATGACGGCGCCGCGGCGGCGCTGGATCATGCCGGGCAGCGCGGCGCGCGTCAGGCGCATCAGGGCCAGCACGTTGAGGCGGATCTCGTCCTCTTCCACGGCGGGATCGAGCTCGGCGAAGCGCCCCATGGTGCCGAAGCCGGCGTTGTTGACCAGCATTTCTAGATGCTCGTCTGCCTCGATGGCGCGCTCGACCTTGCGCAGCGCTTGCGTCTTGGTCAGATCGGCGGCCAGAACCTTGACCTCGACGCCGTGCCGCGATTGCAGCTCATCGGCGAGGCTCTCGAGGCGCTCCTTGTTGCGCGCCACCAGGATGAGATCGTACCCGCTGCGCGCCAGTCGGCGGGCAAACGATTCGCCGATGCCGCTCGATGCGCCGCTGACCAGAGCCCTTCGGCCTGCCATCGCGTTCTTCGTCGCCAATGTTGCCTCCTGCGTGGATTTTCGGAAGATCAGAGTCTCTATGTTCGCGGCCACCCTGGCAACCGCATGTCTCGACACTGCACTATCGGTGCCGAGCGAGCGGCGCGTGCCGTGAAACCGGGCACCGACAAGATCCTCGCGCGCGCGCTGCGAGCTGCCGAGCGCGCCGAAGCCCATCTCGCAGCCGGCGCTGCCGACCGCGCGTGCGAGCGCGCCTACCATGCGATCGTTCACGCGGCGCGCGCGCTCCTCAACGAAGTGGGCGATCGCAGTCGGGCGCACGCCGCGATCGCCGTAGCGATCGAGAAGCTGGTGCCGGCGGCGCCGGAGGCGGTGCGCGACGGATTGACGGCGACGCGGCGCTGGCGCGACGCCGGCGATGGGCCGTCGCTCGACGACGCCGAGCGGCTGGTCGCCCTGGCGCGATCGGCAGTCGAGTCGGCGCGGGTGCGCATCGAGCCGCGGTTCGACACCGCGCTGCGCTGAACGCCACGCACGGCACGCCGCCGCGCAGTCGCCCGGCGAGTTGCTGTGGCACCCGTCACACGGGCACGCCACAAATCGGTACGATTATCGTCGCGGAATCGCCGCTTGCGACCGCGGGTCTCGGAGTTTCGGACGCCATGGCGACTGACTGCCTCTGGCATGGCACTTGGAACTAGCCGTGCCCGAGGGGGAACGAAAGCATGACGATTGGAGCGACGATGCAGGGTGTGGGCGGGCAACAGACGGGGCACATCTTGCCCCAGTGGGCATCGGTCAATCGGGTCGTGCTGGACCTGTTCAAGCACTACGAGCCGGCCTTCAATGTGAAACGCATCGCCACCGGCCTCGATCTCGATCCGGTCGCACCGCTCACCTGGGGCGACCGGGCGCTGCTCAAGCGCGGCTTCGGAGGCATCCTCGGCCACGCGGTGAAGCACTCCTCTCCCGGCGGCCTGATGGTCGTCCGTACGTCCCTCAGCGGCGAGTGGGTGACCCTGACGATCGGTGAGAACGGCGTCGGTCCCGCGATCGAAGACGCCGAGGAGTTGTTGGAGAAGCCGCTGCGATCGGCCGACGGCGACCTCAATCTGGCGCACCAGATCATCGCCGCGCACGGCGGTCGTCTCGCCGTGCACAACGATCCGGGACGCGGCTCGTGCGCGGTCGTGCGCTTGCCGGCCGTGGCGATGGAGAATGCCCGCCTCACCGACGAGCTCGAGAAGAGCCGCCAGGGCGGCCGCGATCTGCTGGCGACGTTGTCGTACGAGTTGCGCACTCCCTTGCACGCGATCATGGGCTACGCCGATCTGCTCGCCGAGGGCACCTTCGGTGCGCTGTCGCGCGACCAGCTCGACACGGTGCGCCGCATCGATCAGGGCGCGCGCGAGCTCCTCAATCTCGTCGAGGGCGCGATCGACGCGCGCAGCGGCGACGACGACGTTCGCTTCGCCAACGCCTGCATCGAGCTGCCCGAGCGCATGCACGGCTTCTGCCAGCTCGCCATCGAGGCGCTCGAGTGCGACACCTGCCTCGCTTTCGTATGGCGCTCGGCATCGGATGCTTTCGTGCCGGTCACGGCGGCGGGGTCGGTACCGCGCGGCGACGACTGGTTGGCAACGACGCGATTGTCGCCGGGCAAGGTCGACCAGATCCTGGCGCGCGACGGTGGCCCGGGCGGGGTGGTCCTCATCGACCCGCGCGAGATCCTGCCCGAGTCGCTGGCCCGCACGCTCGGTTTGCGCGCCATGGTAATGCTGCCGATTCGCCGCGGCGGCAACCTGCTCGGCGTCATGCTGCTGGGTTACAACCGGCGCACCTGCGTCTTCTCCGGCGACCACGCCACGTTCGCCGAGGGCATCGGCGATCTGGCGGCGCTGTCGGTCGAGAACTCGGTGCTTTCCGAGCAGATCGATCAGACACAGCGCATCACCGCCGAGTTCGTCTCCAGCATGTCGCACCACTCGCGCATCCCGCTCAACGTCATCATCGGCTACACGGATCTGTTGCACGAGGGCGAATTCGGCTCGCTGACGCCGGAGCAGGCAACCGTCACCAAACGCCTGCGCGCCAGCAGCCGCGAGCTGCTGCAGGTGATCAACCGCAACCTGACGCCGGACGAGGCGGTGTTGCGGCAGTACGACGCATGAAGAGCCGGGAACCGGGAACGGGGAACCGGGAACTGGGAATGGAGAGACTGCGATGTTCTTGAGCTGGACTTCGGAAGTGACCTGGGATCCCGAGGCCGATGCACCGGGGGCTGTGCAGCAACTTCGCCGATCGGCGCGGGCGCCGATCGCATTGGAGTTGGACGAGTTCTACGAACCCTACGCGGAGCTACCGCGAGCCGCCGAGGGCTGGTGACGAATCAAGGGCCGGGCTTAACGACCGTTCCCGGTTCCCAGTTCCCGGTTCTCGACTCACAACAGTCCCAGCTCCAACTTCGCCGCCTCGGACATCATCTCCTGATTCCACGGCGGATCGAACGTCACCTCGACGCTGGCTTCCTTGACGCCGGGCACGCTCTCGATGCGCATGCGGGCGTCGGCGGCGATGACGTCGCCCATGCCGCAGCCTGGCGCCGTCAGCGTCATCGTCACCGCGACGCGGCTGCCGCCGCTCTCGAGGTGCTCGACGCCGAGGTTATAGACCAGGCCGAGCTCGACGATGTTGACCGGAATCTCCGGGTCGTAGACGTTGCGGAGCTGGTTCCACACCAGCTCTTCGTTCACCGCCTGGTTCGGATCGAGGTCGGCACCCCCCTCGGGGCGCGCCACCGCCTTGCCGATCGCATCGGCGTCCTTGCCGGAGATCCGGTACAGGCCACCCAGCGTCGGCATCTGCACGGTGAACGTATCGCCGAGCGATTGGGTAATCACGGCCGGCGTGCCCGCTCGCAGGGTGACGGTGATGCCGTCGGGAATCTGGATGGCTTCGCAGTCGCGCGTGATCTCGACTTCTTCGTAGGAATGCATGCTCACATCTCCGCCGTCACTCGGTGGTGATCGGATCCTCTTTGCCGGCGATCGCGGCGCGCAACGTGTGCCAGCACAGCGTGGCGCACTTGACGCGGGCCGGGAACTCGCTGACGCCGCCGAACACCGCCAGCTTGCCGAGCTCGTCGATCTCGTCTTCGGCGCTGTCGCGGCCCGTCACCAGGTCGTGAAAGGTGCTGAACAGCGCCTCTGCCTCGTCCGTCGACTTGCCCTTCATCATCTCGGTCATCACCGATGCCGAGGCCGTCGAAATCGCGCAGCCGGAGCCTTCGAACGACACGTCCGCAACCTTGTCGTCGTCCATCAGCACCCAGACCTTGACCTGATCGCCGCACAGCGGGTTGTAGCCCTGCGCCGATTGCGCCGGACCGGCGAGCGGATGGTAGTTCCGCGGCCGCTTGCTGTGCTCGATGATGACCTCCTGGTACAGGTCGCGCAGTTCCGAATTCACTTGAACACCTCGATCGTATCGCGCACGGCGCGCACCAGCGCGTCGACGTCGTCGCGGTTGTTGTAGAAGGCGAGGGAGGCGCGCGTCGTCGCCGGGATCGCGAAGCGCTGCATGACCGGCTGCGCGCAATGGTGGCCGGCGCGCACCGCGACGCCATGGCGATCGAGGATCGTCCCGACGTCGTGCGGGTGGATGCCCTCGATGAGGAACGACATCACGCTCGCCTTGGCCGCCGCGGTGCCGACCATCGTCACTTCGGGGATTTCGGCCAGTCGTTCGGTGCCGTAGCGCAGCAGTTCGTACTCGTGCGCCATGGCGCCGTCCCAGTCGAGTTGCTCGAGGTAATCGATGGCGGCGCCGAGACCGACGACGCCGGTGATGTTCGGCGTGCCGGCTTCAAACTTGGCCGGCAGCGCGTTGTAGAAGGTCTTCTCGAACGTGACGACGCTGATCATGTCGCCGCCGCCCTGGTAGGGCGGCATCGTGTCGAGCAGCTTCTCCTTGCCGTAGAGGACGCCGACGCCGGTGGGGCCGAACATCTTGTGGCTCGAGAAGGCGTAGAAGTCGCAGTCGAGATCCTGGACGTCGATGCGCATGTGCGGCACCGCCTGGGCGCCGTCGAGCAGCACCGGAATGCCGCGGGCGTGCGCCATGGCGACGATCTCTTTGGCCGGATTGATCGTCCCGAGGGCGTTGGAGACATGGACCAGAGTGAGCAGCTTGGTGCGCGGGCCGAGCAGCTTCTCCAGGTGATCGAGGTCGAGCTCGCCGCGGTCGTTGATTTCGACGACGCGCAGCACGGCGCCGCGCTCGCGGCACACCATCTGCCAGGGGACGATGTTGGAGTGGTGTTCCATGGTCGTCAGCACGACCTCGTCGCCGAGGTGCAGGGCCGGGCGGCCGAACGAGCTGGCGACCAGGTTGATCGCCTCGGTGGTGCCGCGCACGAGGATGATCTCCTTGCGGCTGCGCGCGTTGATGAAGCGCTGCACCTTGTCGCGCGCATCTTCGTAGGCCTTGGTGGCGCGCTGGCTGAGCTCGTGGACGCCGCGATGAATGTTCGCGTAGTCGTTGCTGTCGAAGCGCGCGATCTCGTCGATCACCGCGCGCGGTCGCTGGCTGGAGGCGGCGTTGTCGAGAAAGGCGAGGGGATGGCCGTGGATCTTCTGGTCGAGGATCGGGAAGTCGGCGCGCACCGCCTCGACGCCGAAGGACGGCGGAGCGGGTGCTGCGTGGCTGGCCAGCTTCATCGGCGTCGAAGCCGTCATGGTTTCCCCCCTTGGTCCTGCGGCCGGCCGCTGGCGGTGATGTCGTCGAGCAGGCGGCGTACGTCTCTCTCCAGGCGGACGCGCAGTGGCTCGGACTCGATGCGTTCTACGATCTCGTTGGCAAAGGCATAGGTGAGCAGGCTGCGCGCCGCCGCCGCGTCGATGCCACGCGAGCGCAAGAAGAAGATCGCCTCGTCGTCGAGTCGCCCGGTGGTCGCGCCGTGACTGCACTTGACGTCATCGGCGAAGATCTCGAGCTGCGGCTTGGTATTGATGGTGGCGCCGTCGGAGAGCAGCAGGTTCTTGTTGAGCTGTGCGGAATCGGTGCGCTGTCCTTCGTGGCGCACCACGACCTTTCCATTGAAGACGCCGGCAGCGCGGCCGCCGAGGATGCCCTTGTACACCTCGCGGCTGGTGCAGTGCGGCGCCGCGTGGTCGACGGTCGTGTGATGGTCGACGTGGCGGTCGCCGTCGGCCATGTAGAGGCCGTCCATCGCGCATTCTGCGCCGGGTTCGGCGAGCAGGCTGCGGATGTCGACGCGGCACAATCGGGCGCCGAGCGAGATCGAGACCGAGTGCCAGGTGCTGTCGCGTCCCTGCCGCGCCGTCACGTCGGCGGTGTGATAGGCGCCGCTCGCCTGGCGCTGGATGACGTAGTGCGACAGGCGCGCCCCTTCGCCGAGCGCGATATCGGTGGCGACGTTGGTCCAGCTCCTGCCGTCGTCGCCGATGCCCAGGTATTGCTCCACCACGGTGGCGCGGCTGCCGCGCCCGAGGCGGATGAGGTTGCGGAGGTGATCGGCGCGCGCCGGCCCGTCGGCCGCCGACGCGTAGAGAAGAACGATCGGCTCCTCGATCACGGTGCCTTCCGGGACGTCGATCACCGCGCCGGCATCGAGATGGGCCGCGTTGAGAGCGACCAGGCTCGAGCGTTCGACGTCCGCCAACGCCGCGCCGATCTTCTCGACGATGGATGCGTCGTGCGACAGCGCGTCGCGCAGCGACTGCAGGCGCGCGTTGGCGAGGCCGCCGGCGAGCTCCGGCAGCGCGACGCCGTTGACGAACACGAGGCCGGGGCCGCCGCCGAGCTCTTCGCGCAGGCGCGCCATGGCGCCGCCGTCGATCTCCGGCGCGACATCGTTGCCGGGCGCAAAGCCGCCTTCGCTGATCTCGCGCAGGCTGGTGTACTTCCAGTCTTCGAGTCGCGTCGTCGGATAGCCGCGACCGTCGAACTCCTGCCGCGCCCGCTCGCGCAAGGCGCGGGCGAGCTCTGGGTGCTGTGTGCTGGGTGCCGTCATGATTCGTCGGGTGTTACGCGCTCGCCGTGCCGGCGGTGCGATCGAACTCGGCGTAACCCTTCTCCTCGAGCTCGAGGGCGAGCTGCTTGTCGCCGGAGCGGGCGATGCGCCCGTCGACCAGCACATGTACGAAGTCGGGCACCAGATAGTTGAGCAAGCGCTGGTAGTGGGTGACGACGAGCACCGCGTGCTCTTCCTTGCGCAGCGCGTTGACTCCCTCGGCGACGACGCGCAGCGCGTCGATGTCGAGGCCGGAGTCGGTCTCGTCGAGGATCGCGAGAACCGGATCGAGGATCGCCATCTGCAGGATCTCGTTGCGCTTCTTCTCGCCGCCGGAGAATCCCTCGTTGACGGCCCGGTTCTGGAACTTCGGGTCCATCTCGACGAACTTCATCTTCTCCTTGAGCAGCTTGAGGAAATCCATCGCGTCGAGCGGCTGTTCGCCGCGGTGCACGCGCACCGCGTTGAGCGAAGTGCGCAGGAAATACGCGTTGCTGACGCCCGGGATCTCGACTGGGTACTGAAAGGCGAGAAACACCCCTTCGCGGGCGCGCTCTTCCGGCGCCATGGCGAGCAAATCGGCGCCGCGGTAGCGCACGCTGCCGCGCGTCACCGTATAGTCCTCGCGCCCGGCGAGAACGTTGG
>CADEER010000113.1:0-5499 GCA_902826395.1 uncultured bacterium
TCGCGCGGCACGTTGTAGGCGTAGCCGGGCAAGCGATTCGCGTGATTCGCGAAGTGAAAGCCGATCACCGTGCCATCCGGCAGGACGAAGGTCGCCCCGGGCTTGTACTCGCCGTAGCCGCGAACTTCGTCCTCGACCCCAAGCTCACGTAGGATCGGAATCACCGCCGGCAACAGCGACTCGCCGACCAGCGGCGCCGCCGGCCGACCGCCGGCGAACACGCCGACGCGCACGCCGCCGCGCGCCAGGTAGGCCGCCAGCGTCGTCCCGGCCGGCCCGTCGCCGACGATCGCAACGCTGCGAATCTGCCGTTGGCTCATCGGTGCCGGCTACCACGGCGCATAAACCCGGTCCAGTTCAGTTGCGCGCGCGACAGAGGTGACCCTCTTCAACGCAGAGGCGCAAAGGCGCAGAGAGGCGACGTGTGACCGTTGGCACCGATCGAACGGGCGCGGTATGCCCACGATGCTGACCTGGCGTGAAATGCTGGTCCAGTTCAGTTGTTCGCGCGATAGCGGAGACGTTCTTTCGACGCAGAGACGCAAAGGGGCAAAGTCGTTCCTCGGCTCTCTGCGCCTTTGCGCCTCTGCGTTGAAGAGAAGGCTCGCGAGCTACCTTCGGCGGGCGATTAGCTCCCGACCCGCCTTCGATCACAAATCCCGGTCCGAGTACGATTCGGCGCTGATCGGCGATGCTTAGACGCCGACTTCTCGACACTCGCCTGGCTTCACTTCGAGCAGCGTTTGCTCGAGCTGCGGGACGAGTGGTCGGAGGAAGTCGATCTTGTTGCGTTTTGCGACGAGGACCACGACTGCAATGTCTCTCCCCGACACGGCCTGCTGGTATTTCAGCTTCTGATCAACGGTGACGAAGACGTCGAACGCGGCCTCCGCTAGAGCCAGCAACTCGCCGTTCTGCTTCCCGGCCCAGCCCATCTGCGGGACCGTCCGAATCTCATGGCTCGGGAAGGTGCTGCCGTAGGCCCTTCGGGACGCACTCATCAAGCAGAAGTCGCACGCTTGATGAGCGATGTTTTCGCGAGCTCGAGAACGGCGATTGCGTGCTCGCGCGTTACAGTCGGGAAGTCGTCGAGGAACTCGTTGAGAGAGCCGTCCTCCTCCAGGTAATCCATCAGTGTCTGGACGGGAACGCGTGTTCCCGCGAACACGACGGCACCGCTCATGATCTCTTTCGAGCTGCTCACGATTGGATTCGGCAATGCCATACCGGGCCTCCAACTTCAGCCCGACAGTAGCGTCGTGTGACGGGAGCGTCCACCGAATGGTGCCTGGAAACACGCGCGAAAGGAGCAACGGCGATTGCATTACGGCCCGAAGATTGAATGGTCTTGGCAGAGGTGGATCCGATCGCCTCTCCGATGTCTTTGTGTCTTGGTGCCGCGCCGTTTACTTGATCACGACGAACTCTCTGTGCCTCTGTGTCTCTGTGGTGAAAGGCTCTTGAACTGATGTTCGAACGCAAACCCCGGACCGAGTACGAGTCGGCGCTGCTCGACAAGGGCAAGCGGTACATGCCGTCGGGTCCGCGCAATCCGACGCGTGCGCCGCAGCAAGCGATCATCGTCAAGCGGGCGCACGGCGCGCGCATCGAGGACTGCAGCGGCAACGAGTATGTCGATTACCTGCTCGGGTCGGGGCCGATGCTGCTTGGCCACGCGCACCCGGCGATCGTCGCGGCGGTGCGCGAAGCGCTGGCGGGCGGCTCCGCCTACTTGCTGGCCGGCGAGGCGTGTATCGATCTGGCGGAGCAAATGGTCGAGGCGGTGCCCTGCGCCGACAAGGTGTACTTCCAGAGCACCGGCACCGAGGCGACGTTCTTCGCGCTTCGTTTGGCGCGCGCCTATCGCAAGCGCGACAAGATTCTCAAGTTCGAAGGCGGCTACCACGGCATGCACGACTACGCGCTGGTCAGCACGCAGTGGACGCTGGCGCCGGCCGAGTATCCGCATCCTGTCGCCAACAGCGCCGGCATTCCGGCCAGCGTGCTCGGCGAGGTGCTGGTGGCGCCGTTCAACGACATCGAGACGACGGCGCGCATCGTCGAAGAGCACGCGGATGAGTTGGCCGCGATCATCGTCGAGCCGATGCAGCGCACCATCCCGCCGCGCGACGGGTTTCTGCGCGACCTGCGCGAGCTGACGCGGCGCCTCGACATCCCGCTGGTATTCGACGAGGTGGTAACCGGCTTTCGCCTCGCCTGGGGCGGAGCTCAGGAGTATTACGGCGTCGTCCCCGATCTGTGCGCGCTCGGCAAGAGCGTCTCCGGCGGTCATCCGATCGGCGTCGTCTGCGGCCGCGGCGACATCATGGACTGCGCCGGCCCGGCCGCGCTGATGCGCGGCGAGGGAGTGTTGCTGTCGGGAACCTACAGCGGCAACCCGATCTCCGCCGTCGCCGCGTTGGCCTGCATGGCCGAGCTGCGCCGCCCCGGCGTCTACGAGCAGCTCTTCGCACGCGGCCGCCGACTGATGGACGGTCTCGCCGCCGCGGCGCGCGAGAGCGAGATCCCGGCGATCATCTCCGGCGAGCCGCCGGCATTCGACCTTTGGTTCACCGCCGGCGACCTCGCAAACTTCCGCGACATGCTGAAGGTCGACGGCAAGCGCCAGAGCCGCTTCGCCGAGCTGCTGATGGACCGCGGCGTCATCAAGGCGCACGAGAAGTTCTTCGTCTCGACGGTGCACAGCGACGCGGACATCGACTTCACCATCGCCGCCGCGCGCGACGCGTTGCGCCAGTTGGCGATGGAAGGATAGTGCGGAGGGATGGCGTCGGCGGATTGGCTTGCAGTGCGTGAACCGTGAACTGTGAACCGTGAACGGTTGGCTGCAAACCCGCTTTGCTTGGTTCACCGTTCACCGTTCACGGTTCACGAACATCAGTCGCCTTTGAAGACGGGTTTCTGCTTGGCGAGAAACGCCGCGATGCCGGCTTTGCCGTCTGCGCTGCGCGCCGAGTCGGCGATCGCTCTCGTCTCGAGCTCCATCTGTGCCTCCAGGTCGAGCTCGGCGCCGACCAGTGCCTTGGTGCGGCCGTAGGCGAGAGTCGGTCCGGCTGCCAGAGACGCGGCGAGTTTGGCTGCTTCCGCCTGCAAGTCGGCGTCGGCGACGACTTTGTTGAGGATGCCCCAGTCGAGCGCTTCCTGCGCGCTCAACGTGCGATTGGTCAGCATCAGCTCGAGGGCGCGGCGCGGCCCGACGATCTTCGGCAGGAAGTATGTCGAGCTGCCGTCCGGCACCAGGCCGATGCGTGTATAGGCCATCGTGAAGCTGGCCGACTCGGCCGCGATCGCGAGATCGCCGGCGCAGGCGAGGCTGAAGCCGGCGCCGGCGGCGGCGCCGTTGATCGCCGCAATGACCGGGGCGTTGCCGCGCGCCAGGCGTGACACGGCGGAGTGCAGATAGGTGGTGATCTCCTTCAGTAGATGCGGCACCGCGTCGCCGGCCGCGGCGAAGGTGCTGATATCGCCGCCGGCGCAGAAGAAGCGGCCGTTTCCGGTCAAAACGACGGCGCGGATCGACGGCGTCTCGTCGCACACCATCGCCGCGTAGCAGAGATCCTTCGCGAGCTGCAGGTTGATGGCGTTGGCCTCGTTAGGCCGATTCAGTGTGATGGTGGCGACCGCGCCATGCACGGTCAGGTCAATGTGTTCGTACGGCATCTGTGTTCCCCTCGATCGAAAGCGCGCAGCCTGCGCCGCGGCTCGGGGTGGTGTCAACTTTGAGCGTATTCAACGCAGAGGCGCAGGGGCGCAGGAGGGTTCTCTGCGTCTTTGCGCCTCTGCGTTGAAAGAGGCTGTCCGATGACGAGCAGAGGACCCGGCCAGCGATTCCCTCCGGCGTCTTTCCCTCGATGCGGTATTCTGCCAGGCAGGCGGCGATGAATCTCGGCGACGAGCAGCGGCCGGTGTCGGCGGCGTACGCGAACTACGTGCTCGGCCTGCTGTTCGTCGTGTACGTGTTCAACTTCATCGACCGTCAGATCCTTTCGATCCTGCTCGAGGCGATCAAGAAAGACCTGAACGCGTCCGATACCGAGATGGGGATTCTCTCGGGATTGGCGTTCGCGGTGTTCTACACCACCGCCGGCATTCCGATCGCGCGCTGGGCCGACCGCGGATCGCGGCGCTCGATCATTGCGCTCGGCCTCGCGGTGTGGAGTGTGATGACCGCGGCGTCGGGGCTGGCGCGCACCTTCCCGCAGCTCGCGCTAGCGCGCGTCGGCGTCGGGATCGGCGAGGCGGCGGGCAGCCCGCCGGCGCACTCACTGATCGCGGATTACTTTCCCCCCGAGCGGCGCGCGACGGCGCTGTCGATCTACGCGACGGGAGTCTACGTCGGCGCGATGATCGCGCTGCTGGCCGGCGGCCAGATCCTCGAGCTCTTCGATTGGCGCACGGCGTTCTTCGTCGTCGGTCTGCCGGGCGTGCCGCTTGCGTTGCTGGTGCGCTTGACGATCCGCGAGCTGCCGCGCGGCTTCTCGGAGTTGCGCCAGACGACTGCCGTCACGGCTTCGACCGGCGACGTCGTGCGCTTTCTGCTGACGCAGCGATCATTCGTGTTGATCACGCTCGCCGGCGCGGTGCAGTCACTGTCGGGATACGGTGTGCTCGCCTGGGGCCCGACCTTTCTGCGCCGCGTCCACGGCATGGGCAGCGCCGAGATCGGCACCTGGCTCGGTTTGACCATCGGCATCGGCGGCGCGCTCGGTGCGTATGCCGGCGGTGTCATCGCCGACCGCGCCGGCCGGCGCGATCGCCGCGCCTATCCGATCCTGTGCGGGGCGGTGTGCCTGCTCGGCGTCCCGCTCGGCGCCGCCTTCTTGCTCGCCGACTCGCGAGCGCAATCGCTGCTCTACTTCGTCCCGTTCTACATGCTGGGCGCCATGTACGTCGGCCCGATGCTGTCGCTGATCCAGGGACTGGTGCCGCTGCACATGCGCGCCACTGCCTCGGCGGTACTGCTGTTCGTACTCAATCTCGTCGGCCTCGGCGCCGGCCCGACGCTGGTCGGTATGGGCAACGACTTGATGGCGTCGCGCTTCGGCGACGCGGCGATCCGGTACTCGCTGCTCGCCGTGGTGCTGGCTGGCGTGCCCGCGGCGGCACTGTTTTTCGCTGCAGCGCGCACCTTGCGCGCCGATCTGGAGAGGGCGGAGCGAGCGACGGAGCGCTGAGAACGCTGCAGGAGTGCGCAGCCACTGCAGCCACCCAAGATCGAGAATTGCGTTGACGATGCCGCGGTCCCGTGCGCGGAGTGCCGAGACGGGGAGGGCGATAACATGGTCAACACACTCGCACGGCTCGCTACATTCACCGCACTACTGTCGGGGGCGGCATCGCACGCGTTCCAGGTGAATACCAACACGACGGATGACCAGGTCACGACCGGTGTTGCCGTCGACGATTCGGGCAACTTCGCGGTCGTCTGGCAGAGTCTCGGCGAGGATGGCGACGGATGGGGCATCTTCGCGCAGCGCT
>CADEER010000113.1:5599-16716 GCA_902826395.1 uncultured bacterium
TTTCAGGTCAACACGTACACGACGGGGCAGCAGAGCGCCCACCAGGCGCCTGCGATTGCGGCGGCGCCCGACGGCACGCTGACCATCGTCTGGCATAGCCAGGCGCAAGACGATGGTGACATCGGTGTCGTCGGTGGCGGCGTCTATGGGCAGCGCTACGATTCGACGGGAGCTCCGATCGGTACCGAGTTCCAGATCAACGTCGCCACCGCCGGTGGACAGGGTGCGCACGGCGTAGATGTGGCGGCGGATGCGCTCGGCAACTTCGTGGTTGCCTGGAGTGACAACAACGAGGGCCCTCCCTTTATCATTCCCGGTGGCAACATCGCTGCGCGCCGCTTCGACAACTCCGGGGCGCCGCTCGGCGGGGATATCGCCGTCAACTCCGTGGCAGATGGCCGCCAGTATTACCCGTCCATCGCGATGGATGGGGCAGGCAACTTCATGATCACGTTCAAAGGTAGCGACGGGGGGGACGGCGGTGTGCGGGCGCGGAACTTCACCTCAGACGGATCCGCGGTTGGCAACGATTTCCTGATCAACACTCAGTTCGACGGCGAGCAGTGGGAGGGCGGAGCGGACGCGGGCGCGAGCGGGCATTTCGTCGCCGGTTGGACTGGCTTCGACGCCGACGGGATGGGGGCGTTCGCGCGCCGATTCGCGACTACACCACCGACCTGTGCGGCGGCGCCTGCAGTACCCTGCCGCGCTGCCGGAAAGAGCCGATTGGCCCTGAAGGCGAGCGGTACCGGTAAGGTTACGTGGTCGTGGGGGCGCGGCGATGGCTTCGACAAAGATCAACTCGGGAATCCCGAGGGAGGGCTGACCGACTACGCTTTCTGTCTGTACCGGGACAACGGCGTGCCCGAGTTGGTCTTCGAGGCGTTCGTCGAAGCGGCCGGTACGTGTGGGAACCGTCCTTGCTGGAAAGCCTGGGACGTCAGGCCGTTCTTCACTTTCAAGAACGGCGACGAAACCGAGTTGCAGGGAATAACGAGCCTGCTGCTACGTGGCGGTGCCGACAATCGCTCGAAGTTGAAGTTCGCCGGCCGCGGCAGTCTTCTGAATCTGCCCGCGCTGCCGCTGGGCCCCTTCGCAACGGTCACCGCTCAGCTCATCAACAGCAACGGAGAATGCTGGCAGTCGGAGTACGACACGGCGATCACCGACACGAGCACCTTCTTCAAGGCGAAGTGAGGACCGCTCAGCTCGGAATGAAGTGTCCCAGGCGACGAGCGAACGGGGGCGTTCAGGTTCGCTCGTGAGGCTGCGAACGGCTTTTGCCGTTGGAGGACGGAGCCGCGCCGGTCGCGGCGCGCGGCATGTCATCCGCCGTCGCATGGTCGGGCTCGGCATCGCGCTGCGTGACGGCGCTGGCGTGTTCCCATGCGGAGATCCGGAACAGCGGAATGCCGGCGGGGACGACGCGATGAGTGATCGGGCGCAGGCCCGCGTCGCCGAGCGCTGTTTCGATCTGGTAGATCGTGTTCAGATGGTAGGCCGCCTGAAAGCCGGCGATGCGTCGGCCCAGACGGTAGAGGCCGTTCTCGGTCGGTCCGGACACGATGAGGCGGCCCTCGGGTCGGAGTGCAGTCGCGAGCAGCGTAGCGAGCGAGGCGATGTCTTGATTGTGCTCGAGGGAGTCGAGGGCGAAGATCGTCGCAAACTCGGGCTTTAGTTGCTCGCTGTACTCGCGTGTCGCGCCTGGGATCCAACGCGCCACTGTTTCCGCGAGGCGTTCGTCCTGCTCGACGAAGTGGTAGTCGACGTTTTGGTCGAGGAAGTGATGGAGCTCCCCAGTCCCGGATCCGAAGTCGAGAATGGCTCCCGGTCGCTGGAATCGGGAATAGAGAGCTCGCGCCGCGAGCAGGCGCCACCACGATACGGCGGCAGCGACTGGATTGGCATGACAGTACGACGGGATGCAGCTTTCCTGGATCTGCTCGAAGATGCGCGCGATGTCGAACTCGGCCTGCAGCGCGCGGCGCCGCGCGAGGATGAGGCGGAACGTCGCGAGGGTAAGGTCCATGCTTTTCTCGGGGCTCTTCCCGTGCGGTCTACCATTGCCGCCGACCGAAGGTCCCCCGTCGGATCATCTGATTCAGCGCCCGACGCAAATCAAGGGCTAGTTTTGACTGTTTGTGTGGCCAGCTAGGGCGGACGGACCGGAAGCTTCGATTGCAACCGTAGAGTCGCAGGTGTTATGGCGGCGCCGCAATCCGGTCGTTGGTGGGCGAACCCGAACGTGATGTGAAGCCCGGCCGGGAATGCGATTGACGATGCCGCAGACGGTCTCCCAAGCCGGGCTCTCGAGAGTATGGGGGTGGTTTGCTCTTCTCGTGCTCGCGGCGAGCAGTGCTTACTTCCTCGATTTTCAGGGCCGCGATCTGACGCGGCACATCCTTTCCTGGAGATCGGATCGCGGCATTGCCTTCAACGATAACGCGGCTGTCGGCCTGGAGAAGCCGGTTGCGGCCGATACGGCGTACGCCGTGTGGATGGTGAGCCGCAACGCCTACACGTTGGTCAACCATCCTGGGCGGCTT
Source organism: uncultured bacterium (assembly GCA_902826395.1). Lineage (GTDB taxonomy): Bacteria > Desulfobacterota > Binatia > HRBIN30 > CADEER01 > CADEER01. The sequence goes on from CADEER010000113.1 coordinate 8,146, forward strand.
TTCGATGCCGAGCACTGCGCCCCCGCGCGACGCACGATGACGCTTGGCGAGCCCGTGATCACGATGGGGATCCTGGCGATTCCGTTCTACCTGGCGAACGGCGATCCCATCGTGACCTACAACCTCACGCAATGGGCGTTGTGGACTCTGACTGGGTGGGCGGTCTTTTTGTTGGTCGCTTCATGGACCGCGGTGCCGGCCGCTGGCCTCGCCGCCGGGCTGATGTACGTGTTTCATCCCGCGTGGGCTGCCGACATCTCGCACCCGACGATCGCCGACATGACGTGGACGGTATTTGCTCTCTACTTCGCCGAGCGGTGGCTTGCTTGCGGCCGTTGGCGGGACGCGTTCGGGCTGGCCCTCAGCATCGTTCTGCAGTTTGCGGCTAGTTTCTATCCTCTGATCGCGGCGGTCTTCTTCGGCGCCCCCGTCGCCGTGTGGCTGCTGGCACGGGAGGGCCTGCGGCGAGTGAGCGCTCTTCAGGTCGTGTTCGTTGCGCTGTTGGTCACCGCAGGCGTGGCGATCGTGTACGGCCCCTACCTGGCGACGCGCGACGAGGCGGAGACTCTGCGTCGCTCGGTGCAAATGTACGCTACCTGGTCGAGCTTCTTGCCGGGTGGGGCAAACTTTCCCGGCTGGCTGATTCTCGGTTTGGCGGGTGTCGCGCTGGTTGCCGGAAAACGCCGCACGATCCCGGCGATCGGCGGCGACCCACGCTGGAGTCTGCTGGTCGGCGCGCTGTTGGTCGCGCTCGCCACCACCGGCGGCTCCGGGGCCGTGGCACAAGATCCGTCGACGGGTTGGACCTTTCCTCCCAACATCTACGCTCTCGCGTCGTCGGTCCTTCCAGGTCTCGATTCCGTTCGCAACATCATGAAACTGGAGATCGGGCTTCATCTCGCATTGTGCATCCTCGCCGGCTTTGGTGTCGCGGCGTTGCTTCGCTTGGTGAGCGAACGATGGCGGAGCGCGATCTCGTTCCTCATCGTCGCCTGCATCGCGGTCGCGACGATCCAACCGATCGAGCTGGGATTCCCTCGACGCTTCCGCTGGGGACCGGTGCCGATGCGGCCGAGTCGCGACGTGATCCTCTTCTTCGCCGCACTGGAGCGGCGCGGCAATCGAGGGCCGGTGCTGGAAGTCCCCATGGGATGGGAGTTCACCGGTTCCAACATCACACGACTCCTCGCTTCGGCCTGGCACCGCCGGCGCACTTCACATTGCTACGCCTCGTACATCCCGCCGGAGCTGCGGCGGACGCTCGACCTGAGCAAGGAGCTGCACGATCCGAGGACGATCTTGACGCTGGGGCGTCTCGGATTCACGACGATCGTTGTGCACGAGAGGCTTGACGGTCCGTTGCGCACCATGCTCGAGCACACCACCCGCTGGCAACCGCATCTGTTGCGCCTGCTTTTCGCGACCCACACGCTTGCCGCCTATGAGCTCGGTGCAGCTTTTCTGCCGAAGGATGCCGCAGCGGAGAACTGACGCCACGGCGATGGTCGCGGCTGCGGCGCGCCTGCGCGCTTCACTCTATTTCCAGAAGCGGTGGAACGGCGCCGGCAACTCGTGCGGCTCGGGCAGGCGGTCGATGCCGTTGCGCGGATCGATCGAGCTGAAGGTGTTCCAGAACAACAAGTGCTCGCCGTAGCGCCCGCTGCGCGCCGCGGCGACGAATGCGGCAAAGGCCTTGGCGGTGTAGGTCGGTTCGAGCGCGATGCCCTCGAGCTCGCGCGCCATGCGGGTCGCCGTCTCGCCGGATTCGGTGGGCACCCCGTAGCCGCCGCCGAGATGGGAGCGCTCGATCTCGACCTCGTCCGCCGCGATTCGCAGATCCGGCAGCGCTTCGCCGTGGCGGCGCATGACGCGCACCGCTGCGTTGGCGAGGCGCGATAAACGGCGTCTGCTCGGCGGCAGCAGATGTGTGACCAAGATGGACACGACCCGTGTGCGCAGCCCCGCGGCGCGCAGTCCGGCGATCAGCCCGGCGCTGGTGCCGCCGCTGCCCAGGGCGGTGAAGACCGCATCCGGCTCCGGCAGCATGCCGGCCTCGACCTGCGCGGCGAGCTCGAGGCCGGCGCGAACGAAGGCGCTGGTGCCGAGCGCGCTGGTGCCGCCGGTCGGGATCAGGGCCATCGGTTCGCCGCGCAGCGCGGCCGCCGACAGCAGGCAGCCGGTGCGGGCGACGACCGCCGGAATGGACTCGGCGAGGTGCATCTCGGCGCCGTAGGCGTGGAGCAGGAGCAGCGACTCGCGAACGTGATCGTTGATCGGCTGCGGCAGCAATACCAGCGCGGCGCGCAGTCCGGCCTGCCGGGCGGCGATCGCGGTGGCGAGACCGTGGTGAGTACCGATGCCGCCGCTGGTCAACAAACCCGAACGCCCGCGGCGCAGGGCATCCGCCACCAGGTACTCGAGCTTGCGCGGCTTGTTGCCACCGTACGGGCCGCCGCTGCGGTCGTCGCACTTCACCCACAACGACGAAGCGCCGATCTCTCGTTCGAGCGCATCGAGACGGCGCACGGGGGTGGGCAGGTTGGTGAGCGGGTAGCGATCGAGGGGCACGGTTGTAGGTTGTAACTCCCAGGTTGGGCCCACTATCGGGATCGGTATCGCTATCGGACCGACGACCCTCTCGATACCGATAGCGATACCGATACCGACTCCGATTTGGTGTGAAAGGAATTGCGCTGTTGGTCAGGCCCCGAAAGCCGATAAGACGCCGTCGAACTTCTGCTGGAACATCCCTCTGAAGTCCGAGTGCGTGAAGATAAACGGCGCGTTTGCCTTGATGCCGCGCACGACGTGACCGCCGACCTCGATCGGCTCCATGCCCTGGCTCAGATCGCCGAGCTCCTTCGAGCTGCCGCCGGCGTCGCCGAAGTGGGCTGGGCGGGATCGGTCGGATGTCGAGAGATTGGTGCGCACCATGCCGGGGCAGAGAATCGAGACGCCGACGCCGCGCGGCGCCAGCTCCATGTGCAGCGCTTCGCTGTAGCCGACGACGGCGTACTTGGTCGCGCAGTAGATCGCGAGCGTGGAGAACGAAAGGAAGCCGCCCACCGATGCCGTATTGACGATGTGCCCTTCGCCGCGCTCGAGAAACAACGGCGCGAACACCTGCGAGCCGTGCACGACGCCCATCATGTTGACCGACAGCAGCCACTGCCAGTCGTCTTCGGTGGTCTCGAGGATCGGGCCGCCGACCAGCACGCCGGCGTTGTTGCAGACGATGTCGACGCGCCCGAGCTCCGCGATCGTGCGGCGCGCCAACGCCTCCACGTCGGCGCGCTGCGAAACGTCGGTGCGAACCGCGATGGCGGTACCTCCGTCGCCGCGAATCGAATCGGCAATTTGCGCAGCTGCTGCGTCGTCGATGTCGCTGACCACGACCTTAACGCCTTCGCCGGCCAGCGCCCGACAGATGCCGCTGCCGATGCCACTGCCGCCGCCCGTGACGACGGCGACCCGTCCATCGAGGTTCTCCATGGTTCGGTTCCTTTCGAGTCTGCGCGTTTAGCCCTTTTTCGGTCGGGTTCTCTTCGAAATCGAAATCCAAATCGAAATCGAAATCGACCAACCGATTGCGATCCACGATTTCGATTTCGATTTGGATTTCGATTTCGACCTGCGCAGAGCCTCGCGAAAGCTCTGGGTTCCTAGTCAGCGAGCAGTCCCCTGCTTGGCGGCCAGGCTCCCTTGCAAGACGAGCTTGATTCTTCAATATTAAACGACCGTTTGTGTCCAGCCTTCAGCCGGTGCGTTCGCCGCCGGCTCCTCGTCTCAGAACAGGTTCCGATGTATCTCGACTTCACCCCCGAGCAGCAGGCTCTGCGCCAGGAAATCCGCAATTATTTCGAGGGTTTGTTCACGCCGGAGCTGCGCGTCGCGCTGGACCGGGAGTGGGACGAATGCGGTGGCCCGGTGTTCCGCCAGGTAGTGGGGCGCATGGGAGCAGACGGCTGGCTCGGCGTCGGCTGGCCGGTCGAGTACGGCGGTCAGGGCCGCACGCCGCTCGAACAGTTGATCTTCTGGGACGAGGTGTACCGCTGCCGGGCGCCGCTCCACATCATTCCGGTGAACACGATCGGGCCGGCGCTGATGCGGTACGGCAGCGAGGCGCAGAAGCAGGAGTACCTGCCGAAGATCCTGCGCGGCGAATTGTTCTTCGGCGTCGGATACACCGAGCCCAGCGCGGGCACCGATCTCGCCTCGCTGCAGACCAAGGCGGTGCGCGACGGCGACGAGTACGTCATCGACGGCCAGAAAATCTACACGACGCACGCTCACGACGCCGACTACATCTGGTTGGCGGCGCGCACCGATCCCGAAGCCAAGAAGCACAAGGGTCTATCGATCTTTCTGGTTCCCACCGACGCGCCCGGCTTCTCGGTGACGCCGATCTACACGCTCGGCGGTGAGCGCACCAACGCGACGTACTACGAAAACGTGCGGGTACCGGTCGCCAATCGCGTCGGCGAAGAGAACCAGGGTTGGAGGGTCATCACCGACCAACTGAACCACGAGCGCATCACACTCGCCTGTCCGGGACTCGCCGACCGCCTGCTCGACGAGGTGTGGGGCTGGGCGATGCGCGCCCCCAATCCGGCGGGCGGCCACATGATCGACGAGCCGTGGGTGCAGCACAACCTCGCCCGCGTCTACGCCAAGATGGAGGCGCTGAAGGTGATGAACTGGCACTCGGCGTGGTCGATCAGCGCCGGCGCCGCCGACATGGCCGAAGCTTCCGCGATCAAAGTGATGGGCACCGAATTCTTCGTCGAGTGCTACCAGTTGCTGATCGAGATCACCGGCACGGCGGGCGTCATCCGCGAAGGCGAGGAAGGGGCGGTGTTCGGCGGCGTCCTCGAAAAGGCCGCGCGCACCGCGGCGACCTACACCTTCGGCGGCGGCGTCAACGAGGTGCAGCGCGACATCATCGCCATGGCCGGCCTCGGCATGCCGCGCGCGCGTCGGTGAGGAACTTCAAAGCCACAGATGAACACAGATGGACACAGATAGAGTCTGCTGGCTGCAGCGTGTTTTCGCACCCGTGTTCATCCGTGTTCATCTGTGGAGATTACTTTCGGGGGACCGATGGCTGAGATGAGTCGCGACGAGCTGGAATCGGCTCTTCAGAAGTACGTCGGGCAGGAGATCGGGAAGCCGTGGGTGGCGAAGGATCCGGTGAACGTCGCCATGATCCGCCACTTCTGTGCGGCGGTCGGCGATACCAATCCTGTCTATCTCGATGCCGCCGCGGGCGAGCGCTCGGTGCACGGCGCGTTGGTTGCGCCGCCGACGATGATGGATGCCTGGACGATGCCCGGCATGGGCGCCGCCTGGGTGCACAGCGAAGGGGAGCCGCAGGACCGGCAGGTGGAATTGCACCGGCTGCTGTCGGAGAACGGCTACACCGGCGTCGTCGCCACCAACCAGGAGCAGGAGTACGAGCGCTATCTGCGCCCAGGCGACCGGCTCACCGCCCACATCGTCTTCGATGCGATCTCGGAGCAGAAGGCGACGCCGCTCGGCATCGGCTACTTCATCACGACGAAGTACACGTTTCTCGATCAGAACCAGGAGCGCGTCGGCTCGATGTCGTTTCGCGTTCTGAAGTACAAGCCCGCCCAGCAGACGCAGCCGGTCGCCGAAGACGGCAAGCCGGCCGCGCCGTCAAAGCCGCGGCGCATCCGCCCACCGATGGGCCACGACAACGCCTGGTGGTGGAACGCGGTGAAGGAAGGCGAGCTGCGCATCCAGCGCTGCGCTTCCTGCGGCACGCTGCGCCACCCGCCGCGGCCGATGTGCAGCGTGTGTCGCTCGGTCGAGTGGGACAGCATCGTCTCCTCGGGCAAGGGCACGCTGCACAGCCACACCGTCCTGCACCATCCCAAGTTCCCCGGCTTCGACTATCCGGTCATCTGCGCCCTGGTCGATCTAGAAGAAGGCACCCGCATCGTCTCGAACATCATCGACTGCACGCCGGAAGAGTTGAAGATCGACATGCCGCTCACGCTGACCTTCGAGAAGGTCGACGACGAAATGATCCTACCGCTCTTTCGCCCTGCCAAATGATGATTTCACCACAGAGACACAGAGGACACAGAGATTTCCCAAAGGGGCCGTCGACGGAGGACGCTCGCGAGGCATCGCATACGAACGGAGCGGAGTTTTCTAAAAAACCAACCCGTTCGTCATCCCGCGTGGACTTCGCGAGCGAGACTATGGCGTGCTTCGGCAGCGAGGTCTCTGTGGCCTCTGCGTCTCTGTGGTGAAGAAGAATTTGAGATGAACTTTTCTTTTAGCGAAGAACAGAAATCGATTCGCGAGTTGGCGCGCGGCATCCTCGACAAGGAGGTCGGGCACGAGCGGCTGAAGGCGATCGAGGCCGGCGACCAGTGGTTCGACGCGCCGCTGTGGGGAACTCTCGCCGAGGCGGGGTTGCTCGGCATCGCCGTCCCGGAAGAGGCCGGCGGCATGGGATTTGGATTCGCCGAGCTGTGCATCCTGCTCGAGGAGATCGGCCGCGCCGTGGCGCCGCTGCCCGTGTTCTCGACTCTGGTGCTGGCGGGGCTGCCGATCGCGCGCTTCGGCAGCGACGAACAGAAGGCCGCCTTCCTGACCCCGCTGGTTGGCGGTGAGATGCTGCTGACCGCGGCGTTGGTGGACGAGCGGTCGGGCGACCTCGAACGGCCAGCGACGCGGGCGCGCCGCGATGGCTCCGACTGGCTGCTCGACGGCAGCAAGGCTTTCGTGCCGATGGCGGCGCAGTCGCGCCGCATGCTGGTGCCCGCTGCCGCCGACGATGGGGTGGGCCTCTTTCTCGTCGATCCCTCGGCTGCGGGAGTGACTCTGATCGAGAGCCGGCTCGCCAACGGTCAGAATGTCGCATTCATTCGCCTCGATGGCGTGCGCGTCGCGGCGGAGGACGTCCTCGGCGGCGCCATCGGCAACGGCAGCGAGCAGTTGCACTGGATCCAGGAGCGGGCACTGGTAGCGCTCGCCGCGCTGCAGGTCGGCGTGTCGTCGCGGGCGCTCGAGATCACCGCCGCCTACGTCAGCGAGCGGGTGCAGTTCGGCGTTCCGATCGGCTCGTTCCAGGCCGTGCAGCACCGCGCCGCCAACGGGTACATCGACGTCCAGGCCATGCGCTGGGTGATGTGGCGCGCCGCCTGGCTGCTGTCGCAAGAGCGACCGGCGGAGCGCGCCGCGGCGGTGGCGAAGTTCTGGGCGGCGGACGGTGGCTCGCGCCTCGCCAACAGTGCCCAGCACCTGCACGGCGGCATCGGCGTCGACCGCGACTATCCGATCCATCGCTACTTTCTGTGGTCGAAGTCTCTCGAGATGACGCTCGGCGGCGTGCCGCAACAGCTCGCCGATATCGGGCGCGATATGGCGCGCACCGGCCCGCCGCGGCACTGACGCAAAGAGGGAAGCGATGGCGACGAAAAAACTCTCCGAGGTGAAGGTCGGCGACAAGCTGCCCGAGCTGGCGGTGCCGGTGACGACGACGGTGATCGTCGCCGGAGCGCTGGCGACGCAGGATTTCACGCCGGTGCATCACGACAAGGGCGCGGCGCAGGCGCAGGGACTGCCCAACATCATCATGAATACGATGACGACGAACGGCTTCGTCAGCCGCTATGTCACCGACTGGGCGGGCCCGGACGCCGTGGTGAAGAAGATCTCGCTGAAGCTCGGCGCTCCGAACAGCCCGGGCGACACGATGAAGATGAACGGCACCGTCAAGGCCGTGGACGACGCGGCCGTCGACGTCGACGTGTCGGGCAGCAACAGTTGGGGCGATCACGTGACCGCGACGGTGCGTGTCGCGCTGCCGAAGGGGGCGTGAGGGATGCCGACGACACTGAAGAACGAAGCGGCGCTGATCGGCATCGGACAGACCGAGTTCTCGAAGAACTCCGGCCGCTCCGAGCTGCAGCTCGCCTGCGAGGCGGTGAGCAAGGCGATCGACGACGCGGGATTGAAGCCGTCCGAAGTGGACGGTCTGGTGACGTTCACGCTCGACCAGAACGACGAGATCGAGATCGCCCGCGCTGTCGGCATCGGCGAGCTGAACCTCTTCTCGCGCATTCCGTACGGCGGCGGTGCCGCGGTCGCGGTGGTCCACCAGGCCGCCATGGCGGTCGCCACCGGGAGCTGCAAGAACGTGGTCTGCTATCGCTCTCTCAACGGTCGCTCGGGCTTTCGCTACAGCGACGGCATCAGCGGCGATCTGGTGACCGCCGACCTCATTCACTGGAGCTGGTACATGCCCTACGGGTTGATGACGCCGACCAGTTGGGTGGCGATGTTCACGACCCGCTACATGCACAAGACCGGCTGCACCAGCCGCGATCTCGCCGAGGTCGCCGTGGCGACGCGCAAGCACGCCGTCAACAACCCGGATGCTTTCTTCTACCAACGGCCGCTGACCTTCGAGGAGCATCAGGCGGCGCGGTTCATCGCCGCGCCGCTGCGCCTCTACGACTGCTGCCAGGAGACCGACGGCGCCACGGCCTGCGTCATCACCTCGGTCGACCGGGCGCGCGACGCGAAGCATCC
>CADEER010000114.1:0-12367 GCA_902826395.1 uncultured bacterium
GCCGTCCGCCGACACGCCGTACGCCGAAACTCCTATGGATAACTGAAGACGACGTCGACGCGACCTGCTTCGTTGCGCGACTCGGATTTCGATCCCTGCTGGATCTGGAGCTTCCTCTCGTTGGTGATGTGCATGCGATGCGGGATCAGCGTCGCCGGCTCCGCCAGCAGAACGACTCGCAAGACCTGGTCGAACTCGAGCTCCGCGGTATCGATGGTGCCCGCATCGTCGCCGAGCGCCTTCCTCATGACTGCCCTGGCCGCCGCGAGGGCCTGCTCTCGACCGCGTTCGGTGGGTCTCTGCTCGAGCTCGAGAACGACGCACGCTCGCTCCTCGCCATCTCGCGAGCAGCGACTGCCGCCGCGGATCCCGAACGAAACCTTCATCTCGACCTGCTGCTCGGGAGCCAGCGGGGTGTGCGAAGAATCCGTGAACGAGAAGGTCTCGCCGGCTTCCAGATCGGCGCCGGCCCAGAAGCCAACTCCCATCGCCCAGGCGTTCGCAACCTCGGCCGTCAGAGCCTCCTTGGTGAGCAGAGGCTGCAGCATCCCGATCGCCTTGTCGCGCGCGGCCGGATCAGTTTCGGGTTGGTCGAGCACTTCCTCCACCATCGCCTGGACTTTGCGCTGGTGCTCGACGATGCCGACGACCCTCTGGAAATCCCCCTCGGGGCTGACGACGAAGTTCGGCGACATCGAGGCGAGCCGCTGCAACACTCCGCTGCCTTCGACGCTGTCGACGTCGTCGGTGATCAGCAATCCGTCGGCCGCTTCGCGCACCGACGTCCGCCCCCGCACCGTCCCGGAGGACGAAGCTCTGCCCTCCTGCTGCCACTTCGACTCATAGCGCCCGATCAAGCCCACCGGCCAGGCAAAGCGCAGCTCGACCACGGTGCCGGGCGGCAGCGGCTCGCCGTGTCCGATCCCGTCGGTGACGGGAGGTGGAGATTGGCGGTCGACCGCCGCCACCGGCTCCCGCGGCGCACCGGCCGCGCAGCCGACAGCCATGAGCGCTGCGAAACCGCAGCCCAGGACACCGAGCCTACCCGCGATCGCGCGGCGCCCCATCTCAGCCGCCGACCCGTCCTTCCGCAGTCGCCTCGCCGCTGGTCGAACGCCGCTCTCGCGGTCGCCAGGCTCTCGAACGCATCGCGCCGATGCGCTGCGCGAGGTCGTCGAAGAGCGAGTACGCAACCGGCGTCACGAGCAGAGTGAGCAGCAGGCAGAGCGCCTGGCCGCCGATGATCACTTTCGCCATCGACGCACGACTCGCTGCTCCCGGACCTTGGCCGAGGGCGATCGGCACCATGCCGGCGATCAGCATCACCGTCGTCATCAGGATCGGACGCAGGCGCACGTGGTTGGAATGCAGGATCGCCTCGTCGCGCGGCATGCCTTCGGCGCGCAATTGATTGGCGTAATCCACCTGCAGGATGCCGTTTTTCTTCACGATGCCGAACAGCATGAAGATGCCGAAGATGCTGTACACGTTCAGGGTCTCGCCGAGCACCACCAGCGACAGCAGCGCGAAGGGAATCGACAGCGGCAGCGCCAGCAGAATGGTGATCGGGTGGACGAAGCTCTCGAACTGCGCAGCCAGGATCATGTACATGAACACGAAGCTGAGACCGAACGCGATGAGGAAGTTCACCCCGGTCTCCTCGAGCGCCTGCGCATTGCCGGCGAAGTCTGCCGTATAGCCGGGCGGCAGGTCCAGGCCGTCGATCACTTTCTGGGCGCGCTCGATCCCGACGTTCAGCGGCACACCGTCGAGGTTGGCGACCATCGTCACCTTGCGCCGGCGGTTGAAGTGATCGATCTGCGCCGGACCGCGCTCCTCGACCAGGTTGGCGAGATTGGAAAGCGGGATGAGCTGTCCGCCCGGCGCCGCGATCGGCAGGTCGCCTATGGCGCGCGGATCGCTGCGATTGGCCAGCTCGGCGCGCAGCCAGACGTCGTACTGCTCCTGCTCCTCGCGGTACTTGCCGACCACTTCGCCGCCGACCATGGTGCGCAGTCCGGCGGCGACGGCGCCCACCTGGATGCCGAAGTTCGACGCTTTCTCGCGCGAAATCTGCACCCGCAGCTCCGGCTGGCGCACCGACAGCGTGGTGTCGACGTCGACGAAGTTCGGCGTCGCGCGCAGGGCCTGGACGATCCCGCGCGAAAACTGATCGAGCTTGGCGAGGCTGGGGCCCGTCAGGTCGAACTCGATGTCGCTGAAGCGGTGGCCGCCGCTGCCGAAGACGCTGACGTTCTGCACGCTGATGCGCATGTCCGGGAAATCGGCCAGCGCGGCGCGCGCCTGCCTCATGATGTCGAACTGAGAGGTGTCGCGCTCGTCGAGGTCGTTGAGACGGACGTAGACGCCGGCCCGGGTGACCGGTCCCTCGCCGGCGCGCAGCCGACCGCTGACGTCGCCGATCTCGGTGAGCACGTGGCGCACGTGCGGCAGCTCGCGCAGGCGCGCCTCGATCGCCTGCATCGTCGCATCGGTGCGCGCCAGGCTATAGCCCTCCGGCGTGTAGACGAGCACCTCGAATTCACTCTGGTCGTCGTTCGGCATGAAGTCCTTGCCGACCAACCCGAACAGCGGAACCGTGGTCGCCACCGACACCAGCGACAGCAACACCACCACCCAGCGGTGCGCCAGCGACCAGCGCAGGATGGCGCCGTAGGCGCGATCCATCGCAGCGTAGATGCCGCGCTCGCGCGACGCCCCGGATGTCGTGTTGAGGCGGAGGAAGCGCGAGCAGAGCATCGGCGTCAGAGTGAACGAGACGACGAGCGAGACGAGGATCGACACCGCGACCGTGACGCCGTAGCTGCTGAAAAAGCGGCCAACCTGCCCTTCCATGAAGGCGACGGGCAGGAAGATGACGACCAGCGAAAACGTGGTCGCCGTCACGGCGAGGCTGATCTCGCGCGTCGCTTCGCTCGCCGCCCGCATGGCGCTGCTGCCGCGCTCCTCCATGTGGCGGAAGATGTTCTCGAGCACCACCACCGCGTCGTCGATGACGATGCCGGTCGACAACACCAGCGCCAGCATCGTCATGTTGTTCAGGGTGAAATCGAACCAGCGCAAGACCGTGAAGCTGGCCACGATCGAGGTGGGAATCGCGATCGCCGCAATCAGCGTAGCGCGGAGGTTGGAGATGAAGAGCATTACGGTCAGGCTGACCAGCACGCCGGCGAGGATCAGATGGAAGCGCACCTCGTTGATCGAGCTCTCGATGAAACGCGAGTGATCGCGGATCACGTCGACGCGCACGTCGCGCGGCAGCTTCGGCGTGATCTCGGCGAGGCGGCGCTTCACCTTCTCGAGCATCTCCACCGTGTTGGTGCCGCTCTGCTTGCGCAGCAACAAGGTCACGGCGGGCGTGCCGTCGAGACGCGCCAGGTTGCGCGGTTCGACGACGCCGTCCTCGACGCGGCCGAGGTCACCGATGGTGAGCGGCCGGCCGCCGACGTTGGCGACGATCAAGCGGTTGAAGTCCTCGACGCGATCGATGCGGCCCATCGTCCGCAGCGTCATCTCCTTGGCGCCCTGCGCGACGTGCCCGCCGGGGATCTCGAGGTTCTGCGCCGCGATCGCCGCCTTCACCTGCTCGATCGACAAGCCGTAGGCGGGCAGCCGGTCGGCGTCGAGCACGATGTTGATGGCGCGCTCGCGGCCGCCGATCAGCGTCACCGATCCGACGCCGCGCAGAGTCTCGATGTCTTCCTTGATCTCCTTGCGAGCGATCTCGGTGACTTCGCGCAGATCGCGATCGCCGGAGACCACCAGACTGAGGATCGGCGCCGCCTCGACATCAAATTTCTCTACCAGAGGCGGATCAGTTCCCACCGGGAGCCGCGCGAGCGTGGCCGCGACGCGATCGCGGACGTCCTGAGCCGCGGCCTGGCCGTCGCGCTCCAGGACGAAGAAGATCATCACCCGCGAAACGCCCTCGTGGGTCTCGGAGCGCAGCTCGTCGATGCCCTCGATGGTGTTGATCGCCTCCTCGATCGGTTTGGTTACGCTGCTCTCCATCTCCTCGACGCTGGCGCCGGGAAGAGTGGTGGTGACCGATACGATCGGAAAATCGACGTTGGGGAAGAGATCGACGGGCAGGCGCTGATAGGAGATCAGGCCGAGAACGACGAGAAAGGCGATGAGCATCGTAGTGCTCACCGGGCGGCGAATGCAGATGTCGACGAGACCCATGGCTACTTCAACTGACGGGTTTGGTCACCGCGACACGCGTGCCGTCGGCGAGCTTCGCCAATCCGGAAACGGCGACTTCCTCGCCCTCGGTTACGCCCTCGACGATCTCGATCAGACCCTGCTCGTCGCGCGCGCCGGTCTGCACATGGCGCTCATGGGCGACTCCGTCGCGGACGATGAAGACCTTGGTGACGCCGGCGTACTTGATGACCGCGGTGTCCGGCACCACCATGGCCGCTCGGTTGCTGCGGGTGACGATCCCAGCGTTGGCGAAGAAGCCCGGCTTGAGGCGGCGCTCGTGGTTGTCGACGCGCGCCTCGACCGAGATCGATCGGTTCTCCTGGTTGGCAGTCGGACTGATGCGGGTCAGCTCGCCCGCGAAGGTCGTCTCCGGGTAGGCGTCGACACGGATCGCCACCGGCTGGCCGATCGCGAGATCGGCGGCAAACCGCTCCGGCACGTCGCCGCGCAGCTTGAGCGGATCGTCGGCCACCAGATCGAAGAGCGGTGTGCCGGTGCGCACGTACTCGCCGACCGAAACGCGGCGGAGCGCCACGTAGCCCGAGATCGGCGAAGTGACGACGGTGTCGCGCAACACCACGTCCAGCGTCTCGCGCTGCGCCTCGCCCATGGCGACGGCGGTCTCCATCGATTCGTACTCCTGCGGCGAGACGACCTTCGCCTCGACGAGCTCGCGGCCGCGCCTCTCGTCGGCTTTCGCCTTGGCGAGCGAAGCTTCGATCTCGCGAATCCTCGCCCGCAGGTGATCGTCATCGATCTGCAGCAGCGGCTGACCCCGCTCGACCGCGTCGCCGAGATCGGCCTGCATGGTCTCGATCTGGCCGTCGACCTCGCTCGAGACGGTAACCTCTTCGTGACCGTGTAGGGTGCCGACGAACTTCAGCACCTGCTCGCTCGGCCGCAGGATCACCGGCACCACGCTGACCGGCACGGCGTCATCCGCAGGCGGCGCCTGCGCCGCGGCCGGGCTTTCGGCCTCCGAGCAACCGGCGGCGAGCGCCGCGAACAATCCCAGGATGGCGAGCCGCGCGGCTACCGATGCCGTCGATGGCTCCCTGTGAGAAGCGAGCTGCATACGTTTCAACCTCTGACCTTCTTGATACGTGAAACCGGTGCCGGTGCCACCGCGCATTCAAGCGCCGGCCCGACACCACCGAGAAAGACGCGCGTCACCAGGTGCGCGAGATCGGCGAGACGGTCCGAGTCGTCGCGGTACAGACACACCGAACGAATCATTCCGAAGAGCATCTCGACGGCGAGACGGGGGTTGATCTTGACGCCGTTGCCGCGGATCTCCGGCGCGATGCGCTGCGCCACGAGATTGATCAGCTCGTCGCGACCGCGCTCCCAGTCGGCGCGCTCGGCCGCGTCGAGCTTGGTCTCATGCCGATGCAGCAAGACAAAGAAGTCGCGCCGTTCCCAGAAGTAGCCGATGACCGTCGCCACCAGCGATTCGATGGTCTGCTCGAGCGGCCGGTCGCCAATCAGACAGCCCTCGATCGCCTCGCGCATGCCTTCCAAGCCGTGCACGATGGTGGCGAAGTATAGATGCTCCTTGGACTCGAAGTATCGGTAGAGCGTGCCCTTGCCGATTCCCATGCGCGAGCTGATGTCGTCGGTCAGCACTTCGTGGAAGGGCTTCTCCGAGAACACCTCCGTGGCCCGGAGCAGAATGGCCAGCCGGGTTTCGTCGCTCTTTTTTCTGCCGCGCATGGTCTTGGGAATTCCGAGACGGACCAGTCCGTCTTACAGGAAGGATGCGCTGCGTCAATCCCTCTTTTCGAGAGGGCAAGGCTGGGACCGGTCCGGTCAGGCGGGCGGCTCGGCGGCGTTGAGGGTGCCCTCGCCCGGGGTGACGAAGAGCATCGTCGTTCGCGCGTGGGGCTGCGCCGTGTGCCAGGTGCCGCGCGGCACCACGACGTAGGAGCCCGGCCGGTCGACGCGCACCCGCCGGTCCTCGCCGCCGATGCGCAGGACGAAATCGGTGTCGCCCTCGATCAAGTAGACGAGCTCGTCGCCGGCGGGGTGCACCTCCCAGGTCGGCCACGCTTCGGCGAACGTATAGCGCATGATCAGGCAGTGGCCGCGGAAGTGCGCGAACTCCTCGTCCAGCTCCTCGTAGAATCGCGGCCCGACGGACTTGGCAGTTCCCGTACCGTCGGGCCCCAGGATGAAGCGCACCTCTTCGATGTCGTAGGGCCCAGGATCGATCGCCATGACACACCTCCAGCGTCTCGAGTTTCAATTGACGAAAGCTTCACCACAGAAGGCATGGAGGCGCAGCACCTATCAAGACTGCGGGCGGAGGCGATTCTTGACGCTCGACCGGCGGTGGCCGTATGAAGCGGCGCGCGAACCGAGGAGGAGACCATCATGGCAACCAAAGCTGCGGCGAACGTCGCCGCGATCATCAAGGCGAACAACAAGGCGCTCGGCGCGGCCCTGGCGGCCGGCGACGCGACGGCGTTGAGTAAAATGTACGCGAAGGGCGCCAAGCTGCTGCCGCCCAATGCCGGAGTTTTGAAGGGCAAGGACATCAAGGCCTTCTGGGAAACAACCGTCGCCGCCGGCGTCAATGGCGTGAAACTAAAGTCGCAGGAGGTCGAGGTGCACGGCAGCACCGCGATCGAAGTCGGCTCCTACGTGATGTCGGCCGGCGGCGCGGTGATCGACGAGGGCAAGTACATCGTCGTGTGGAAAAAGGAAGGCCGCGACTGGAAGCTGTCGCGCGACATCTTCAACACGAGTCGCCCGGCGGCGTGAAAAGGCTGTCGCAGAACGATCGCCTGAACGTACTCGTACACGTCCACGGATTACCGATCGGGTACGTGTACGAGTACGGGTACGTGTACGGATAGGTCAGGTCGCTGTTCGCCCCATCAACCAGGCGGTTTGCCGAACTCGCGCTCGACCCACTGCACCGCTTCCTCGCGGTTGGTCAGGTCGCCCTCGAGCTGGCGCTCCTGCACGGCGTTGAGAATCTGCCCGAGCCGCGGGCCCGGCTGCCAGCCGAGATCGAGCAGATCGCGGCCGCGCAGTAGCGGCGGCGGCACGATCGGCTCGGCGCCGAAGGCGTCGCGCTGCTCGATACAGAAGCGATAGCTCGTCAGGTCGCCGTTCGACGCCAGCGCGTCGAGGCGAGTCAGCTCGAGTAGCTCGTCGATTCCGTCCTCGGAGAGAAAGCGGCGCAGCGTCGCGCGGCGCATGTCCCGCGCCGACACGTGGCGCAGGTGGTTGCGCACCAGATAGGCGACGCGCTCCCAGACGTCGCGGCTGCGCCGCAGCCGTTGGCAGATCTCGATCGACATCGTCTCGCCGAGCTCGGTGTGGCCGTAGAAGGTGATGCGGCCACTCTGCGGATCGCGCGCCGCGCACGGCCCCTTGGCGATGTCGTGTAACAGCGCACCGAGTGCCAGGCTCTCCGAACGCGGCGCCGCGAGCGCGTCGACACCGGCGAGCAGACGCAGAGTGTGCTCGAACACGTCGCCTTCGGGGTGGTAGTCGGGCGACTGTTCGACGCCGCGCATCGCCGCGACCTCGGGCAAGACAATCCGCAGTAGACCGCTCTCGTCCAGCAGCTCGAACCCGCGCCGCGCGCCGCCTTCTCTCAGGATGCGCACGATCTCGTCGCCGACCCGCTCCAGCGCCACGCCGCGCACCGCGGCGGCGTTGGCGCGGATCGCCTGCATCGTCAGCGGATCGATCACGAAGTCGAGGCGCGCCGCGAAGCGCACGGCGCGCAGCATGCGCAGGTGATCTTCGGCAAAGCGCTCCGCCGGATTGCCGATGGCCCGCACGATGCCGGCGCGCAGATCGGCCTGTCCGCCGACGTAGTCGAGGATCTCGCCGGTGTCCGGTTCGATGAACATCCCGTTGATCGTGAAGTCGCGGCGTTGCGCGTCCTCCTGCGGGTTCGCCGGCCGCACCGCGACCGGATGGCGGCCGTCGAGGTACTCGGCGTCGGTGCGAAACTGCGCCACTTCGACGGGCCGACCGTCGACGACCACCAGCACGACGCCGAAGCTGGCGCCGACCGGAACCGTCCGCTCGAAGAGCGACTGCACCACGTCCGGCGTCGCGTCGGTCGCGACATCGTAGTCGCCCGGCGCGATCCCGAGCAGGTGGTCGCGCACGCAACCGCCGGCGTACAGCGCTTGGAACCCATTGCTGCGCAACCGCTCGACGACCCGGCGGGCGGCAGCGTCGCTTGGCGGGGCGACTGCCATCTTCCAAGAAGCGTCGCTCAGCCGACTCCGCACATCAAGAAGGCAGTCGTGTCTGGCGACAACTGAAGAAAGAGACGGACGGCGTCCGGCGCCGTCCGTCCCCAGTTCCCGGTTCTCTGTTCTCGGTTCCCGACTACGTGCGGCGCAGGCGCAGCAGGCCGACGAATGCGATCATCGCCAGCAGCGCGACTGCGACGAGCATGCCGCGCGGCGACACGGCCGGCGCCGGGGCGGCGACCTCGACGCAGATGCCGAGTTGGTCCGACAGATTGCAGACTTCCGTCACACCGTCGCACGCCGTCGCACAGCAAACACCGTCGCGGCAGAAGCTGGACGTGCACTGCGAGTCGTCGACGCAGACGACTCCGTCGGGCAGATACGGGGTCGGAGTGGAGGTCGCTGTGCTGCTGGCAGTCGGCGTCGGCGTATCGGTGGAGGTCGCCGTTGCCGTCGCGGTTGCAGTCATGGTGGCCGTCGTCGCCGCGACGCCGATGATGCCGAAGACGCCCTCCGGATCGCGCGGATCGGTGCCGGAGAGCACGGCGCCGGTCGCGTTCAGTGGCCCCAGCAGGTAATAGCCACTGCCCCAGACGATCACGAAGTCGTCGTTGCCGTTCGACGCGACATCGGGCTGGAACTGCAGGTACTCGCTCACCAGCGGAATGCGGAATTGGCTGTCGATCGGCGAGGCGTCGGCGCGCGCGAAGCGGCGGCCGTATACGTCGCCGGGGTCGCCGCCGATGATCGACGCGACCGCGATCGGATCGTCTTCCTCGGGCTGGTCCCACACGACGAGGAACTCGGTGCCGCCGACCGCCACCATCGGCGCATCGAAGTAGTAGTATTGGAAGCTGTCCGACACTTCGAATTCGTCGCCCGCCGGAGCACCACTGCTATCGTACAAACGCCCGCGCACGCCGGTGGACGGTTCGGGCGCCGGTCCGTTGAGGGCAGCAGCCGAAGACGTTCCGCCGCGTCGCTCTCCGCGTCGGCGGCGACCCGACGCGGCCGCGTTCGCCGACGTCGTCGCCGTACAGCATGGTTCCGCAGACTTCCAGACGACGACGAAATCGCCCTGGTCACCGCGCGCAACCGACACGCCGTCGCCGTAATAGCCCTGATCGCCCGTCGTGTAGGTATTGACCTGGAACTCTGTACCGAGCGGCACTCCCGATGAATCGAAGCGCCGGCCGCCGACGCCGAAGCGATCGCCGTCGCTGCCGTAGCTGGTCCACGCAACCGTAAATCCGTCATCACTCGCCGACACGGCGGGATAATACTGGCCGTCGGTGGTGAAGGTGTTCACCTGGAACTCGCTGCCCTGCGCGAATCCGGCGCTGTCGAAGCGCTTGGCAAAGATTCCCGCGTCGTCTCCGTCGTCGCCAGGTGGCAGCGGCATGCCCGATGTCACGGCGAAGCAGTCGAAATCCGCGAAACTGCTCCAGGTGATAACGAAATCGCCGTCGTCCTGAACGCCCACGGCCGTGCGGTAGCTCGTCTGGAATCCGTAGTCGCTGTCGGTGTTGACCTGCAGTATACCGGCCGCCTGACCGTCGCTGTTGTAACGCTGCATGAAAACGTCGGAGTCCTCGTCGTCGAAACAGATCCCTGACGTTTGCGCTTGTAGACCGCTGCTGACGAAACGGCTCCAGGTCACGACGAAGCTGCCATCCGCCGCGCAACCGATCGCCGGCAACACGGGGTTGCGGTAGTACGATGCCTGCACGTCGTAGTCGAACGTATCGACGACGAACTCGCTCCCCACTTTTTCGCCGACGCTGTCGAAGCGCTGTCCGTTGATCGTGAAGGGCAGAAATGGCGCCGCAACCGAAGTCGTCGCACACTGCTGACAAGGACCTCCACCATCCGGGAAGCTGCCCCAGACCGCGACGAAGTTGCCGCTCGCATCGCGGCAGACGGAGGGTTTGAACTGCGGCCCGGTCGTCATCGTGTTGAGCTGGAACTCATCGCCCAGGGGCTCGAGCGCCGACGCCGCTACTGCGGCCAATGCCGTCGCGAACAGCACGCCGGCAAGACGCAAGGACTTCTTCATCATCGCGGGCCTCCCGACCGCGCAGGCTAGCGCCTCACATCCTGACGTCAAGAGCAAAAACTTCCGACCGGGCGAGCCCGCGCAGCTTTGACAAGTGGATTGGTGGCTGTTTGGTTTGCCTGCGTGAACCGACCTTCGATGACGGCGAGAATCGCCCTCTGGTGCGGCGGTCTGGCCTTCGTCGCGGCGATCGTCGGACCTCTGTTTGCTCACTTCCGGATCGTGCCGCCTCTCGCGGGGTTTGCGATTCTGGCGCTCGGCCTGCTCGACGCGGCAATCGCGTTGGTCTGCGGCGCTCTGGCGTTGCTGCGCGACGGGACGGCCAGCCGCGGTGCGGCCCTGGGCGGCATCTTCGCCGCGCTCCTCGTGGTCGGGCCCGGGCTTGCCGTCGCCAGCAGTGTCAACCTGTGGCGCATCGGCGACATCACGACCGATACCGCCAGCCCTCCGCAGTTCACGCAGGCACTGCGTCTAGAGGAGAACGCCGGGCGCGATCTGTCCTATCCCGGGGCCGACTTCGCCGGCCGCCAGAGCGATGATTACGGCGATCTCGCTCCACTGCCTCTCGCCGCCGAGCCCGGCGAGGCATTCGCGCGCGTTCTGGCCGCCGCCAACGGCATGGAGAGCTGGGAGGTCACCCTCGCCGACCCAGGGATCCGCAAGATCGAGGGCGTCGAGACGGCCTGGCTCCTACGCTTCCACGACGACTTCGTCATCGAGGTGCGCCCCGGCGACGACGGCGGCTCGGTCGTCCACATGCGCTCCAAGTCGCGCGACGGCAACGGCGTCATCGGCGCCAACGCGGGCCACGTCCGCGCGTTCTTCGAGGTCCTCGCGGAAGAAGGCTGAGGGGTCGGCGACCCCAGGGCATCGACCGCATCGCCAGATCGACGCGACATCAAGCGGCGACTTTCCAAGCGGTCAGCAGCAGCTCGTTCGCGCTTGTGCATAGGCTGCACGCGCTCGCCTAGGATAGGTCCGCGGATCTACCGGCTCTCATCAATTTTCTTGACGGCTCGGCGGTCGCCGTGCGAGGGCGTTGGGGGACAGCGGTTCTTGAAACGGGGGGGGCCTAGATGAAGTACCGCACGCACGACACGAAAGTCGCACGGACGTCGAACGTGTTCGTCCACCACACATTCGTGAGTCTCTTGATCGCTGCTTCCATGTTGCTCGCCGCGAATGCCGCGTCGGCGCTGAAGACGACCAGCGAGCAAAAGCTGATTCCGCCCAGCGCGGAGGACAACAGCGAGGCCGGTTGGGCCGTCGACGTTCAAGGCGGCACGGCCGTCGTCGGCGCGCCGATCGACTCCACACTCGCCGCCAGCGCCGGCGCCGTACACATCTACACTCTGGGAGCCGGCGGCTTCGAGTACGCGACGACGCTCACCGCCAGCGACGGAGTCGCCGGCGACGAGCTCGGCATCGCGGTCGAGATCGATGGCGATACTCTCGCCGCCGGTGCCTATCATCGCTGGCCGGTCGTCGGCGAACCGGGCCGCGCGTACATGTTCGAGTGGAATGGCAGCGCCTGGATAGAAGACGCGAAACTGACCGCGCCCGACGGCGTGGCAAAGGACGCATTCGGTTGGGCGATCGCCCTCGACGGCGACTACGTCGCCGTCGGCGCGCCGCGCGCATGGTCGGGAGGACCCACCGGCAACGGCGGCGTGTACATCTTCAAACGCGAAGCGGGCGAGTGGACGTTCGATACCAAGCTGACCCGCAGCGGCGACCATTCGTTCGGCTGGGCGCTCGATCTGGACGGCGACACTCTCGCCGTCGGTTCTTCTCTCAGTCCGTACGAGCGCGTGTCGGTCTACGTACGCGACGGCGACGGCGACTGGAACCTGGAGGATAC
>CADEER010000114.1:12467-16599 GCA_902826395.1 uncultured bacterium
CCCGGTCGCGGCATCAAGGCCAAATGCAGCGGCGCCGGCCCATCGGTGCTCGACTTCGACCTGGAATCGGGCGTGCCGCAGGCGCCGATCGCAGTGAAGGTCACGCTCGGCACCGCCTCCTTCTGCACGACGTTCGGCGGCACCGTGAAGGACGACGGCACCGACGGCGAAGTGTTCAAGGCGGTCAACGCAGGTGCGGTCGGGGAGTGCGACTGATCCGTCACGGCAGTCGAGCGAGATCGATACCGTAGAGCCGCGCCGCGTTCTCGCAGAGAACCTTGCGCTGAATCCGCTCCGGCAGTGAGCCGAGGGTGGCGTCGATTTGCGCGCGGATGCCCGGGTACAGACACGTCGGGTGCGGGAAGTCGGTCTCGAACATCAGATTGTCCGCGCCGAGCTTGTCGATCGCCGTCGCGACGTCGCTCTCGAACCAATACGAAGCGTAGATCTGGCGGCGGAAGTAGTCGCGCGGCCGCAGCGCGAGATTGGTGACGCGGTTCTCGTCGAACTGGTACTCGCACAGCTCGAGCACGAACGGCAGCCAGCCGACACCGCTTTCGACCGACACGAAGCGCAAGGTCGGATAGCGGTCTAGCAGTCCGCTGAAGATCAAGTTCGCGACGCAGCGAATATTGCCGACGTCCGCCAGCACCGACATCGTCGCGATCGCCGCCGGCTCGCTCATACCGCTCCAAACGGTGCCCATCGCGCCGCCGCCGCCGATATGGAAGTTGATCGGCAGGCCGCGCTCCTGCGCCGCGCTCCACAGCGGATCCCAATGCGGATCGGAGAGCGTCGGCAGACCCCAGACCTCGGGAGAGTCGGTGAGCACGATCCCGGACAAGCCGAGCCGGGTATGGCAGCGATCGAGCTCGCGCAGCGCCGCGGTGAGATCCCAGATCGGCAGCACCGCCTGCGGCAGCAGACGTCCGCCGCCCCGCGCCTGCACTTCGGCGATCGCATCGTTGTACGCGCCGACACAGAACTCGCGCAGCGCGGAGTCTTCCAGGTTCAAAACGAAACTGCCGGTGAATCCGAGCACGTTGGGATACAGAATCTGCGCGGCAATGCCGTGCTCGTCCATGAACGCGAGCCGCGCCGCCGGATCGCTAGCCGCCGGGTGGATGTCGTCGAACCGATCCAACGTGATGCGACCACCCGCCTTCGAGCCGTCGCGTGCCACGACGCAGTAGCCAACCGGAGCCAGCGGCCGCCCGCCGCCGGCAACCCACTGATCGCGCCCCTGCGCGTCGCGCACGACGCGCGGAGCCGCGTCGCGCAACTGCGCCGGCGCGCGCGACGTCCAGAGATCGGGCGGCTCGGTGAAGTGCGTGTCGACGTCGATCACCGGAATCGCCTCGATCGATGACCCAACCATCGCGCGACGCTACCTACCGCAAACGAACCAAAGCAAGCCGTTTAGCGTTGCGCGGCAAACGGATTCGCCGGGCCCGCGCCGGCGCCGATCGACAGGCCACCGGCAATGGCGCGCGTAACGAACTCTTTTGACTTGCGCACCGCGTTTGCGATGTCCGCTCCGCTGCCGAGGTGGAAGGCAATTGCAGCGGCGAGGATGCAGCCGGTGCCGTGGGTGTTGCGGCTGTCGATGCGCGGTCCCGACAACTCGTGCAGCTCGCCGTCGGCAAAGAGCACGTCGACTGCGTTGACGCCCGGCAGGTGACCACCTTTGACCAGCGCGGCGCGCGCGCCAGCGTCAGCGAGTCGGCGCGCCGCCGTGCGCTGATCGGCGACGCTCTCGACGCGCATGCCGAGCAGGCGGCCGGCTTCGATGGCGTTCGGCGTCACCACCGTCGCCAGCGGCATCAGCCTCTTCACCAGCACGTCGGCGGCCGAGCCCTCGATCAGGCCGGCGCCGCTCTCGGCCGCCAGCACCGGATCGATGACCAGCATCGCCAGCTTGCGCTCGGCAACGACGGCAGCGACTTCCTCGACGATGTCGGCGTTAGCCAGCATCCCCGTTTTCACCGCGTCAGCGCCGATGTCGTCGAGCACGGTCTCGATCTGCAGGCGCACGAACGCCGCCGGCAGCGCGTGGATGCCTGCGACGCCGAGCGTGTTTTGCGCCGTCACCGCCGTGATCGCCGACATCCCGTGACCACCGAGCACACCGATCGTCTTGAGATCGGCCTGGATGCCGGCGCCGCCGCCGGAGTCGGAGCCGGCAATCGTCAATACTCGCGTCACCATTGCGGCGACCCTACTCTCGACGATGTCGCGTCGAAAGCGAACCGGGCCCGACCAGCCGTGAACCGTGAACGGTGAACCGTGGTTTGAGCCTGCTCGAGTGCACGGTTCACGGTTCACCGTTCACGAGGACTCGGGTCCCGCCGCGAGCGAGCATACAGGCCGCACCGGCCCATTGCCCGCGCCCGCCACCGCCTCTATTGTCTGCCGCTCATGCTCGCCGATCGCATCTACGACGCCGTCATCGTCGGCGCCGGGGTTTCCGGTTCGTTCATCGCCAACGCCTTCACGCAGGCCGGCATGAAGTGCGTCCTGCTCGAGGCCGGCCGCTCGTTTCGCAGCGACCAGTACCCGGACAACGAGCTCGACGCCAATGCGCTGCTCTACTGGGGCGGCGGCATCGAGCTGAACAAGGACGCCAGCATCGGGCTGCTGCGACCGAAAGCGGTCGGCGGCGGCTCGATCGTCAACCAGGCGCTGCTCGACCGCTTCGACGACGACGCCTTCGACAGTTGGCGCGAAGCGTCGGGCGTCTCGTTCCTCACCCGCGCCGACATGGACCCGTGGTACGACGCTGCATCGAGCCAGATCTCGATCCGGACCGTTCCCGAGGAGCACGCCAACGGCAACGCGGTGATCTTTCGCGACGGTTTCGCCGCCAACGGCTACCGCTGCGCGCCGCTCGAGCGAGCGCAGGCCGACTGCCGCTTCGAGGACGGCAACTGCTGCATCGAGTGTCTGCGCGGCTGTCCGATCGACAGCAAACAGAGCACCGCCGTGACCGTGTTGCCGCGCGCCCGCGCCGCCGGACTCGAGATCGTGTCGCAGTTCGAAGCGCTGCTCGTCGAACCGGGCGACGTCGTGACGGTGCGCGGGCGCGACGCGGGCGGCGCCGCTGCGGCGTATCGCGGCCGGCGCCTGATCCTCGGCGCCGGCGCCATCGGCAACTCGCGCCTGCTGCTGCTCTCAGGGCTGGAGAAGAAGCTGCCGGCGCTGGGACACAACTTCTACACGCATCCGCAGTACATGAGTTTGGCGATCTACGACGAGCCGGTAAACGCTCATCGCGGGCCGATGCAATCCTACAAATCGGCGGATCCCGGCTTCCGCGCCAACGGCTTCAAGCTCGAGAACGTCTTCGCCGGCCCGGTCGGCGTCGCGATGCTGGTGCCGGCGTTCGGCGCCGAACACATGCGCCGCATGCGCTCGATCACCCACATGGGCTGTATCGAGGTGGCCGTGCGCGATACCAACCCGGGCCGGGTCACCGTCAGCTCGAGCGGCAAGCCGGTGATCGACAAGACGCTCAACGACGAGGATCGGCGCCGCCGCGACCGCGGCCTCGAGGCGATCCGCAACATCTTCCGCGCCACCGGCGCGCGAGAGATCATCGAGGGCAACGTCGCGATCGGCCTGCACCTGATGGGCGGCTGCAACATGGGTGTCGACGCGGCGCGCTCGGTTGTCGCCCCGGATTTTCGGCTGCACGGCTTCGACAACATCCACGCCGCCGACTCCAGCGTTTTTCCCAACGCACCCGGCATCAATCCGTCATTCACCATCATGGCGATGTCGTGCCGGGCCGCCGACGAGATCATGAGGCAGGCGCGATGAGCGGCGCGGCTTTGTCGCCCATGCAGCGGCGCGGCCTGGTCAAGCTCGGCGATGTGCTGATCCCGGGCGACGGCGACATGCCGTCGTTCGCTGAAACCAACTGCATCGATTGCGCCGACCGCATGCTGGCGCACATGTACGACGACGATCGCAGCGGGGTGAAGGGAGTCGCGACGCTGTGCGCACTCTTGCCGCGGCCGCTGATCCGCGCGCTGTTCGCCCTCACCGAACGCCACGCCACACTGCCCGAGCCGCTCGCCGGCCTGCTGCGCATGGCCAACGTCGGCGCCAAGGGAGTCGTGATGACGCTGTA
>CADEER010000115.1:0-10595 GCA_902826395.1 uncultured bacterium
CGCGGTAACTCGTCATCCACACCGACCCCAGCATCATCGCCGCGTCGCGCAACTGGCGGTGCACCATCTCGCGCGTCTGCGCCTCGAGGACGGCCTCGTACTTGCGCGAACCCGGCTTGCCGGCCCGCTTCGCCGCGGCGTCGGCGGCGATGATCGGTCGATAGCTGCCGTAGCTGCGGAAGAGCGCCGCCCAGACGTCACCGCGCAAGTCGGTGAGCGGCTTTGCCTCGGAAAGCTCCTTCCGCACCGCTTTCTCGTAGGCCGCGATCTCGGCGTCGACGACGTCGTTCTCGAGTCGGCGGTGGATTCCCTTGGCGTTGCTCTTCTGGCCGTCGTAATCGACGGTCAGGTGCAGCGGCTGGTAGGCGTCGCCGACGTAGTGGGCGAGATGACCGGCGATGCGCGGCCAGTCGTCGGAACCGGACCGCAGCGCGTCGCGCAGCTCGCGTTTCTTGCGGAAGATCACCCACGGCAGGACGCCGTATTTCTCGACCTTGCGTTTGCCGATCATCTTCACCGCCGCCTCGTGGGTGCGCGGGAAGCCGTCGAACGGCGCCGGCATGTATCCGTCGAGATCGATGAAGTGGCGGATCGCTTCTTCGCGACCGTAGCGCTCGCGCAGGACGTTGTCGGGCTCGTTGCTCGCCCGCTCGAGCTTGTGCTGCTGCTTGCGGAACATCGCCGCGGCGTCGGGCGGCAGCGTCTCGATGGCTAGGCGCACGATCGCCGGGTGCGTCCGGTCGCCCCACGCGTGCGCCGCACCGGCGGCGGCGATGCAAACGACGATCAGCGCCGCGGCGACGACGCGCATCACAAAAGTTGCCCCGGCAAGCGCCGCGCCGCCGCCGCCACCGCCGCCCACACGTCTTCCACGTCGCGACCGCCGATCGGCACGCAGGTGTCCGCGTTGCGCTTGGAGCGCACCCAGCGCTGCACGATGCAGCGGCGGTCGAGCTCGTCTTTGGCGACGAGCTCGGCGGGGCGGCGCACCGCCAGCGCGGCCCACACGCGCTCGAACGCATCCCGCAGCGACGTCACCACGCCGCTCGCGGAGCCGCGCACCGAACCGCCGGCGACGCCCCACAGCTCGACGGCTTCCGGCGCCAGTCCCGGCTGCACGACGATCGCGTCGCAGCCCGGCGCCTGGCTGGCGAAGAGCACGCGGCGCAGGCGCTCGACCGCCTCGATGCGGTTCTGCACGCTGCGCGCCGCCTCGAACCGCTCATCGGCGGCGTGTTGCTCGCGCGCGTCGCGCAGTTGTCGCAGCGCCGCGGCGGCGCGGCCCGCGACCGCCTCGCGCACCGGCAGGAACTGGCGGCCGTAGTCGCCGGCGGCGACGTCGTCGACGCACGGCGCCGAACAGCGCCGCGTCTGCCGCCGCCAGCACGGATCGCCGTGCGGGATCGGCTCGCAGGTGCGCAGCCGGAACGCGTCGTTGAGGGCATCCACGACAGCGGCCATGCGACGCCGCTGGACGAAGGGACCGAGATACCGGCCGCCGTCGTCGGGCGTGCCGACGACCGACAAGCTCGGGTAGGGGTGCGCATAGTCGACGCGCAGATAGACGTACTTCTCCGGTTCCGCCATGCGCCGGTTGAAGGGAGGACGCAGGGCCAGGATCAACTCCGCTTCGCGCAGCAGCGCGGCGAACTCCGACCCCTGCCGCTCGGCGCGCACGTCGATCGCCAGGCGCATCAGGCGCGCCGTCTTGCGCCGCGCCGGCGCCGCGAAGTAGCTCGACAAGCGGCTGCGCAGATCGACGCTCTTGCCGACGTACAGCGGCGCGCCCGCCGCATCGAGAAACGTGTAGACTCCCGGCGCGGCCGGCACCGAGCGGCGCCCGGCGCGCAACTCGTCGACGCTCCACACCCGCTCGTCGACCAGTGCGGCGGCGTCGGCCGCCGCGACAGCGTCCGCCGTCATGTCCCTCAACGGACTGCTACCTCACTGGAGATAGGTCGCGCGGCTCGCCGGCAGCGGCTTGCGTCCGGAGAAGCCGTCGTCGAGAGAGTGCCAGTGCTGCACTTCCTTCTCGCCGT
Source organism: uncultured bacterium (assembly GCA_902826395.1). Classification (GTDB taxonomy): domain Bacteria; phylum Desulfobacterota; class Binatia; order HRBIN30; family CADEER01; genus CADEER01. The sequence goes on from CADEER010000115.1 coordinate 2,040, forward strand.
ACTGCCAGCACAGCAGGGCGATGTCGCCCTCGATCTCGGCCGGAAAGTCAACCAGCCCCAGATCCAAACCCTTGAACTGTCCGCCACAGCGATCGATCTCGGCGATCAAGCCGTGCAGCTCGTCGATCAGCTCCTGCTTCTCCGGCCATTGTTGCACCAGATGCGCGACCTCGAGATCCGATTGTGGGCGACCGGTCTCCTCGGACAACGCCTGCAGCGATTGGCGCAGCTCGACGGCGCGACACTGCAATCGCTCCATGATCAGCTCGAGGCGGGGAATGAGCTCGTTGACCTCCGCGATCGAGAACAGCCTGGCGTCTTCGGTCTCTCGCATCGTCGCCTCCCCTCGTCCGTCCGCAACCGCGTCGAGATAACGCTTGCTTAAGCGGTATACTACACCGATGCTGATCGCGCGATCCCGGCGAATGCTCAATCCGGCGCTCGGTTGCCAATCGAAATGAACGACGAGATTCTGCAATTCGACTCGCCGGGCGAGACCGTCGGCTTTGACGGCGATCTCGACGCCGCGAACATCCCGGAGGTGTTGCCGGTCCTGCCGCTCCGCGGCGTGGTCGTTTTCCCGGCCGCCGTGGTGCCGTTGCTCGTCTCGCGTCCAGCTTCGGTGCGGGCGGTCGAAATCGCGATGAAGGGCGATCGCATCCTCGCCATGGTGGCGCAGAAGGACGGCAAGGAGATCGATCCAAACACCAACGGCCTTCACCATCGCGGCACCGTCGGACGCGTCCTCAAGACACTGGAGTATCCGGACGGCAGCGTGCGTATCCTCGTGCAGGGGGTGATGCGCTTCGAGCTCATCGATTTCCCGCAGGTGCAGCCGTACATGAAGGCACGCATCAGGCTCCTCGCCGAGAGCGACGCGAGCGCCTTCGACCTCGAGGCGATGCGCTCCCGCCTGGTCAACGAGTTCTCCCGCTTCGTCGACCTGACGCCGCATCTCCCCGACGAGCTCTCGGTGCTCGCCATGAACACCAAGGGCGCCGCGCGCGCCGGCGATCTGATTGCCGCTCATCTGAGCCTTGCCAACGACGAGAAGCAGGATCTCCTCGCCTCGCTCGACGTGCGCGATCGGCTGACCCGGCTGCTGGCGCTGATCGCGCGGGAGATCCAGCTCCTCGAGCTCGGCCAGAAGATCCAGTCCGACGTCCAGGACGAGCTCTCGAAAAGCCAGCGCGAGTTCTACCTGCGCCAGCAGATGCGGGCCATCCAGAAGGAGCTCGGCGAATCCGACCCGCGCAATTCCGACATCGACGCCCTGCAGCAGCGGGTCGACGAAGCCGAGCCGTCCGCCCAGGCGCGCCAGGTCGCGGCGCGCGAGCTCGAACGGCTGCGCGTCATCCCGATCGAATCGGCGGAGCACTCGGTCGTGCGCAACTACGTCGAGTGGATCGCCGACCTGCCGTGGTCGCGCTCGACCGCCGACAACCTCGACATCCCACACGCCCGCCGCGTCCTCGATGAGGACCACTACAACCTCGAGAAGATCAAGGAACGAATCCTCGAGTTTCTCGCGGTTCGCCAGTTACGACGCAGCCCGAAAGGTCCGATTCTGTGTTTCGTCGGACCGCCGGGAACCGGCAAGACCTCGCTCGGCAAGTCGATCGCGCGCGCCATGGGGCGGGAGTTCATCCGCATGTCGCTGGGCGGGATGCGCGACGAGTCGGAGATCCGCGGTCATCGCCGCACCTACATCGGCTCGTTGCCGGGGCGCATCATCCAGGGCCTGAAGAACGCCAAGTCGAACAATCCGGTCTTCATGTTCGACGAGATCGACAAGATCGGCGTCGACTTTCGCGGCGACCCGGCGTCGGCGCTGCTCGAAGTGCTCGACCCCGAGCAAAACAACTCGTTCTCCGACCACTTCCTCGACATCCCGTTCGACCTTTCGCGAGTCATGTTCATCACCACCGCCAATCTGCTCGAGCCGATCGCGCCGCCGCTGCGCGATCGCATGGAGGTCATCGAGCTCGCCGGCTACACCGACATCGAGAAGTTGGAGATCGCGCGCCGTCATCTGATCCCCAAGCAGATCGAGGAAAACGGCATTACCGCCGATCAGATCGTGTTCACCCGCGACGGCCTGCTGCACCTGATCCACCGCTACACCAAAGAAGCGGGCCTGCGGAATCTCGAGCGCGAGATCGGATCTTTGTGCCGCAAGGTGGCGCGCGCCATCACCGAGGGAGCTACCGAGATCGTCGTCGCCTCTCCCGACAAGATCCGCGCCCTGCTCGGGCCGGAGAAGTACTTTCCCGAAGTCGTCGAGCGCGTCGACGAGCCGGGGGTCGCCACCGGTTTGGTTTGGACGCCGATGGGCGGCGACATCGTGTTCATCGAAGCGACCAAGATGCAGGGCTCAAAGGGCGTGCTCATCACCGGCAATCTCGGCGAGGTGATGAAGGAATCGGCGCAGGCGGCGCTCAGCCACATTCGCTCGCGCGCCGCGCGCCTCGGCATCCGGCAGGACAGCTTCGACAACATCGACATCCACGTGCACGTTCCCGCCGGCGCCGTGCCAAAGGATGGACCCTCGGCCGGCGTCACCATCGCCACCGCCCTCACCTCGCTGTTCGCCGGCCGGCCGGTGCGTCACGATATCGCCATGACCGGCGAGCTCACACTGCGCGGCAAGGTGCTGCCGGTCGGCGGCGTCAAGGAGAAGATCCTCGGCGCAAAGCGCGCCGGCATCCACGCCGTGATCTTGCCGGCGCGCAACGAGAAGGACCTCGAAGAGGTGCCGCCGCACGTGCGCCAGTCGATGACCTTCCATTTCGTCGAGACGGTCGACGAAGTCCTGGAGCTGGCGCTGGAGCCGGCGCCCGTCGCGGCGGAGGCGGCGGCGGCACAGATCCGGAGCCTCTGAAACACTGGAGGTGCGCGTGAACCGTGAACTGTGAACCGTGAAGCGGCGCTGAACAGCCCACGGTTCACGGTTCACGGTTCACGATCCTCTCCATTCCCCATTCCCTATTCCCCACTCCCCACTCCCCACTCCCTACTCCCCACTCTCCACTCCGCGAGGCTGCCCACCACGGTGATCAACTCGGCCGGTTCGATCGGCTTCGGCACGTGCATCTGGAATCCGGCGCGCAGAACCTTCAACCGATCCGTGACGCGGGCGTACGCCGTGAGTGCCAGCGCCGGCGTGGCGCCGCCCATCTCGGGGGTCAGGGCGCGCACCTTGCGGATCAGCTCGAAGCCATCTTCCTCGGGCATCCCGATGTCCGACACGAGCAAGTCCGGCCGCCAGCTCTGCAGTGTCGCCAGCGCGGCCTTCGCCGAGGACTCCGTGCGGACCCGCGCACCGCTCTGCTCGAGAATGAAGCTGATCGTCTCGAGGGTATCCGGGTCGTCGTCGACGACCAGCACGCGCAGCCCGCTGAGGTAGGACGTCATATCGACGTGCCCCGCCTCTGCGGCGGCTGTCGGATGCACCCGATCAGCCAGGCGATTTGGCGGCACGACCGAGATCGGCAGCTCGACGGTGAAGGTCGCGCCCTTCCCCTCGCCCTCGCTCTCGACGCGCACCCGGCCGCCGTGCAGCTCGACCAGCGTGTAGACGATCGACAGGCCGATGCCCAGTCCGCCGTGTTTGCGCGTCGTCGTGCTATCGGCCTGCTTGAATCGCTCGAACACGAACGGCAGGAACTGCGGCGCGATACCGGCGCCGGTATCACTGACGACCAGCTCGACGTGCGAGTTGACGCACTGCAAGAACACCTGCACGCGACCACCTTTGGGCGTGAACTTGATCGCGTTGGTGAGAAGGTTCCACACCACCTGCTGCAGGCGCTCCGGATCGCCGGACATGTTCACCGCCCGCGGATCGAGCACCACCTGCAGGCGGATCTCCTTGGCGTCGGCGGCGGACTGCACCGACTCGACCGCGGACTCGACCACTGGGCCGAGCTCGATCGGCCGCACGTCGAGTCGCAGCTTGCCACTGATGATGCGCGAGATATCGAGCAGGTCCTCGATCAACTGCGCTTGCGACTTGACGTTGCGCTCGATGACCTCGAGCCCGTTCTGGCGACGCGCCTCGTCGATCCCGTCCGACCGAAGGATCATCAGCCAGGCAAACACCGGGGTCAGCGGCGTCCGCAGCTCGTGCGACACCACCGCGAGGAACTCGTCCTTGGCGCGGTTCGCCGCTTCCGCGTCGTCACGCGCGCGGCCGAGATCCTCGTCGCGCTTCTGGATCTGCGCCAGCATCTCGTTGAAGGTGCGCACCAACATCCCCAGCTCGTCCTCGCTGGTCGGCACGGCGCGCACCGAATAGTCCTTCTGCTCGGAGACGATCCGCGCCTTGTCGACCAAGCCGGTCACTGGATCGAGGATCACCCGCTGCAGCCGCGTGAGCAGCGGCAGCGCCGCCGCGAAGCCGGCGATGAACACCAGGATCGAGATGAGGACATAGCGGATCAGGTTCGAGGTGAGCTCGCCGAGCTCGGCGACGACACGAACACCACCGACCAGCTCACCGTCGACGAGAATGTTGCGGTAGACCAGGAGCTGTCGATTGCGAAAGACGTGTCCGTCGCCCGTGGATGCGATGTTCAGATCCGGTTCGCCGGCTATTCCCTCGCGCCGGTAGGTGGCAAACGGAGCCCCGTCCGGCGTGTATATGCCGGCGGCGATCACGTGGCGCTCGGCGCGCAGGCCTTTCAGGGTCTCCATCGCCGACTTCTGGTCTTCGAACAGCAGCGCCGCTGCGCTGTTGTAGCCGACGATCTCGGCCTGCGTCGCCATCTGGCCGACGATGCGCTCGCGAAAGGTCAGGATCTCGTAGCCGATGAAGACCGTCGAAACGAGGAGCCAGGCGAGCGCCATGGTCGCGATACTGGCGGCCATGAGCTTGTAGCGGATCGACAGGTCGCGCAATCGAGACATCGCTCACCAGCCGGGGTCCGAAGACTCGAGGACCTTGGCCGCCACCTTGAGAAGCTGTGAGCTCACGTCGATGCCCGCCGCTTCCGCGGCCGCGATGTTGATGGTGAAGCGCACCTTGTGGGCTTCGACGTGGAACGCGACGACGCTGCCCTGCCGAGCGAAATCGGCGACATCGCCGACCGTCAGGACGTGTCCGTTCGCCACTTGAGCGAGCACGCGCCGCAGCCGATAGAGCTCGCTGCTGCCGATGAACAAGATATGACAGCCCGCCGCGTCGATGTCGTCGATGTGGCGAACCCCTATGCGGTGATCCTGAACCGTCTTGCCGGCTACCGTCTCCTGCAACGCTCCCTCGAAGGGGTCGTCGCCGATCACGCACAGGAGCAGATCGGAGTCCGGCCTGGCGAAGGCTTGCGCCGGCCACTCGACGAACTTGGCGAAGTTGTAGAGAAAAGCCGCCTTGACCCGGTATTCATCGGCCGGTTGGGCAAGGGCTGCCGCCGAACCGAGCAGCGCGGCCGACGCAACCGCGATCCGCAGCGCCTTGCCACGCGCCCGATTGCGCATCGTCACCACTGTAAGCGCACCTGTGCGTACGCGCCGCGCTCGACCTCGGTGCCACCGGCGAACTCGCGGTGCGTACTGTCCCACAGGTTGCGCCCGACCGCCGCCAGCTCGATCTGCTGCGTCACCTGGTAGGCGAGACGAACGTCGAAGGTGAAATAGGCGCGGATCCCTTGCGCGGGCAGGCGGTCGACGTAGCGCAACGACGAGTCGAACTGAAATCGCCACGGCAGATTCATCCGGCTGAACACGAAGGCCTGGTTCTGCGGGCTGCTCCCGTCGGCGCCGGTGCCGTCGGTGATTCCATCCGGAGCCGACAAGTGAACCTGCAGGTAGCTGTACGAAGCGCGCAAGTGCCACCAGCTTGTCGGAAAGGCGTCCGCCGTAACGCTGACGCCGTACGATTCACCCCGGCCGCGATTGCCGATCAAATACTCGATCTCCGTGTGAGGCGGCGGCGGCGTTTGGACCTCGCTCATCTCACCTGGCTCGAGCGTCAGCATGTCGTCGTAGTCGTGATAGAAGACGACGGTGTCGACGAACAGCGAGCTCCGCAGCTCGGTGCGCCAGCCGAGCTGATAAGCGATGAGCTCTTCCGAGTCGAAGCCCTCGTCGCCGGTGATCACGGGGAAGACGCATCCTTCGGTGCCGGCGCACTCGCTCGGATCGTCGGTGTCGAGCTCAGGCGGCGCGGTGAGGCGCACGTCGGCCTCGGTGCGCGACGGCGCGCGCACGGCGCGTGCGACCGAACCCCAGAAGGCGTGCCCTACCACCGGCGTCCACAGCAACCGCGCATTCGGCTGCCACTCGAACCCGCTGTAGTCGTTGTGCTGCAGCTTGACTCCCATGGTGAGCACGAGGCGGTCGACGATGAGATCGATCTCGTCCTGCAAGAATGCGGACGCCAGATGGTCGGTGGCGGCGGCGGGAACGAACTCGACCCCCGGCACACCCGCCGTGTCGTCGCTGGTGACGCGGTAGCCGAGCCCCCACACGATTCCCTGCCGCCAGGGCAGCGCGAACCGATGCTGCCCGTCGAGATCGAAGGTGTCGCGTTCTTCGCGGAAGTGTAGATCGCGGCGAAACGTATGATCGTAGTAGGCCTGCAGTGACATCTCGGAAGTCGCCGACAGTGCCCGCGTCCAGCGGCCGAGCAGATTGCCGCCCGACGCATCCGCATTGCCTACCAGGGTCTCGCGGTACGGCGGCTCGAAGGTCGTGATCCCGACGCGATCGCCGAGCTGCGCGTCATAGAGGTCGCCCTGCAGCGTGAGCCAGCCGACCGACTCCGGCCGCCAATCGACGCGAAAGCCCCCGCGCAGCATCTGCCAGTCGTCCTGGTACGGTACGCCCAGCGGCTCGGCGCCATCGTCGCGCTCGAGATACTTGGCGTAGACCCGGTAGCGGAGGTCGTCGCCCAGCGAGCCGCCGTAGCGAAAGTCGCCGAAGCCGCGCTCCTCGCTGCCACCGCCGGCCGTGATCAGCCCTCCCTGCGTCGCAGCCGAGTCCTTGGTGATGATGTTGATGACCCCGTTGAACGCGTTGGCTCCCCAAAGCGCGCCGCTCGGGCCGCGGATCACCTCGATGCGGTCGATGTCGTCGAGCACCAGATCCTGGATCTCCCAGTAGGTTCCGGCGAACAGCGGATTATAGACACTGCGACCGTCGATCTGCACCAGGACCGAGCGCGCCAGGCGGCTGCCGAAGCCGCGGATGCCGATCGCCCACTTGTTCGAATCGATCTGCGCCACCTGCATTTCCGGAACCAGCCGCAACGCCTCGGGAATGCTCTTCGCACCGGAGCGGCGGATATCGTCCCCGGTGAGCACGAAGACCGCATCGGCGGCCGTCCAGCGGCTCTGCGGCTTTCTCGAAACGGTCGTGACCTCCAGCTCCGAGAGCTCCTCGAGCGACATCTCATCGAGTTGCGGTTCGTCCTCCGCCGCAACCGGAAGCTGCAATGCCGCCAACACTGCCGCAAGCGCGATCAACAACGCCGGGCAACGTTCAAGCATTCGCCGGACGACCGGCCGCTCTGTATCCCCCACGTCGCGTACCAACTCGTGTCGAAGTGTAGAACCGCATTCGGTCCCCCGGCAAATCGACGGCGTACGACTACGCGGACTCGTCTCCTGCCGCCGCCGATGGCGGCTCCTTGGCGATCGAATAGTAGGAACCGATGATCACACCGGCGCCGAGCCACAAGAGATCGCGGGCGCGGCGGATCGCCGCCAGCGCGACTCCGAGGGCGGGCGATCCGAAGATCGCGCTGCACGCCAGTACCAATGAGCCGTCCTGCGTGCCGACGTTGGCTGGCACGAAGAAGAAGATCGCCGTGACGAACAACAGGAACGCCTCGACGACCACCGCCGACGTCGCCGAGGCCGGCTGCCCGAGCAATGGGAGGCTCAGATAGACTGCCGCGACTCCTACCGCGATTTCGAGCACCGCGGTCGCCAACGATCCGGCAAAACGCACCGGATGATGGCGATAGAAGTCGACGAGGGCCGACTCGACGCCCTCGATGGCGTCGAGCATCTGCACCACGGCTGCGCTGCGCGAGCGGCCCGCGCCGTCGAAGCGCCGGCGGATTCGCGAAAAGACACGCAACCGCTGCGCCGCGAAGAACAGCACCGCACTGGCGAGCAGCCCCACGAGTCCGGCGATCGCCATCCCGATCCCCACTGCGTCGACGATCTTGGCGCGCGCGCCGAGCAGAAATGCAGCCGGGATGAAGATAGCCAGGGCCGCGACATCGGTGGTGCGGCGGAGCACCAGTGACGCCGTGGCAGCAGTGTAGTCGACACCGTAGAAGCGCTTCAGCACCACGATTTTCATCGGCGCGCCGCCGAAGCCGGCGAGCGGCGTCGTCTTCTCGAGCACTCCACCGGCGAGCAGAAGCCCGGTGATGCGCCAGATCCAGAGCGGCGTCACCGGCAGCGACGGCAGCACGAACAACCACGCCGTCGCATCCACCAAGGTGCGCAACACATACACGAGAAAGAGCACGACGAAGCCGCCGGCGCCGATCCCGCGCAGATGCGACCAGACCTCCGCGAGGTCGACCTCGAGCAGGAGAAGCCC
>CADEER010000115.1:10605-12301 GCA_902826395.1 uncultured bacterium
CCGACCAGCACGGCGCCGATCAGAACCATCAGCAGCATGGCGAGCTTCACGATCGGCTCCTCACCCCGGCTGCGCGGCGGACGGTCCGTCGCGCCGGCTCGCTCATCCTTCGCGTTGGCGCCGGCGCCGCAACGACACGAATCGCCTGAGTGCGTACATGGCGAACAGCGGCGCGCCGATCGACGCCGCGGCCAGGAACGGCGCGTCCCAGCCGAGCCAGACCACCGGTGCGAAACAGGCGTGACTGTCTTCGGGATCGAAGCCGGCCCATCCCGAGAACGCCTTCTCGCCTTCGCTCTCCCGGTCGCGGTCGATCATCTCGGCGACGACCTGGATCAACAGCATCGCCGCGCCAGCGACGACCCCCTGCCACAACCCCGAAGAGCCGCCGTGGCCGATGCCGAGGGCGACAAAGAACAACGAGCCGAGCGCCAGATCGGCGACGTAATCCAAGCGCTGGCCGAAGCGGCTCACGGTACCGGTCAGCCGCGCCAGCTCGCCGTCGACCCGATCGAGGAAGACCGCGACCAGCCACATCACGGCGGCCCAGACCGCATCGTCGCGCTCGCCGGTCGTGAGCAGGCCGCAGGCGCCGAGCCCAATCAGCATCCGGACGAAGGTCACGTGATTGGGCGACACCGCGCTCGGCATCCGCGCCACCAGCGGCCGCGCCAACCGCCGCGGCCATGAATCCTTGGAAGTACAAAGCGTCGCCGTCTGATCTGTCATCGCGGCCCCCCACCGCATCGATGTCGAATCGCTCCAGCCACCCCAGTCGCGGGCTGCCCCGGCCCGGCGTGGCACACGAGCCGGTCCGTCATACACGAAAGTCCTCGCCCTGCCACCGAGGGCCGGCACTTTGCATGCCTCTGGCACCCGCGCTTCACTCTCGTGTATCTTGCCCGACGCCAACCCTTCCAACCTACCCATGAAATGCCTTCTAGTCTCCGATCTGCACTACGCCATCGAACAGTTCGATTGGGTGCACCGTACTGCCGACGACTATGACGTCGTGGTCATCGCCGGCGACCACCTCGACATCTCCTCGACGGTGACTCTCGACGCGCAGATCGCCGTCATTCTGCGCTACCTGCGGCGATTGCAGGGCAAGGCGAAGCTGTTGGTTTGCTCGGGCAATCACGATCTCAACGCGTCGAACGCCGAAGGTGAGAAGGTCGCGCGATGGATGTCGCGCATCCGGGCCCTCGGCATCGCGACCGACGGCGACGCACTGGTCGCCGACGACGGGACGCTGTTCACGGTCTGTCCGTGGTGGGACGGCCCGAAGACCCGCGAGTTGGTGGCAGCACAGCTCGCCGCCGACGCCGCGAAGAGCAAATCGCGCTGGATCTGGATCTACCACGCGCCGCCCGACAACTCGCCGGTGAGCTGGGCCGGCAAGCGCCACTTCGGCGACGCCGATTTGGTCGGTTGGATCGATCAGTACCGCCCCGACATGGTGCTGTCGGGGCACATCCACCAGTCGCCGTTCCGCGAGGGCGGCTCGTGGGTCGACAAGATCGGCGACACCTGGGTGTTCAACTCCGGCCGCCAGATCGGCCCGGTGCCGACCCACACCATCATCGACATCGGCGCCGGCCGCGCCGAGTGGTTCTCGGCCATGGGCCCGCAGTACGTCGAATTGGCGGAGCCGCTGGTGCGCCCGGTGCGCGAGCTGGATCTGAGTGCGGAAGCG
>CADEER010000115.1:12401-14374 GCA_902826395.1 uncultured bacterium
ACTCAATACACCGTCGGATCCGGATCGCGATCCGAGCCCGGCTCGTGCTCCTCGTCCTGCGCGTGGATCAGCGTGTCGAGCACCTCGTCGATCATGCCGAAGTGGTCGCCGCGCCCTTCGAACTGCCGCTTCAGGTCGACCAGGTACGAGGTCATCGCGTACAGGCGCTTGGCCAGCAATTTCGACAGGCCGAGAGCGACTTCGGGATGCGAGCGCAGGAATGCCAGCGGGTCCTCGGCGACATAGAGACGCGCCGCGGTCGCGGCGCGGACGGTCGCGGTGTGCGGCGTGTCGAGCAGAACCGAGATCTCGCCGAACACCGAACCGGGTTCGGAGATCAGGTCGATCTGGTACTCGCCCTTGACGATCTCGACCGAGCCCTCGATCAAGATCAGCAACACTCCGGCCCGTTTTCCCTCTTCGAGCAAGATGTCGCCGGGCGAGACCTTGCGCTCAGGCATGTAGGGCGGACAGTAGGTGAGCAAACGGTTCACGGCACGCACTCTCGTCACCGGGCGTTGAAGAGCTGCGGGCTCGCCGGCAGGTCGGTTTCGCCCATCAAGAATTCGTCGACGCCGCGCGCGCACTCGCGGCCTTCCCAGATCGCCCACACCACCAGCGACTGGCCGCGGCGCGCATCGCCGCAGGCGAACACACCAGGGGTGCTGGTCATGTACTTCGCGTCGGCGACGACGTTGCCGCGCGGATCGAGCGCGAGGTTGAGATCCGCGATCGGCCCGGGCTGCTCCGGACCGATGAAGCCGAGCGCCAACAAAACCAGATCGGCGTCCATCTCGAACTCGCTACCCGGAACTTCCACCATCCGCGCCGGCCGGCCCTCGGCATCGTTCTCCCACTGCAAACGGATGCCGTGCAGCTTCTTCACGACGCCGTTCTCGCCGGAGAAGCTCTTGGTGTTGATGCTCCAGTCGCGAATGACGCCTTCCTCGTGCGAGCTCGAGGTCCGCATGATCATCGGCCAGTACGGCCACGGCATGTTCTCGGTGCGGCCGTCCGGCGGCTGCGGCAACAGCTCGAACTGGTGCACGGACGCGGCGCCCTGGCGGTTCGAGGTTCCCAAGCAGTCGGATCCGGTGTCGCCGCCGCCGAGAATGATCACCCGCTTGCCGGTGGCGAGGATCTGGTCCGCGACTTTGTCGCCGGCCACCACCTGATTCTGCTGCGGCAGGAAGTCCATCGCGAAGTGGATGCCGTCGAGCTCGCGCCCGGGGATCGGCAGGTCGCGCGGCCGGGTCGAGCCGGCGGCGATGACGACGGCGTCGAAGTCGCGGCGCAGCTCTTCGGTGGTGACGTCGGTGCCGACGTTGGCGTTGGTGCGGAACGTCACCCCTTCGGCTTCCATTTGCCGCATCCGGAAGTCGATCAGGTGCTTCTCCATCTTGAAGTCGGGAATGCCGTAGCGCAGCAGGCCGCCGACGCGATCGGTGCGTTCGAACACCGTCACCGCGTGGCCGGCGCGAGCGAGTTGCTGCGCACACGCGAGCCCGGCCGGTCCGGAGCCGACGACCGCGATCGCCTTCCCGGTCTTGACCGGCGCGATCTGCGGCACCACCCACCCCGCCTTGAGCGCGTGGTCGATCGTCTGCTTCTCGATCAGCTTGATGGTGACCGGGTCGTCATTGATGTTGAGGACACAGGCTTCCTCACAGGGCGCCGGACAGACGCGGCCGGTGAACTCGGGAAAGTTGTTGGTCGAGTGCAACCGCTCGATCGCCTCTTCCCAACGCCCGCGGTAGATCAGGTCGTTCCAGTCGGGGATGATGTTCCCCAGCGGACAACCCGTGTGGCAGAACGGAATGCCGCAATCCATGCAGCGCGCGCCCTGCTCGCGCAGCTCCTTCTCCGCCCACTTGCCCTCGAGCTCGCGCCAATCCTTCAGACGCTCCTCGACGGGCCGGCGCGCCGGCAGCGCGCGATCGATCTCGAGAAATCCCGTGACTTTACCCATGACT
>CADEER010000115.1:14474-16095 GCA_902826395.1 uncultured bacterium
TTCATGCGCTGACGCGCTGTTCGGCCTCGGCCGCGCGCTGCCGTCGCTCTTCGAGCACGCGCGCGTAGTCGATCGGCATGACGCGCACGAAGCGGGACAGCGACTGGCCCCACGATGCCAGCAACCGCTTGGCGACAGCGCTCTCCGTGAGATCGTAGTGCTTGCGCACCAACTCGCGCAGCGTCTCCTCGTCCTCGCCTTCGACCGGACCGAGAGACACCATCCCCTGATTGCAGTGACCGGCAAACTGGCCGCGCTCGTCGAGCACGTAAGCGACGCCGCCGCTCATGCCGGCCGCGAAGTTGCGGCCCGTCTCGCCGAGCACGACGACCAGACCGCCGGTCATGTACTCGCAGCCGTGGTCGCCGACGCCCTCGACGACGGCGTGGGCGCCGCTGTTGCGCACCCCGAACCGCTCTCCCGCCATGCCGCGCAGAAAGACCTCGCCGCCGGTGGCGCCGTACAACGCGACGTTGCCGACGATGCTGTTCTCCTCCGGCACGAACGTCGCCTCGGCGGGCGGCACTACCACCAGACGGCCGGCAGACATGCCCTTGCCGAAGTAGTCGTTGGCGTCGCCGACCAGGTGCACCGAGATGCCCGAGGCCATGAACGCCCCGAAGCTCTGCCCGGCCGAGCCGTGGAAGTTGAGCGAGATCGTTCCCTCCGGCAGGCCTTCCTCGCCCCAGCGGCGCGAGATCTCCGCCGACAGCATCGTGCAGACGGTGCGGTTGATGTTGCGCACCGGCATCTCGATCTCGACCGGGCGCTTCGACTCGAGGGCCTCGCGCGCCAGCTCGATCAGCTTGTTGTCGAGCGCCTTCTCCAAACCGTGGTCCTGCGTCGCGACGCAGTGGGTGGCGACTCCCGGTGCCGCGACCGGCACGCGCAGCATGCGCGACAAGTCGATGCCGCGCGCCTTCCAGTGGTCGACCGCCTCGCTCGCGTCGAGCATGTCGACCCGGCCGACCATCTCATCGATGGTGCGGAAACCGAGCGCCGCCATGTGCTCGCGGACTTCCTCGGCGAGGAACATCATGTAGTTGACGACGTGCTCGGGCTTGCCGGTGAACTTCTCGCGCAGGCGCGGATCCTGCGTCGCGACGCCGACCGGACACGTGTTGAGGTGACACACTCTCATCATGATGCAGCCGGCCGCCACCAGCGCCGAGCTGGCGAAGCCGTACTCTTCGGCGCCGAGCATCGCCGCGATGACGACGTCGCGACCGGTCTTGAGCTGGCCGTCGGTCTCGACCCGGATACGGCCGCGCAAATCGTTTTCCACCAACACCTGCTGGGTCTCGGCGAGGCCGAGCTCCCACGGCAATCCGGCGTGCTTGATCGACGTCTGCGGCGACGCTCCCGTGCCGCCCTCGTGGCCGCTGATCAGCACGACGTCGGCCTTGCCCTTCGAGACACCCGCGGCGACCGTGCCGACACCGACCTCGGCCACCAGCTTGACGCTGATGCGGGCGCGGTTGTTGGCGTTCTTCAAGTCGTGGATGAGCTGCGACAGATCCTCGATCGAATAGATGTCGTGGTGCGGCGGCGGTGAGATCAGTCCGACACCCGGCGTCGAGTGGCGGATGCGAGCGATGTACTCGTCGACCTTGTGGCCGGG
>CADEER010000116.1 GCA_902826395.1 uncultured bacterium
GTACGGCGACCGACACGCCGACTGCGACCGAGACGCCTACAGCGACTGCGGCCCCTACCGACACGACGACGCGGACACCGACCGTCTCGGGCACTCCGACGCGCAGCGGCACGCCGACCAGGACACCGACGGAGACGCGCACGCCGACCCGGACCAACACGCCGACCCGCAGCGGGACACCGACCCGCACGCCAACCGAGTCGCGTACACCCACATCTACCGGCACGGCGACTCGCACCAATACGCCGACCGGTACGCCGACACCCACATCGACGCCTTCGCGGACGCGGACTCCGACCATCACCGATACCCCGACTCCGACTTCGACCTCGACGCGCACCCCGACGCGGTCGCGCACCGCGACCGCGAGCCCTTCGCCTACCTCGACGCGGACGATGTTTCCGACCGACACCCCGGTGGTGTTCAGCACCTCGACTCCGACCGAGTCGGCCTCGGCGACGCGCACGCCCTCCTTCACGCGCACGCAGACCCGCACCAGGACGTTCACGCGAACCACGACCTTCACGCGCACCCGCGTGTTCACGCGCACCGAGACGGCGACGCCCACGTCGACACCGACTCAAACGCTGACGCCTTCCATCACGCTGACACCGAGCCACACCGCGACGCCGACCCGTACGCCGACGATCACGCACACCGAAACTCCGACGATCACCGATACGCCGACCCGTACTTCCACACCGACTCAAACGCCGACGGTCACCATCACCAATACACCTACCGACCCGATCCGCGTCGCCGTCGGGCGCGTCGTCGCGCCACCCGGGGCAACCGTCGATATCGAGGTCGAGTTGGTCGATCAGACCGAAGGCGTGGTCGGAATGACGTTCGATCTACTGCTCGAGACGGCGGTACTCGGCCTCTTCGATGCCACCGAGCGTTGCAGCGACGACTCTCGGCTGACGAACCACGGTCTTTCGGTGTCGGTGGCCTTCGACCCCGTCGTGCCGGTCGGGTTCAGGCGCTTCCGCTTCGTCCTGTTCAATGCCTCGAGCAACTTTCAGCCGATCGGCAGCGGACCGGTGGTGAGCTGCCGTCTGCCAGTGCGCAGCGACGCTCCAATTCGCTCGTCGCCCCTGCAACTCGATCGCGTCCTTCCGCTCGATCGCAACGGTGTCATCCAGACCACTCTGGTGGTCAGCAACGTCTTGATCGTCGACTCGGGGCTGCCGAGCCAGACGCCTACCCTCACCGCGACGCCGACGGCGACACCGACACAGACGCCGACCCCAACGCTCACCTCCACCGTCACGCCCACCGCCACACCCAGCACGACACCGACCGAGACACCGACCGCGACGCCGACGGCGACACCGAGTGTCACCGAAACCGCGACGCCGACGCCGACCGAAACGGCGACTTCATCGCGCACGCCGACGGTGACGCCGACACCGACGGCGACACGCATCCCCTGCAGCGGCGACTGTGACGCCGACGGTCAGGTCGCAATCGCCGAGTTGGTGCGCATCGTCCGCATCGGCCTCGGAATGCAGAGCGTCGCCCTTTGCGAAGCGGCGGATCGCAACGATGACCGAGTGGTGTCGATCTCCGAGGTGATTGCCGCGGTCAACCGGGCGCTCGACGGCTGCGGGCCGGACGACTCGTGAAGAAAGCCGGCGCGCCGAGAAGACCGGCGGCAAAGACGAGAAGACTGCCGAGCAGACCCAGCGCCAGCGCCTGGTCCTCGGCGACGCCGATGCGCCCCATCAGTACGACGTAGCCGGCTTCGCGCACACCGACGCCGCTCAGCGTCACCGGCACCATGCCCGCGGCGTTTACCAACGGCACGAAGAGACCGAGGGTCGAAGCGGCGATGCCGAGGTCGAGGGCGCGGGCCAGTGCGATCATCGCCGCGATCTGCAGCGCGTGGTAGCAGCCGGCGGCGACCAGAGTCGCAGCGGTCGCCGCTAACCACGAAGACGGCATCGACACCGGCTTGTCGACTCGCGCTGCCACGCCCGCGACGATCGACGGCCCCACCAACAGCAATGCGACGGCGAGCGCGGGCACCACCGCCGCTGCGAGTCGCGCCGTGACGGGTAGCTCGACCTGCCGCTGCACGAGCGCCGCGACACCGCCGAGCACCAGCAGCGCCGCGAGCCCGGTCAAGCGGTGCGCGACGACACTGCCGAGCGCGGCGGTGCGACGCGGCGCACCGCCGGCGCCGTCCGGCGCGCCGAGCGCCATGCCGCGACTGAGATCGCCGGCAATCGTACCCGGCATGAAGAGATTCACGAACAGCCCAGCGAAGTAGTAGCGGGTGAAGTCCGCCGGCGCGGCGGTGAACCCGAAGGCGCGCGAGTACCGCTGCCAGCGCAGCGCGTTGAGCGCGTGACTGGCGCTGTAGAGGACGACGGCAACCACCACCCACCGTGAATCGGCATTGCGCAGCGCCGCGCCGATGCCGGCCAGGTCACCTCGCCACAACAAGTAGGCGAGCAGACCAGCGCTGACACCGATCTTCAGCGCCAGCAGACCAGCGCCGCGGTCGCGCTCACCAGCCGGCGGCACGACCGCCCTTGCGCGGATCGGACGCGCCGTCGAGCGCACCATCCGCGCCGCGCAGGATCAACTGGACGGCGGCGCTTCCTTTGCGCCGCTGAACCGAGTGTCCGACGCGCTGGAGCGGCACGGCATCGATGGCGCGCATCTCCTCCTCCATGAAGAGAACCGGCGGCATCCACTGGTGGTGCAGTCGCGGCGCGCCGACGGCGGCGCCGGCGTCCATATCGAAGACCAACGCATTGAGCAGCACCTGCAAGGTGCTGGTAATGATGAGCGGGCCACCGGAGCCGCCGGCCGCCGCGACGACTTCGGCGCCGCGCACCACCAGCGTCGGACTCATGCTGCTCAGCGGCCGCTTGCCGCCGGCGATCGCATTCGCCTCCGATCCCACCAGTCCGTAGACATTCGGCACGCCCGGTTGCGCCGAAAAATCGTCCATCGTGTTGTTCAAGATGATACCCGTGCCCGGCACCACGACTTTCGACCCGAACGAGGTGTTGACGCTCGTCGTCAGAGCCACCGCGTTGCCGGCGGCATCGACGACCGAGAGGTGAGAGGTACCGGAGTCGTCAGCGACGAAGAATCGCCCGTACACATCATTGGGATGAATACCAGTGGCATGGATGAGGCCGCGCAGCGCTCGGCCGCGCGGCGGCGCCACCAGCCTCTGCAGCGGAACGTCATAGAAGGCCGGGTCGCCGTACACCGCGGCGCGCTCCGCGAAGGCGAATTTCAGTGCCTCGGTGAGCAGGTGAACGTACGTCGGCGAGTTGTGTTCCAGCGCCCGCAGGTCGTCGGCGGCGATCGCGTTGAGCACGGTCGCCAACACTCCGCCGCCTGAGCTCGGCGGCGGCATACCGTAGAAGTCGGCGGCGCCGAAGCGAACGCGCACCGGCTCGCGCCACATTGGCCGATACGCGGCCAGGTCGCTTGCCTGCATCACGCCGCCGGTCGCGACCACGGCGGCGGCGATCGCCGATGCTAGCTCGCCGCGATAGAAGTCGGCGGCGCCGTCGCGCGCTGCACTCTCGAGTGTGCGCGCCAGATCGGACTGACGCAGTGTCGAACCGGCGGCAAGCGGCACACCGTCGTCGCGAAGCAGGATCGCCGCCAGCGCCGGGTTGCGCTCGATACTCTCCCGCTGCGCCGCGATGGCGGCGGCGAGATGCGGTTCGATCGGAAAACCGTCGCGCGCCAGGCGCACTGCCGGCGCCGCTACGGCCGGCAGCGACATGCTGCCGAAGCGCTGCAATGCGGCGACGATGCCGGCCAACTCGCCCGGCGTAGCCACCGCAAGACCGCCTTCGGTCGAAAGCGACGTGTCGACCTTGCCGCCGCGCACGAAGAGATCCCGGTGCGCCGCCGCCGGCGCCGCCTCGCGGTAATCGAGAGCGAAGACGCGGCCGCTGGCGCGCTCGAAGTACATCAAGAAGCCGCCGCCGCCGATGCCACACGACGATGGATTGGTCACCCCGACCGCCAATGCCGCGGCGAGCGCGGCGTCGACGGCATTGCCGCCCTGGCGCAGGATCTCCACTCCCGCCTCGGAGGCTAGACCGTGCTCCGCCGCCACCATGCCGTGGCGCGCCGACAACGCCGACGACGGCTCTGCCGCGAGGACGGCCGAGAGCAGTGCCACGAGCATCCGCAGCGAGCGCATCGCCAGCGTTGTAGCAACCATCGCGCCCGGAGGCACGCCTGTCGTTTGCGCGGCGGCGCCTCCGAGGCAGGGACATTCAACACGTCGAAGACACTGTGATAGCTTGCGCGGAATGCAACCGGGCGACGGCAAGAAGCGGCGGCCGGCGCCGTCGCGCGCCGAGAAATCTTTCTACCTGGACGAGTTCCGGGCACACACCTTGTGCTTCTCGGCGCGCCTGTCGGAGTTGGACGGTCTCGACGACCTGCTGGCGGTGGCGCGCGAGCTGATCGCCAACGACACGCGCATCGTCCTGCTGCTCGGCGAAGACGGGCGGCGCAAGGCATCCAAGGCCGCGATTCAACGGGCGCTGCGCAACGGGCTGGTCACGCCAGCCACCGCGCCGATGCTGCCGCGGCGCCGCGGCGTACCGACATTGGCCGGAGTCGTGGAGCGCCTGGCTCCGCCGCCCGGCGACGACCATCTCCAGACCTTGTGGCGGGTGCTGCGCAAGAGTCCGATCTTCGTCGGCTTGGTTCCCGAGAGTCATCTACTGGACCTCGGCCAGTGGATCTGCGGGCGCCTGCGCATACCCAAATGGGTCATCCTGGATCCGCGGGGAGGCGTCCGCCCAGACAGCGGTGCGCCGATCTCGTTCATGGACGGCTCGATGCTCGACGAAGTCCTGCGCACCGGCGCGGCCGAGTGGGCCGGCTTCGACGACCGGCGCGCGACTTTGCACGCCGTGCGCGGCGCGCTGCGCGAGGGACTGCAGGCCGTCAATCTGTGCTCGCACGAACAACTCGCCACCGAGCTCTTCAGCTACGAAGGCGCGGGAACGCTGTTCACCCTCGAAGACTACTGCCGCATCGAGCGCCTCGGCATCGACGAGTTCGAGGAGGTCGAGCGACTGCTCGAGCGCGGCGTGCGCGAGGGCTATCTGAAAGAACGCGACACGGCGCAGACCTCGGCGATTCTCCTGAACGGCTTCGGCGCAACGATCGGCCAGCATCACCTCGCCGGCATATGCGGCCTGGTCACCGAGCCCTACCGTCGCGCTCGGGCCGGCGAGGTCGCCGGCCTCTACACGATGACGCGATTCAAGAGCGAGGGCATCGGCGCCCGGCTGCTGCGCCGACTGCTCGACGAAGCGACAGAGCTCGGCCTCCGCTACGTCTTCGCGTGCACGACGAATGCGAACGCCGCCGAGTTCTTCTCGCGCCAGGGCTTCCGGAAAGTCCGCCGGTCGCAGGTGCCGGCCGCGAAGTGGAAGGGCTATCAGCGCGAGCGCCTGAAGCGCCTCACCGTATTGCGCCGCGACCTCGAATAGAGGCTCACGGTCGATCCAAAAGCCCAACATCAGGCTTTACTTTCGCCATCGCTTCGCCTATCAACGGGGCAGGCGAAAAGGAGGCGAAAGATGATCTCGGTCGGTTCGGTGGGCGCAAGCGACCTGGTGGAATGGCTGCCGGAGGGAACGATCCGGATTCCAATGCTCGGTGACGTAGCGGCGGGGCAACCGCTCGACGTCTATTCGGTGGAGGAGACGCTCGACGTCCCTGAGTCGCTGTGGAAGGGGCGCAGGGTGTTCGCGCTCCGGGTGCGCGGCTCGTCGATGATCGAGGCTGGCATTCGCGACGGCGACTATCTGATCATTGAGCCGTGCGAAACCGCCGACGACGGGCGCACCGTGGTCGCCGAGGTCGACGGACGGGTGACGGTCAAGAAGATCTACCGCGTCGGCGATCAGATCCGGCTGCAGCCGGCGAATCCCGAGATGCTTCCACTGACCGTCGCGGCCGATGACGTTCGCATCCTCGGTGTCGTTGCAGGCGTGCTGCGCAAGTTCGGCTTCTCCGAGGGCGAGCGCAAGCCGGCAGCGCGCAAGCCCCCAGCGAGCCTCGCCACGACCGCGGGGGCGCCGACGGCCCCGGTGAGGGCCGGGCGGACGGCAGCGCGCGACGAGACCAGTCTCGACCTCGAGCTGAATGCGCTGGACTCACAACTGGCGCGTTGGCGCTCGCTCCTCGACACGGAACAGGGCCTGGCGCCTCGCGATCGAGTGCGGATGTCGTCACTGGCGCGAGACCTGCAGGCTCTGCGCGATTGGTATGCCCGCACCAGCCGTCCCGGCTTGCGGGAAGCCCTGATCGCCGACGCCCGCAAGATCGTGCAACGCATGCAGCGCTTCCTCACCTCGCGCGAGCTCGAGCTGCCCGACCTTCCGCTGCATTGATCGGGAGCGGGTTTCATACCCGGCCCCGGAGGGTATGAAACCTGCGACTCCCGATTCCCGACCCGGCGGTGGGATGTTAGCGTTTGCGGCATGCGCGACGTCCGTGCCCTTCCCGGGCGGCACCGGTGATTCTGCCGATCGGCGACTCGCCGAATCCCGAGGGGACGCCGCTCGTCACGTATGCGCTGATCGCGGTCAACGTCGCGGTCTACCTTCTGCTCGCGCCGCTCATGTGGCAGGCGCCCGACCTGAGCGATCCGCGGCTCGCCGAGTACATCCACCTGATCGCGCGTGAGACGGGATACCGTCTCTCGAATCCACAGATTCTCGCCAGCGTGTCTGCGTACGACATGCTGGTCTTCCAGTGGGGCTATCGCCCAGCCGATCCGAGCGCAGCCAGCTTGTTCGCATCGATGTTCTTGCACGGCGGCTTTGCACATCTGGCCGGCAACATGTTGTTCCTCTGGATCTACGGCGACAACGTGGAGCACAGACTCGGGCGCAGTCGCTTCCTGGCGTGTTACCTGGGAACCGGCGCCGCGGCGACGCTCTTCCACGCCATGTTCTTTCCGACGTCCGGTCTGCCGCTCGTCGGTGCCTCGGGCGCAATCTCGGGGGTGTTGGGTTTCTACTTCCTGTGGTACCCGCGCAACCGCGTCCATTTGTTGTTGCTGTTTCCCTTCCTCGTGCGCCTATCGGTGCCGGCGCGCACACTGCTCGGCCTCTACATCGCGATCGAGAATCTCTTTCCGTTCGTGCTGTCGCGCGGCGCCGCGGGCGTTGCCTACGGTGCCCACATCGGCGGTTTCATCGCCGGCCTGGCGATAGCCCGTTTCATGGATCGCAGAGAGCTCGTCGAGCGGCCGCGCCACTACAACGGCAATGGCGGACCGACATCGGCGAGCCGAGCCGGGCTTCGAGCGGCGTTGGACGAGCGGCGCTTCGGCGATGCGGCTCGCGCGTATTTCGCCCTGCCCGCCGATGCGGCGCGGCAACTGTTGACTCCAGAAGAGTCGCTCGCCCTCGGCGATTGGCTGCTCGAAAACGGAGAACCGCGCGCCGCGCTGATCGTCTACCGCCGTCACCTTCGCAACCATGCCCGTGGGCCGGGCGCGGCGCGCGCGCACGTCGGCGCCGGTTTGGTGCAGTTGCATCATCTGGATCAACCGACCGCGGCGTACCAGCATTTCCTGGAGGCACTCGATTGCGGTCCCGACCCCGCCACGGCGCTGGCTGCGCAGCAGGGGCTCCAGTCGATCGACGCGCGCCAGGGGCCCCTGCGTCCGGTCCAGATCTGATCGGCGGCGGCTTGCGCGCCGCGAGCGTCGTCTTCTAGCCTGCGGCGCATGGATCGATTGACCGGCCGCACGGCGATGGTAACAGGCGGATCGCGAGGCATCGGGCGCGGAATCGCGCTGGCCTTCGCCCGAGAGGGCGCCGACGTCGCAATCAACTACCGCCGCGATCGCGAAGCGGCGCTGCAGACGGTGGCGGCGATCGAGGCGCTAGGCCGAAGGGCGGTTGCTCTCCAGGCCGATGTCGCCGACTGGGAAGCGGTGCGGGCGATGACCGAATCCGCGATCGGCCACTTCGGTCACCTCGACATTACGGTTGCCAACTCGGGGGTCGCGGCGCGGCCGCAGGCCATCTGGGATGTCGACGTCGAGCACTGGCGCCGCGTCATCGACGTCGATCTGAACGGCGCCTTCCACACATGCAAGGCAGTGGCGCGTCACATGGTCGATCGGCGGCGCGGCACGATCATCCTGATCTCGTCGGTCGGTGCCGACATATGCGCCGCTTTCGGGTCGCCCTACTACGTCGCCAAGGCAGGAGTGAACGCGCTGACGCGCTGCCTCGCCAAGGAATGCGCACCTGCCGGAGTGCGAGTGAACTGCATCGCGCCGGGCCTGGTCCGCACCGACATGGGAGAGCGCCTGCTCGACTTCGTCGGCCAGGGATTGATCAACGCGATCCCCCTGAATCGGGCCGGCGAGCCGGAAGATGTCGCCGCCGCCGCGGTGTTCCTCGCCAGCGACGACGCCAGCTTCGTCACCGGCAAGATCTTGCAAGTCGACGGCGGCCAGGCCAGTTGAGGCGTCGCCATTCACCCCGGAAGCAACTTCATGTCTCTCAACGGGTGGCGACGTAAGCCGGCACCTCGTCGACGCGCGCGTCTACCGGCTGCACGGAGTTGGCGTCGCCAACGTCGCCAATGACCGCAAACTGGACGTCGAGAAAGGCGCCGTGGCGACGGCGCACCGGCTCGGAGGTAGCGAATCCGATCCGCAACAGGCCGGGTCGCACGACTTGATGCCCGAGCAGCGTCCTGCCGCCGGCCCGCCGCCGCTCGACGGATAGCGGCTCGAGCGAGGTCGGGTCGTAGGCGATGTCGAGGTCGATCGATTGGTAGGCCTGCGTCGAACGCACGTGCACCGCAACCGTAGCTGTATCGCCGCGCATCCGCAGCCGTCCAAGGTGCAGGCGCGTGCCGCGGATGCCGGCCGCGGCGCGGGTGAACGCACTGGTCGAAGATCGCCAGCCGCCACTGCAGTCGCCGAGGAGCACGGCGGCAAACGACAGATCGGTCGCGTCCGACTCCAGATCCGGCACGGTGAGCGATCCCTGCCGGCAATCGTCGCTGTTGATGGCTGGCGGCACCGCGACCGCCTCGCCGCTGTCAATCGGCACGAGCAGCCACGGCGAGCCGCAGCGCTCCGCGACCGGCAGCGTCACCGCCGCCCCGAGCGCGAGCTGCAACAGTCGCGATGCATCCAACGGGGAGATCGTCCCATCGCCGGTCGCATCGCAGGCGAGACGCTGCAGCGGCGTCAGATACCGCGCACCGACGACTGCCTGCAGAGCATAGGCAGCGTCGAGCGACGAGATCGCCGCGCCGACGTCGCCGGTCTTGGCGGCGTGCAGCTCGATGCGGCCGGTATCGACATCGGTGAACTCGAACCCTCCATCCATGCCCGTGTTCTGGGCCATCGAGCTCGGGCCGCTGAGCAGCACCTCTGCTCCCGGAACCGCGGTATCGCCCATGAAGTAATGCACGTTGCCCGAAACGCGATGCGAGATCGGAGTCGGTGTATCGAGTACCGCAGACGGAGTGCTCGTCGGCGTATCGGACGGCGTACTGGTGGGCGTGTCGGGCGGGGCCGGCGGCGTGTCGGTGGGAGTGTGGCTCGCCGTCGATGTGAAGGATGGTGTGCTGGTGGCGAGCGGAGTCGTCGTGAGCGTTGGAGTACTCGCCTGCGGAGTGTTGGTGCGTGTGAACGTCGACGTACTGGTCGCCTGCGGGGTGTGGGTTCTGGTGAAGGTCGGCGTGCTGGTCGCCTGCGGAGTGTGAGTTCGCGTGAAGGTCGGCGTCTGGGTCGGCGTTCTGGTGCGGGTCGGCGTGAAGGTCGGCGTCGACGTGCGCGTTCGAGTCGGCGTGTTCGGCACCGCCGTGTGGGTCGGCGTCACCGTCTGCGGGAGCGATGCGGGATAGATGAAGCGCATCGCCGCTTCGTCGTCGG
The DNA here is from genome assembly GCA_902826395.1 of uncultured bacterium. Lineage (GTDB taxonomy): Bacteria > Desulfobacterota > Binatia > HRBIN30 > CADEER01 > CADEER01. Next base: position 9,923 of record CADEER010000116.1, read on the forward strand.
TGCCGAGCGACGCACAACGCACGTCGTTGAGGTGGGCAAACGAGCGCATGATGGAACCTGACACCGGCGAATGTCCGAGGCCGATAGCGTGCCCGAGCTCGTGGGTGGCGACTTCGGAGAGGTTGCAGCGGTTCCATGCCGAACACTGCGACCAGCCGTTATTGAAAGAGACCTTGCCGACGCGGATTCGCCGGAACGATGTGCCACTGACCGTCGTCGTCTCGCTCGAAGTGCAAAACCCGCCAACCGCCAGCACGCCCGCGCAGCCGCTCGGATCGCTGATCTCGTTGAACGGATCGTTGAAGACGATGCGGTTGCCGCCGGTGCAGCCATTGAACGGCAGCGGCTCGGCGAGCGGACCTTCTTCGGCGATCTCGAACGACGATCCGCTGACCCCGGACCAAGCGGCGAAGGCATCGTGAATCGCCGCAACGGACGCGACGGGACCGAGTTGCGGCCCGGGGTCGCCGGCCGGATCGATGCGGAACAGCACCGGCTGCCCCCAATCGCCCTCGAACCATCGCGCCGGCGTCGAGCCGAGATAGGTAAACTCGGAACGGCTCTCGGCGACGAGCAGGTCGGGAGGAGAGACAATATCGGGTTCGCTCCGTCGAACCGAATGGCGCCGCTGCCGGCGAACTGTGTCGGACAAGGTCATGACCTCAGCGGCCGGGTCCGGCACCAGCCCCTCGGAAGGATCCAGGATGTACACACCTTCACCGAGATCCCGAGTCAGCTCGATCGAGCCATCGGGAGCATCGGCAACACCGAACTTGCCGAGCGCCAGGGCGGTGGTGCGATAGGTACCGTCGTTGGAGCGCGAGACGAAGACGAGCACGCGCTCCTCGAGGTGAAAGCTGGGAGCGCCGTATACCCACTCTTCATCGTCGCCGACACGGCCACCGGGCTCACGCAGAACGATCTCGTCGCCGGCGACCTCGCCGAAGAGAACATCCTCCAAGGCAACGCGCACATCGGTGCGGATATCGCCCGAGATTGCATCGCGGCCGGAGTGAATGTCGACGACCGTTCCGATCACGGCGGCATCGGCGATAGACGCCAACTCGTCCTGATCCAGGGGGATGAACGTCGTGCCGAGCAACGGCGCCGGCACACTCGCAATGAGAGTCACCAGGCACGCCGCAAGAACAACGCGCAATATTTTTCGATTCGCTTTCACGTGCCGACCTCGGTCGGCGACGATCAAAGCGAGGGACGTGCCAAGCGACGCGAGTCACGCGGCGCGTCAAACTCAAAAGCCTTCGCAACGCCAGTTCCGTTTGGCGCTCCGAATCGTCAAATCCATGCCGTCGTCCAGAGCATGGCTCTGGACGACTGAATGGTCGACTGACTTGCTAGGTGGCTGCGCGGATCAGAGCGAGGCGCGACGACGCGCGACGCCGAGCCAACCGAGCCCGACGAGTAGCAGCGATCCAAACCCCAGTGCGATCGGACTCATCGCCGGTGACGGCGACGGGGAAGCTTCGCAACCGACCGCGCGGATCGTGTCGATCCGCAGGTCGGCCGAGTCGGAGCCCGACCCGTCAAACTCGAGCACAATGGTGGCCAGGTTGAGCAGATCGACGCCGGCAAACTCGGTGATCGGGTATACCAGCGTCCCCGAGGGTGCATCGATGGCCCGCGCCACCTCGATGCCGTTCAACGCCACCACCATCACCAGCGGACCGGTGCCCATTCCCTGCGCCGAGCTGTCGGCTTCGAGGTAATCCACCTCGATCGCCTGCGCGCACGCCAGAGCGTTGCGAAATCCGCCCCCCTCACCGTCGTACGTGATCGTAGCGGTGCCAGTACCGATCGACATGTAATCCAACTGGCCTCCGGGGATGACACCCGACTCCACCAGAGGTGAAACAGCGCCGGAGAGCACCGCGACGGCGCGCGACCCCCCCAGAACATCCGTCAAGCCGACATCGAGGCCGCTGTCTGGAACTCCGAAGAACGACTGCAAATCCGTCGTGTTGGTGGCCGTATCGAAGGTGTCGATGACTACGTCATAGGCAAGGGCCGGCCAAGCCAGCAAAGAACCGACGATCCCGACGATCAACGTTTTGCGTATACCCACGTGAACACCTCCACCCTGAAGTTCAATTCGGCGACTACTAACAGGCGATTCCCGCCTTGACAACGACAAAAACGAAAGCTCCGGGTGGGCATCCGCCCACCCGGAGCCCCGGCTTCCCCCCAGAAGCCGAGCACCGCCTTGCAGGCGGTGTTCCCCCCAAAAGACGGGTTACGAGGTCGGCTTCACCGTCGACGTATCACAGTCTTCGACGGCCGCTCCCGCTCCATGGCCCAACGCACAGGCTTCGTTCTCGAGCGGGCCGCCAGCCTTGCTTCCCGTCACGACCACATTATCGACCTTGAACGTCTCATTACTGTCCCCGTACATGTTCGAGACGCGGAATCGGATCGTCGTGTTGCTGGAGATGTACGGGGTGATGTCGTAGCTGCGCGACCCCGAGGTGGCGCCAACGATGCCGGTGAAGGTTTCGAGGACCACGTAGCTCGAGCCACCGTTGGAGGAGACCTCGACGACGACCGCATCGGCCGCATCGACGCCCGAATGAGTCTGGAAGTCGAATGCCAGGGTAGCGCTGGTCTTGCCCGTCAGGTCGGCCGTGCGGCGGGCGCTCGGATCCGTACCCGTATCCGGGTAGTCGTCCAACCAGAGCTTGAAGTTGCTGCCGATCAACACATTGCCGGCCGTTGGAGACTGGTTGCCGTCGGCGACGTCGTACTCGACCCAGGGACCTGACCAACTGGCCGTACCGTCGTTGCGGTTGTAGCTCGCCGTACTGAACCAATCGGCATAGGTCATGCTTTGCGAGAGCAGCGATCCCGCCGGCAGCGTGCACTGATAGGTAACGCTCTGCCCGACGGCGATGGACGAGATGCTCCGGTCGCATGCGGGCAGCCGCGGATCCGATACCACCACGTCGGTGAGGGTGACGGCGCCGGTGTTGCGGACCTTGATCTCGAATACAACGGCTGTATTTGGATCGACCCACCGGGTGTTCGGCCCCTCTGCATCCTTGCGGATGTCGATACGGACGTCCGGGGTCTTGGTCGGGGTCGGCGTCGACGAGGGCAACGGGGTCGGAGTCTTCGTGTTGGTCTTGGTCGCCGTAGACGGAATCGGTGTCTTCGTCTTGGTCGGCGTCGAGGTCGAGCCCGTGGCCGTCTTGGTCTTGGTGGCGGTGCCAGGTACCTGCGTCGGCGTCTTGGTCGGCGTCGGCGTCGAGCTCGCCTCACCCGGCGCGCAGACGATCTTCAGCTTGTCGATGCGGGCACCGTCTTCGCGGTGGTAGAGCGTGAGTTTGTGCTGTCCGGCGGTTAGGAACACCTCAACCGGATCCATGCCGCCGCGGTCGTTGATGAAGTCGGGCGCGTAGCTGGTGTTCTGCAGGAAATCCCACAGGTAGCCGGACGCGGGCTGACCGTCGACCGTGACCCAGAACGAGTCTTCGGCCCCATCTGCGCCGTACACGTAACCGATAAATCTGTAGTTGCCGGATTGAGCTGCCGTGAACGTGAACTCGGCACGGTGCGCCGCCGGAGGACCGTCGAGGTAGTCGCCGGTGCCGTGCGCCACCTTCAGAGCCGCGCCGCCCATCGCATTCGAGTCGTTGAAGATGTCGAAGTTGCCGAAATGCGGCACCGACTCCGCCTCGATGACAATGTCCTGGCAGGGGATCCCGACGACAACCGTCGAAGTGTCGCAATCACTCACTTCGGTGATGCCGTCGTCGCCGGTCGCGCACGCCTCGTTGACCAGGCCGTCTCCTTCCTCGGCGACGATCATCACGTTGTCGACCTTGAAGGTTTCGTTTTCGGCGCCGTACAGGTTCGAGACGCGGAAGCGGATAGTGGTCGTGCTCGAGATGTATGCGGAGATGTCGTAGCTGCGCGATCCAGTGACCGCACCGGAGATACCGGTCAGCTCCTCGAGGACGACGAAGTCGACCCCGTTCGCAGAGACCTCGGCCACCACGGCGTCATCGGCGTCGACACCGGAGTGGGTCTGGAAGTCGAAGCTGAAGATCGCCGAAACGGCGCCCGTCAGATTTGCCGACCGACGGGCACTGGGACCGTTCGGAATCGTCGAGGCACTGTCGGGATTGTCGTCGAGCCAGAGCTTGTCGTTGCTACCGACGATCACGTTGCCATCGGTCGGGCTCTGCGCGGCGCCGATGTCGTGCTCGATCCAGGGTCCGTTCCAGGCCGTATCGCCGTCGTTGCGCGAATAGCTGGTACTGGAGAACAGATCCTTGAACGTCTTGGTCTCGCCGCCGCCGATATCGGCCGCGGGAATCGTGCAGACGTAGGTGTACATCTCGCCGGGTGCCAGCTCGCCGATCACGCGATCGCAGACCGGTGCTGCCGGATCGTCGACGACGACGTCGAACAGTGTCACGTCGCCGGTGTTGGTCACCTTGATCTCGAAGCTGACGTCGGCACCGGGCGCGACCTCGCGCGTATCCGGTCCTTCAATCTGCTTGCGGATATCGATGTCCGGAAGGTCGGGCAGGCAGAGCTCCAACTCGGCGACGGCGCCACTGCCGGGGAAGACGACTTCGAGGCGGCGCACATCGGTCGCGTTGATGTCGAGTTGCTGCACCGAGTTGTCGCCGCGAACCAGCATCGGAACGCTGGCGATCACTTGGTTCAGCCCGTTGTAAGCCAGGACGAAGCCCTGCGTCGTCTCCTCGATGTCGAGGATGACGACGCTGAAGACGTCGGTCGGCCGGTCGAACTCGAATTTGATGATGCCGCCACCGGCTTCGTCGTCGGGGTTGTCGACGAGCCCGTTCCCATTGCCGTCAACGGTGTTCTCGGCGACGATCAACAACTTGCCTTGTGGCACGGCGTTCTGTCCCGGTTGCCCGGACTCGCCACCGTTGCCCACCCCAGGTCCACCGAAATCTTCATTCGGCGAACCCAGATCGATGTCACCGCCAGTCGGACTGGCGCTGTTGAAGACGATCGCCGCGTCCGGACCGCTGCCCGTATTCATCGCCGAGATGTGGATCCCGAGCGCCGCGAACTGCTCGTCGACGATCGTACCCGTCGGCAAGTCATCGAACTCGACCGTCGTGCGGTTCGTGCACACCTCGACCGTCGGAGTGTGGGTCGGAGTGTTGGTCGCCGTGCTCGTCTTCGTCGGCGTCTTCGTCGGCGTACCCGTCTTGGTCGAAGTATGCGTCGGAGTACTGGTCGACGTCGGCGTCTTGGTGGGCGTGCTCGTCTTCGTCGGCGTCGACGTTGGTGTACTGGTCTTCGTCGGCGTCTGAGTCGGAGTGTTGGTCGACGTCGGAGTCTTGGTCGGAGTGCTGGTCTTGGTAGGCGTCGACGTCGGCGTATGGGTCGGCGTGCTCGTGGTCGTCGGTGTCGACGTAGGCGTCGTTGTCTGGGTGCTGGTCGGCGTCGACGTCGGCGTGTGGGTCGGCGTCTTCGTCGACGTCACTGTCGGCGTATTGGTCGGGGTCTTCGAAGGCGTCGACGTCTTCGTTGGAGTATTGGTCGGGGTCGACGTCGGGGTGTTGGTCGGTGTCTTCGTCGGGGTGCTAGTCGGCGTCGACGTCGGAGTGTTGGTCGGCGTCGGAGTCGGCGGCTGGCACTCTTCCGGGGTCAGCGAGAGCGTTTCCGAGAACGTGCCTGCCTTGGCCTCGACCAGGATCGGCATCGAGGCATCGAACGGCACCGGCAGGTGGTACACGAAGACGTCCATTTCGCCGTTCTTCGGACCTTCGCCAATCACCTCGAACTTGATCGAGTAGAACGGATTGTTGGTCGGGTTCTCGACGTCGTACATCCGCCCGCTCGGGGCCGTGTACGTGCCACCGTCGACAGGCGTCGTCGCCACTATGCCCGCCGGCAGCGCGAACGAGACGTGGCTCAAACCGAACTCGCAGTTGTTCGTGATTTTCCAGGTGACGATCGATCCGCCCTCACCGTCGTCCTCGACATCCAGAAGCAAGACGTCGAAGCAAGTTCCCGAACAATCCTCGACCGGCGTCATGGTCGAGGTCGGGGTCTGCGTAGGAGTGCTGGTCGGGGTCTTCGTCGGAGTGGTGGTCGGTGTCTTCGTCGGC
>CADEER010000117.1 GCA_902826395.1 uncultured bacterium
CGCAGGCGGTTCTGGCCCTGGATGCGGAGGCCGCCGGTGGAGAGGCCGCTGTCCTTGTCGGCAGCTCGTGACGTGCCGGTCTTCTGCTTCATCTGGTAGTTGGTGATGTTGATCCGCATGTTGTTCGAGGAGTCGGCGTTCTCGAGAGCCTCTTTCTCGCTGATCTTGCCGGCGACGTAGAGCTGGAAGATGTGCTGGTCGAAGGTCTGACCACCTTCCTGGGTGCTCTTCTCCATCGCTTCCTTGATGGTGTCGGTCTGACCCTTCTTGATCAGATCCTTGACGTACGGGGTGTCGAGGAGAATCTCGAGGGCGGCGATGCGCTTCTCGTCCTGTCCGATGATCAGGCGCTGCGAGATGATGGCGCGTAGATTGAGCGACAGTTGCAGGTAGATCTCGGAGTGCCGCTCGCCGGGAAAGAAGTTCATGATGCGTTCGATCGCCTGGTTCGCGTTGTTCGAGTGCAATGTCGCCAGACACAGATGGCCGGTCTCGGCGAACGCGATCGCCGCCTCCATGGTCTCGCGGTCGCGAACCTCGCCGAGCAGGATCACGTCGGGAGCCTGGCGCAACGCGTTTTTGAGCGCCGCATCATAAGAGTGGGTGTCGAAGCCGACTTCGCGCTGGGACACGAGGCAGCTCTTGTGCTCATGCATGAACTCGATCGGATCCTCGATGGTCACGATGTGACCGGTCGAGTTGGTGTTTCGATAGTCGATCATGGCGGCGAGAGTGGTCGACTTACCGGAACCGGTCGCACCGGTCACCAGCACCAAGCCGCGCTTGGTCATCGCGACGGGCTTGATGATGTCCGGAAGGCCGAGGCCATCGATGGTCGGCACGTTCGACTTCACCAGTCGGATCACGGCGCCCACCGATCCGCGCTGCTTGAAGATGTTGATACGGAAGCGACCCATCTTGCTGGAGCTGATACCGAGGTTCATCTCGAGATCCTGCTCGAACACGGCGCGCTGGCGCTCGGTCATGACGCTGTTGGTGAGGTCCTCCACGTCGGCGGCGTTCAACGCCGGGGCGGGCAGGGGATAGTTCACGCCTTCGACCCGCACGGTCGGCGGACTGTCGACGGTCAGATAGAGGTCGGATGCCTCGCGCTCGACCATCTGCTTGAGCAGGATGCGGATGTCCATTTTCGCTCGGGCCTCGCGTCGCGGGTCAGCGGATCAAGCCGCCGAGGCGGCCGCCGTTCGGACGGCCACCCGAGCCATTGCCGGTGCCGAGATTCTCGGGTTCGCTGAACAGGTTCGGAGTATTGGTCTTCGACTGCGCTTCCTCGGGCGTCACGAGATTGCGCCGCACGAGGTCGCGCAGCGCCATGTCGAGCGTCTGCATGCCCACCTTCTGGCCGGTCTGCATCGCCGACGGGATCTGGTGGATCTTTCCCTCGCGGATGAGATTGCGAACGGCGGCCGTGCCGATGAGGATCTCGAGCCCGGCCAGCCGGCCGCCCGACTTCTTCTTGAGCAGCGTCTGCGTGATGACCGCTTGGATCGACTCGGAGAACATGATTCGGACCTGCTCCTGTTGGGCAGGTGGAAAGACGTCGATGATACGATCGACCGTCTTCGGGGCGCTCGAGGTGTGCAGGGTGCCGAAGACCAGGTGGCCGGTCTCGGCGGCGGTGAGCGCCAGCGAGATGGTTTCGAGGTCGCGCATTTCGCCGACCAGAATGACGTCGGGGTCTTCGCGCAGAGCACCGCGCAGCGCGCTGCTGAAGGAGTTCGTGTGCACGCCGACCTCGCGCTGATTGATCAGGCAGCGCTTCGACTTGTGCACGAACTCGATCGGGTCCTCGATGGTCAGGATGTGGCCTTCGTCCTTCTCGTTGATGTAGTCGATCATCCCCGCGAGCGTCGTCGACTTACCGGAGCCGGTCGGACCGGTGACCAGTACGAGGCCCTTCTCGCGATCGCAGACTTCCTTGAGAATCTTCGGCAGCCCGAGCTCGTCGAGCGTCATGACTTTGGTTGGAATCAATCGAAAGACCGCGCCCTCGCCGCAGCGTCCGCGGAAGACGTTGACGCGGAAGCGAGCCATGTCGCCGAGCTCGAACGAGAAATCGAGGTCGTTGGTCTCCTGGAAGACCTTGCGCTGGCTGTCGGACATGATGTCGAACACCATGTCGTGCACGTTCTCGGAGGTGAGCGGCGGATGGTCGAGCTTCTTGATGTCGCCGTGGATGCGGACCCGGGGTGGCTCCCCGGACGTCAGATGCGCGTCCGACGCTCCGCTCTTGTGGGCAAACGTAAGCAGCTCGGTAATGTCCATAACAGCCCTCCAGACGCGATAGTCTAGCAAGGCGCAAGCCAAGTGCGAACGTTAGTTTCAGACGCCGGAGTCTCAGCATCGCTTGCGCTGTGCTTCGGCATCTGAGCAGCGCTTCGTGACAAAAAGTGACGCTAGCGGCGTATTTGTCGAACGCCGGCGGTCCGCGAGCAAGTTCAGGGAACGACCATGCTCCTCTGCATGAAGTCGTAGAGAATGTTGGCCGTGCCGTGATAGACGGCCGGCGCCGCGATCCCATCGGTGCGCACCCGCAGCCAGCCGGCGAAGAGGCCGAAGAAGGCGACGCGGAGCCGGGTGATGTCGCCGTGGATGACGTGGCAGAGGCCGAACAGAATCGCCGCCGCCAGCAGGCCCCAACCGATGCGGGCGCCCCACAAGAGATACGGGCGGCCGAAGTAGCGATCGAGCTCGCTCTGCAAATAGCCGCGGAAGAAGACCTCTTCGGAGAGGCCGATGATGATGAGCTGGGTGACCGCCAGATTCGCGAACTGCGGGTGCATCGATGGTTCGAACGTGGCGCCGAAGGCCAGCTTGGCGAACGCGAAGTGCAGCAGCGCGTAGCCGCCGAAGATTACCGACACGAGGACGGCGTGCAGGCGCCACGAGCCGAGATCGCCGATGCGCAGTCCGTAGTCGTCGAACGAGCGGCCGGTGACGGTGATCCAGACGATCGGTACCAACAGCCACAGCGTGGGGAGGTGGAACGCCACCGCCAGCACCAGCGTGACGACTAGCAATACCAGCGCCTCGACGACCCGCGCCCCCGCTGTACTCATCGATTCGTGTCCGTGCTCCTGCGGTTGGGCGCAACACCCGGCGTCGCGAGCAAATCAAAGCATTCGAACTAGAGACGCTATCTCTGTGCTCTCTGTGCCTCTGTGGTGAAAGAGATCAAGCCCCGGCAACGGTCATGCGCGCGATCTTGATCGTCGGCGCACAGATGCTGCGCCGCCGCTCGAGGTCGGAACCGACCACTTCGATATCGCGGAACATGTCGAGCAGGTTGCCGGCGATGGTGATCTCGCTCACCGGATAAGCCAGCTCGCCGTTCTCGATCCACTGCCCACTGGCGCCGCGCGAGTAGTCGCCGGTCACGGAGTTCACTCCGAAGCCCATCAGCTCGGTGACGTAGAGACCGGATTTGACCGAAGCGATAATCGCCTCGGGAGCGGTGTCGCCCGCTGCGAGGCAGAGGTTCGTCGGGCTGACACCGGGAGCATCGGCGACCGATCGCGCCGCGTTGCCGGTCGAACGGCTGCCGAGCTTGCGAGCGGAATAGGTGTCGAACAGGTAGCTCGACAGCACGCCGCGCTCGACGACGGCAGTGCGGCGGGTGGGCAGTCCCTCGCCGTCGAACGGCTTCGAGCCGAGGCCTCCGGGTAGGTTGCCCTGGTCGGCGATCGAGACGAAGTCGGGCATGACCTTCTCGCCGAGCTTGTCGCGCAAGAACGACACCCCCCTGTAGAGCGCGTAACCCGAGACGGCGCCGGCCACGTGACCGACCAGCGACGCCGCCATGTCGGGATCGAAGATGACCGGCACCGTCATCGTGCCAACCTGCCGCGCGCCGAGGCGTCGCAGGGCGCGCTGTGCCGCGCGCGCGCCGATCGAGGCGGGAGACTCGAGCGCGCTCAGCCGGCGCTGCGAGCTGTACCAATAGTCGCGCTCCATGGCGCCGTTCTCGGTCGCCACCGGCACCGCGGACAGCGAGCAGGCGGAGCTGCGGTACGAGCCGGCGAAGCCATGACTGGTCGCGTAGACGACGCGATGCGTGCCGCAGTCGAACTCCGCGCCCTCGGACTTGGTGATGCGCGGATCGGCGGCCATGGCGGCGGCTTCGGCTTCCTTGCACCACTCGGTTGCGGTTTCGGCGCTGATGTCGCGAATCGCCGGGTCGTACAACTCGAGGTCGGCGATCGCGGTGGCGAGCTGGTCTCGTTCGGGCAGACCGCTGACCTCGTCGACCGCGGTGACGCGTGCCAGGGCAACCGACTCTTCGGCGAGACGCATCAGCGAGCCGCGTGAGAAGTCGGCGGTCGACGTGATGGCGCTGCTCTTACCCGCGAACGCCCGCAAGCCGAGGTGGCGCGCTTTCGAGCGCTGCACCTTCTCGATCTCGCCCAGTCGGACGCCGACCGAGAGCGAGTCGCCTTCGACGACGACGACGTCCGCCTCGGTGGCGCCGTGGCGCTTGGCTTCGGCGAGCAGTAGGGCGGCGATCTCGTCGAGATTCGTCAACTCCTGGCCGCTCACGCCTGGGTTCCTCCGACAGTCATTCCGTCGATCCGGATGGTCGGCAGACCGACGCCGACCGGCACCGACTGGCCGTCCTTGCCGCAGGTGCCGACGCCTTCGTCGAGCGCCAGGTCGGTGCCGACCATCGAGATCTTGGTCAGCGACTGCGGGCCGTTGCCGATCAGGGTGGCGCCCTTGACCGGGCGGGTGATCCGGCCGTCTTCGATCAGGTACGCCTCGGTGGCGGAGAAGACGAACTTGCCGCTCGTGATGTCGACCTGGCCGCCGCCGAAGTTGGCGGCGTACAGACCCTTGGGCACCGATCGGATGATGTCCTCGGGGGGCGTCTCGCCGGCCAGCATGAAGGTGTTGGTCATGCGCGGCATCGGCGCGTGCGCGAAGCTTTCGCGACGGCCGTTGCCGGTCGGCTCCATGCCCATCAGGCGGGCGTTCATGCGGTCCTGCAGATAGCCGCGCAGGATGCCCTTTTCGATCAGCACGGTGCGCCCGGTCGGCGTGCCTTCGTCGTCGCAGTTGAGCGAGCCGCGGCGGTTCGGCAGTGTCCCGTCGTCCACCACCGTGCACAGCTCGGAGGCGACGCGTTCACCGATACGGCCGCTGAATGCGGACGTCTGCTTGCGGTTGAAGTCGCCCTCGAGGCCGTGTCCGACCGCCTCGTGGAGGAGCACGCCGGGCCAGCCCGGACCGAGCACGACCGTCATGTTGCCGGCCGGCGCGTCGACCGCGTCGAGGTTGCGCAGCGCCTGGTCGGCGGCGACTTTCACCCAATCGCGATAGCGATTGCCCTCGGTGAGGAAGTCGAACTCGACGCGGCCACCGCCGCCCGATGTGCCCTGCTGCCGCTTGCCGCCCTCCTCGGCGATGCAGGTGACGCTCAAGCGGATCAGCGGCTGGACGTCGCCGACGACGACTCCCGAAGAATTGACGACGAGGACGATCTTCTGCTCGACGCCGAGCCCGGCGAGAACGTTGGTGATGCGCGGGTCATAGCGGCGCGCAAAGACGTCGAGATCGTTCAGCAGGGCGATCTTCTCGGCCAGCGCGACGTCGAGCGGATGCTGCTCCAAGGTGTACAGGTCGTGCTGTGGCCGCGTTGCCCGCACCGCGACGCCGGATTCGCGACCGCCCGCCTCGGCGATGGCGCGCGCCGTCTGTGTAGCGAGGCGCAGGGTTTCGCCGTTGACCTCGTCCGTATGGGCACATCCGTATTTGTCGCCGGCAACCACGCGCACGCCGGCGCCTTGCGAGATGTTCTTGTTGGCCCGCTTTACGATTCCCTCTTCCATCGAGAACGACTCGGAGGAGTGGAACTCGAAGTACAGATCGGCGAAGTCGGCCTTGCGGGCGATGGCCGAACCGATGGCGTCCTCGAGAGCGCTCTCATCCAGCGCAAAGCGGTCGAGAAAAAATCGGCGCGGCTCGAGCGATCGAGCGGTGGTTTCAGACATGGATCGAAGCTCCCGTATGTTCGATTGAAGCGCAGTGCCCAAAGGTATCAGACGATCACCGCCCGAGAAACTCGGCCATCCGGACTTCGTCGGTGCGAAAGCGGAAGAGACGAGGAGGCGGCCGCGCGGTTTTTGTCGTTGAAGTCGGCCGACCGGCTCGCCTATACACCTCTTGGAAGGTGAGGTGTGGATGGTTGCTGGAGAGGTGCGGAAGACCTTCGTCCTGGACACCAACGTCGTGCTGCACGACAGCTCGTGTCTGACCCAGTTCAAGGAGCACGCGATCGTCATCCCGATCACCGTGCTCGAGGAGTTGGATCACTTCAAAAAAGGCAACGAATCGATCAACTATCACGCTCGCGAGTTCCTGCGCTCTCTCGATCGGCTGGGCGGCGAGGGGATCTTCGATGAAGGTGTGCCCATCGGAGTCAATCGCGGCACCGTGCGGGTGCGGCTCGGGCGTGAGTTCGATCCCGACCTGGCGGCGCACTTCGACCGCCTCAAACCCGACCACCTGATCCTCAACTGCGCCTACACGCTGGCGAAGGAGATGGCGGGGGAGCCGGTGGTGCTGGTGTCCAAGGACGTCAATCTGCGCCTGAAGGCGCGGGCGGTCGGGCTGCAGGCCGAGGACTACACGACCGACCGGGTGCCCGACGTGTCGCGGCTGTACACCGGCAAGCGCACCCTCGAGAACCTGGAGTCGGAGCTGATCGACAGCCTGTATGCCGGCGACGGCTTCGAAGCGGAGCTGTTGGCGGCGGAGACGACGGCCCGGCCGCTGGTTGCCAACGAGAACCTCATCCTCCGCAATCATCACAAGTCGGCGCTGGCTCGTTACGACGCAGGCCGCGGCTCGATCCGGCGCGTCAACAAGGTACAGGCGTTCGGCATCGTGCCGCGCAACGCCGAGCAGACTTTCGCGCTCTCCGTGTTGAGCGACCCGTCCATCCCCCTGGTCAGCATCTCCGGCACGGCTGGCACCGGCAAGACGCTGCTCGCGCTGGCGGCGGCACTCGAGCAGCGCCGCAACTACCGGCAGATCTTCCTGGCGCGGCCGATCGTGCCGCTCAGCAACCGCGACATCGGATTCCTGCCGGGCGAGATTCGCGCCAAGCTCGATCCGTACATGCAGCCGATCTACGACAACCTGGCGGTGATCATGAGCCAGACCGGCGGCAACGGAAAAGGCTCGGTCTCCGAGCTCATCCAACAGATGCTCGACGACGAAAAGCTCGCCGTTTCGGCGCTGTCCTACATCCGCGGACGCAGTCTCAATCGCATCTTCTTCATCGTCGACGAGGCGCAGAATCTGACGCCGCACGAGGTGAAGACGATCATCACCCGCGCCGGCGAGGGGACGAAGGTGGTGTTCACCGGAGACATCTTCCAGATCGATCACCCGTATCTCGATACCCAGTCGAACGGCCTGAGCTATCTGATCGAGAAGATGCAGGGGCAGCCGCTGTACGCCCACGTCAATCTGGAGAAGGGCGAGCGATCGGAGCTCGCCCAGCTCGCCAGCGATCTACTCTGAGCGCAGCAGGGCCACGATCGGCCGGTCGGCTTCGAGGAGGTCGAGCCCATCCAGTTCGTCGAGGTCGACCCAGCGGATCTCCTCGAAGACTCGGTTCTCGATCTCGCCGCGCCAGGCGTCGATCGCGAAAAACCAGAGGTCGACAGTCGGGCCGCCCTCGTAGCAATGGCGGTGTTGCGCCAGCAGGTCGCCGACGTCCACCGCGATCCCCAACTCCTCGACGATCTCGCGTTCGAGGCATTGCTGCGGCGTCTCGCCGGGCTCGACCTTGCCGCCGGGAAACTCCCAACGACCGGGATGGAGCTGGTCGAAACGGCGCCGGCATACCAACACCCGCCCGTCGCGGACGGCGATCCCCGCACTGACCGCGATGCCGCTCGCCCCTGAAAGCATGGCGCTTGCTAGCACCGCGAAACGGCGCGCGACAAACCGGCGTTGGTTGCTACCCTTTTAGACATGGTCGAGTGGCTGGCGGAGGTGGCTGCGCGCGTGGCGGGTCTGTCTGTGCACCACGGCATCTACCTGGCCGGCTTCGCGGTCGTCTTCATCGCCATCGAGTCGCTGTGGCCGGCAAATCCCGATCAGCCGCGGTGGCGGGAGGGGGCCGGCACCGATCTGGCGCTGTCGTTCCTCAACCCTCTGATTATCTGGCCGATCAACGCGTTCCTCGTGGCCGCCTTCATCAATTACCTGATCGCGACGATTGGCTGGGAGACGCACCGCGCGCTGCGCGAAGCTGTCGCCGCGCAGCCTTATTGGATCGAATTCGCCGCGGCACTGTTGGTCGGCGATTTCTTCTCCTATTGGAAGCATCGCGTATTTCACATGCGTTGGTTGTGGCCGATCCATTCAGTTCATCATGCGACGACCGAGGTCGATTGGTTGACGAACGATCGCGATCACCCCCTGCAGTTGGCAGGAACCTATCTGTTCGTCCTGACAGGTCTCGCGGTCGCCGGCTTCAGCAACGAGATGATCGCCACCCAGGCGTTGGTCCGCCGTGCGTACAGTCTCTACACTCACGCCAACGTACCTTGGGGGCACGGCCCGTTGCGTCTAATCCTGGTCAGCCCGACGATGCATCGGTGGCATCACGCCAGTGACGACCGGGTGATCGACCGCAACTACGCCACGATGTTCTCGTTCTTCGACATTGTGTTCGGGAGCTACGTCGACCCGGCCGGCCTGCCACGTGCCTTCGGAGTACCCGGGGAGACGCCCCCATCGTCTCTGATGGATGCGCTTCGCCGTCCGTTCCATTCGTATCGAGAGTCGCTCGTCGGTCGCCGGGCCGTGACCGTGACGGTGCCGGTTGGCGAAGCGCCCGCCGGGCGATCTGCTGTGTCCTGAGCCCGCTGCGCCCGGATGCCGCCGATCGCACGGCAGAATTTCGTTTACCCAGTGTGGTCGCGATGGTACCTTCCGCCGGACGTGCTGCTGGGGCGCGTCGTGGTCACGAAATCACAAGGAGGAAACTCGATGTCGAATCGCGGTGGTCTAATCTTGGCGGGAGCGCTGCTGGCTCTGCCGGTCGGTGCCTTTGCCGAGCTTCCGAGTGCGGAGCAGATCTGCATTTCGATCATGAACAACGACGGCCTCAAGGTGCAGGCGGCGCAGCTCAAGGTGAACGACGGCTGCGTCAAGGACGGCGTCAAGACGGGTTCGGACGCGAATGCCTGCATCGAGGCCGATGCGAAGGGCAAGGTCGACAAGAAGCGCGACAAGACCGACTCGGACGCGACCAAGAAGTGCATCCCGGCGCCGAGTGTCTTCTATGCCGGCCCCACCGCCACCAACGACGCCGCCGAGGAGAGTGCAAAGGCTCTGCTGCGTGACGTGTTCGGTCCCACCCTCGGCGCATTGCAGCTCTGCGACACCAATCCGGACGAGTGCATTTGCCAGACCAAGGTGATCAACCGGGTCAGCAAGTTGGAGCGAGCGATCGGCAAGACGTGGCTGCGTTGCAAGAAGGCGGCAATGAAGGACGGCAAGGAGCCTTTCGCGACCGGCGGCGCCGAGCTGAATGCCGAGCTCGAGCAGTGCGTCACCAACGGCCTCCTGACCGGCGGCCTCTCGGTCGAAAGCGACACCAAGGCAAAGATCAGCGACGCGACGTCGCAGATCGAGGCGACCGCTGCGCAGTTCTGCGCCGCCAACTCGGTGGTGGACGAGTTCGCCGGCGGTGCGTGCGCGGGCTATTCGACGCCGCCCACGATCGACGCGCCAGGTCTGGCGGACTGTCTGCGCGACCACGCGAAGTGCCGCTTCTGCGAGATGGTGAACGCCTCCGACGCGCTCGGTATCAACTGCGACGCGTGGGTCGGCATCGCCTGCCCGTAACTCAAACGGTCGCGGACGGTGCGGTAAACACGGCGGCCTTCCCGAGAGGAGAGGCCGCTTTCTTTTTGACGCGCTCGGGGCGCAGGGCGTCTCGGCGCAGGGCGTCTCAATGAAGTGCCGGGCCGTCGGCGCGCAGCTTGACCAACTCGCCGTGTACGAGCTCGGCGCTCTCGTGGTGCGGCGCAATTTCCAGAAACCGCTCGAGATCGCGCCGTGCCGCATCGAAGCACTCGAGCTGCAGGTAGAGGGCGGCGCGATCGCGCAGCTCCGTCGGTAGATCCGGGATGACGAGCAGCGTGCGCTCGCAGCACGCCAGCGCTCGCTCGAGGTTCTTCGAGCGCAGGTGGATCATCTTCAAGTTGGCCAGCATGCGGACGAGGATCTGCGTGGTGGACGCGACGGACAGCAGGCTCGGATCGAACGCGGCATCGGGCCCGGCGACGGCGCGCAGTCTGTCGGCGCAGCCCTCCTCGTCGAGCGCGATGCCGAAGAACGGGTCGATGATGGTTTGCGATTCCCGATCGGAGCTCTGGTGCAATGCCAGAAAGTGGCCGGGAAATCCGACGCCCTGGATGTCGAGGCCGACGCGACGACCGACCTCGATGTACACCAGGGCGAGGGTGATCGGGATTCCCAGCCGGCGATCGAGCACGTCGTTGAGATAGCTGTTGCGCCGGTCGTAGTAGTCGTCCTGGTTGCCGCGAAAGCCGCATTCGCCGGCGAGGTAGTCGATGAGGGCAAGCGGCCGGCGCGCCGTCACGACGGCGTCTATCCGATTGCCAGCAGCGGTGGCCAGTTGATCCAGCTCGCGCAGGTAGCGGTCGACATAATCGGCCACTTCGGTTGCGGCGCGGGGTGCCCGGCGCTCCGCATCGTACTCATCTGCGGCGATCAAGAGGGCAGCTTCGGCCAGATCAATCGATTCTTCCGGGGCCGTAACCACGGCCGCGAATCGCGCTCGCGCCGGTGACTGCATGTTTGCGGTTTATCGAACGCGCACCGGGCAGACAAGCGAGTTGCGACGAGGTCCGTGTCCCGTCACCGTCGGTTGACAGCCCGTGCGGTGCGGGAGACAAAGTCGCCTTCCCCGGAGGAACGAATGGATTTCGGATTCAGCGACGAACAGGAAATGCTCCGCGATAGCGCCCGCGAGTTTCTCGCAGGGGAATGCCCGATGACGTACGTGCGCCAGATGATGGACGATGAGCGCGGGTACTCGGACGAGCAATGGAAGAAGATGGCGGCGCTCGGCTGGACCGGATTGATCGTGCCGGAAGCGCACGGCGGCGCCGGTCTCGGCATGGTCGACATGATCGTAGTGCTCGAGGAAATGGGCCGGGTCGTGATGCCGGGGCCGTTCTTCGCCAGCACCATCCTCGGCGGCGTGGCGCTCGATCTCGGTGGCAGCGCAGAGCAGAAGCAGCGATACCTCCCGTCTCTGGCGAGCGGCGACATTGTCGCGACTTTGGCGCAGGTCGAAGAGAGCGGCCGTTGGGACGCGGAGGGCATCGGATTTGCGGCGCAGCGCGACGGATCCGGTTTTCGTCTGAAGGGGACGAAGTTGTTCGTGCACGACGCGCACAACGCCGATCTCTTGATCGTCCCGGCGCGCACCTCCGGCGCCGGCGAGCGAGGCGTGACGCTGTTTCTGGTCGATACGTCGGACGGCGTTTCGACTCGCGTGCTCAAGACCATGGATCAGACCCGCAAGCTTTGCGAGGTGACGATCGATACCGCGGTCGACGGCGCTGCGATTCTCGGCGAGGTCGACCGGGGGTGGGAGCTGTTGGATCGGCTCGTCGATGTGGCCAAGGTCGCGCTCTGCGCCGAGATGTGCGGTGGCGCGCAGCGCGTGCTCGACATGAGCGTCGAGTACGCGAAGGTGCGCGAACAGTTCGGCAAGCCGATCGGCAGCTTCCAGGCGATCCAGCACAAGTGCGCCGACATGATGGTCCAAGTCGAGAGCGCGAAGTCGGCGACGTACTACGCGGCGTGGGCGGTGGCGAACCAGGTGCCCGAGGCGCATCTCGCCGCTTGCATGGCGAAGGCATACTGTTCCGACGCCTATCGCGAAGTGGCGGGAGACGGGATCCAGATCCACGGCGGCATCGGCTTCACCTGGGAGCACGACATGCACCTCTACTTCAAGCGTGCGAAGGGCTCGGAGGTGACGTTCGGCGATGCGACCTGGAACCGCGAGCTGGTCGCGCAGGTCGTGCTCGATCGCCCCGAGTCACTCAGCGCGCCGGGCTGATTGCACCGTCTGTCAGCGATCGATCAGGCGCGCGTACTCATAGATCCCGCAACCGAGATCTCCCGTCATCACGTCGCGAACCTCGGCGGGACCGAAAGTGATGCGTGCGCGCCGTGTCGCACCGACCGGACGGGCGATCGACATGCGCCCGACCGGCCGCACGAGGAGCGACTGAGTGGCGGTTTCGATCGACATTTCCTCGGGCGCGTATGGATCAGTCGTCATCAAGGCGCGGGACGACACGACGGCGTCGCCAGCCGCGGCGGATGATTGAATGAGCGCACTAGCTCCGTCGGCGAAGGCGGCGCGAACGCTCCAGTGAGCGCGGCCGGCGCGCCGCCAGACCCCCCATTCCCGCGGCGTCGCGAAGCCGGTGGCGTCGAGCGGAAATACCTCGCCGTCGATCCGCACCGTTCCGGTGACCCTGCCGATTCGACCGTTCGCCTGATGCGACAGATGGAGGGACAGCGAAGCTTCGGCGAGGCGGCTGCGCGACAAAGCGCGCTCGAGGTCGACGTAGTCTTCGCCGTCGGGAGTTACGAGGATCGACCCGCGGAACTGCAGCTCGACCGAGTCCGACGCGGACGTGAAGGCGGGGCCGTCGCCGGCCAGGTGCTGAATCGTCTCGGCCTCGGCGGTGTAGAGACCGACACCACCGTCGGGCAGAAAGAGTGCGACGCGACCGAATACGACACCGGCGGCCGGCGCCGGGTCGACGCTGGCGAGCACGGCGATGCGCGATCGCGGATCGAACACCTGTAACGCCTGCGCGCTGGTCGCCGGCTCGGCAGGGGAAGCAGTGCGGATCGAGGGAGCCTGCCGGCGCGGTGTACGGGGCGCGAAGGCCTCGGCGATGTGCCGCATGAAGCTGTCCCGGCGCGGGCCCGGCCATCGCAACGGCAGGCCGATCTCGAGCTGTACGGCCTGGCAGCGCCCATCGCGCACCAGGCTGGCGAGGGGCTCGGGCACCTCGTGGAGCCGAGATCCGTCGCGGCGGAAGAGCTGGAGCAGATTGTTCGGATGGCGCGCCGGGTAGCGCCGGCCGAGCGAGAATCTCTGGCGGGAATCTTCGAGCAACAGCAAGGGCCGCAAATAATCGATGAGGAAGGAATTCGAGACGGTGAGATCGAGCTCGCCGCCTTCGGCATCGGGTGCGCCGATTCCCAGGTCGCAACATCCCTGACCGACGTTCCAGCCGTGGACCACCAACACGAAGATTTCTCGGTGGTGCGCTGCCGCCGCCTCCGCCAGATCGGCAATCAGTGACAAAAACCAGGGCGCTTTCTTGCGAACTTGCGAGATCCGGTTCAGATCCAGCACATTGCGATCAGCGCCGCGATTGGCCACGAACGACGCCCGCATTCCCGCGGCGAGTGAGACGGCCAGATCGGCGGTGTGGAGGTCATTGATGCGATGCCGCCCATCGATCCGGCGAGGGATGCCGATCCGCTCTGATTGTCGCCGCCGGCCGCCGTGCGGGGCCAGGATCAACGCATTGCCAGTGCCCCGGCCCCAGTCGCACCAGTCGGGAACTTCGATGGCCTGCTTTTCGTGACGGAGGTTCGACACTCGCGAGCAACTCGATTGAATTGTTACAGGTGCATCAGTAGGCTACGCTGTTGAACAAAACACAGCCAGTGGCCGAGGTGCCATTGGGAAACGTGGAGGAGATGTTGATGCGTTCCGATTTGAGATTGAAGGATTTGGGCAAGAGCGAAAGAGCAGTGAGCAAGCTGATGAACGTGAAGATTCCGACTGACGTCAGTGATGCGATCCACCGAGTGGCCAAAGAGATGGGCGCGTCGAAGACGGAAGTCGTCATTGCCCTTCTCAACGAGGGCCTCGATGTGACGACGGATGCTCTCAAGGGCTGGAAGCCCCCGAAGATCGACCTGCCGCCGCCCAAGCGCACGTGCACAGTCAAAGGTTGCAATCGGGCTTACGTGGCGAAGGGGTTTTGCGCGAGTCACTATCAGGCGGCACGGCGCGGAACTCTCTAAACCGAGATCGGATGCGAGCGAGTGGCGGACGAGGACGACAGACGTGACGCCCACCGACAGGCGTGCCTGTCGTCACTCGCTCGCGTCGCAACCGCCATTTTGATGGTCGCCGGGGTCGCGCTGCCGGCGAGTGGACAGAAGGTGCCGTGTCCCTCCGTCGTTCGCGAGATGCATCGCATCGAGTTGCGAAACGGCAACCGCGCCCCCACTGCCGAACTGGTTGCCAAGTCGTTGGGGACGTCGGCGGCTTGGGTCGAGCGATGCGCCGAGACGTACGGCCGCCGGTTGCAAGTCGACGAGCTCGCGAGTGATCGGCGCGAGAGGTACGAGCGCGATTGGGAGTCGAACGAGGCGGAAGAGGTCGGTCGCGAAGAGCGAGAGACGGCCGACGATGTCGTCGTCGATGTGATCCCGCGGTACAGGGACAAGCGGCGACAGCGCGGCTTTCGCGCCAACGAACAGGACTGGCTGCCCGAAGAGCACGATCCCTGGGAGCCGAACGCCGGGCGGCAGTGGTCGCCGTATCTCTATGATCCGTACCGCACCGAGCCCGACGACCTCGAAGGGGTCGTTCGCGATTAGCGTCGGATCGAAGCGAGGGGGGGATGGGAAAGTTGGTATTAGTTCGCCACGGGCAGTCGCAGTGGAATCTGGAAAATAGATTCACCGGCTGGGAAGACGTGGCGCTCACCGAGCTCGGCCGCGACGAGGCACGGCGGTCGGGACGGCTGCTGCGCGATGTCCGATTCGACCGCGCCTTTACCTCGGATCTACAGAGGGCGGCGCGAACACTCGACATCGTGCTCGAGGAAAACCGCAACCCGACCGTGCCGATCGACGCCGACCGCGCGCTGAACGAGCGTCACTACGGCAGCTTGCAGGGACTCAACAAAGCGGAGACTGCGGCGAAGTACGGCGACGAGCAGGTGCACATCTGGCGGCGCAGCTACGACGTTGCCCCGCCGGACGGCGAAAGTCTGAAGGACACCGCGGCGCGGACGCTGCCCTATTTCGAGTCGCGCATCGCACCGCTGGTTGCGCAGGGTCAGAACATCCTGGTCGTCGCGCACGGAAACTCTTTGCGTTCGATCGTGATGGATCTCGAGAAGCTGAGTCGCGAAGAGGTGATGGAGCTCAACATTCCGACCGGCGTACCGATCGTCTACGAGCTCGACGAGAAGTTGAACGTGCGCTCGAAGGTGATTCTCGAGGAATGACCGGTCCGGTCGACCTCACGCGCTACGCGCGGCGCAAGACGGTCGAGCTGACGACCATCGGACGCCGGTCGGGAGAGCCGCGACGCGTGAAGATCTGGTTCTTCGTCGGCGGACCCGATCACATCTTCGTCCAACACGTCGCCCGCAAGCCGGCGCAGTGGTACCGCAATCTGATCGCCAACCCGCAGGTTTATTTCGACCTGGGTGACGGGCAGCTCGCGGGTCGCGCGCAGCCGATCGAAAAGCCCTCCGAGATCGCCGCCGTGCTGACCAAAATCGGCAGCAAATACTGGACGCATCGCTTGATCCGGCTGTTCTCCGGCGGGGGCGACACG
>CADEER010000118.1:0-1592 GCA_902826395.1 uncultured bacterium
ATGAAGCACAACGCCATCGTCTGCAACATCGGCCACTTCGACAACGAGATCGACATGGCCGATCTCGAGAAGCTGGTCGCCAAGGGCGAGGTCGAGAAGATTCTCATCAAGCCGCAGGTGCACGAGTTCAAGTTCAAGAACACCAAGCACGGCCCGAACGGCGGCGGCCACTCGATCCTGATTCTCGCCGAGGGCCGTCTGGTCAATCTCGGCTGCGCCACCGGTCACCCGAGCTTCGTGATGAGCGCCTCGTTCACCAACCAGGTGATGGCGCAGATCGAGCTGCACAAGAACGCCGAGAAGTACGGCAAGAGCGTCACCGTGCTGCCGAAGCACCTCGACGAAAAGGTGGCGCGCCTGCACCTCGACAAATTCGGCGCCCGCCTGACCCAACTCTCGCCGACCCAGGCGAAGTACATCGGCGTCACCGCCGAGGGGCCGTTCAAATCGGATCATTATCGTTATTAGCGAGTGGGCTTCGCCCACTCGCAGGCTGAAGGCTGAGGCTCGGGCTGAGGCTGAGGCTGGTGGTCGCGCTGCGCGCGACTTCCATTCAATGCCGTCGCGAAGCGACCACCGCCCCGAGCCTAAGCCCGAGCCTCAGCCTTCAGCCTCTAGATCGCCGCAGCCATTCGCCCCGCATTGACCGCCGGGATGTACGGCGTATGACGACACCTATCCCGAGCTAATGGAGGTGCTCGATCAATGCGCTCAATCACTATGATTGTATTGCTTTTGCTGCTCGCCGTCGCAGCTCCCGTCGCCGCGCAGACGTGCAACGACTTCGATCCCTGCACGACCAGCGACATGTGCGTCGACGAGGAGTGCGTCGGCACCCCCAGCGGCAGCGCAAGCTGCGACGACGCCAACGACTGCACGGTCAACGACCGCTGCACCCCGCTCGGCTGCATGGGCGACGCGCCGCCGGAGGACACCGAGTGCGCCGGCGGCTGCGGCATCTGCGGGCAGATCTTCCCGGCACCGGGAGTACCGTTCACCTGCTCGCCGAAGCCCGACATCGCCGGCCAGGACTGCACGCCGACCGGCGAGCTGGGCCCTTGCTTTGATGGCACCTGCCAGGTGTTCGGCGGCGTCGCCGTGGCATGCCTCACCACCTTCCGCACCTGTCCCGACACCGACGGCAATCCCTGCACCGACGTCTGCGACTTCGAAACCGGCGAGTGCACGGTGGAAGGCTCGCGCTGCATCCCGGGTTGCGAAACCTGCAACCCCGCAAACGGCCTCTGTCAGCCCGCCAATCTCGGCACCGCGTGCGACGACTTTGATCCCTGCACTACGGCGAGCAGTTGTCAGGCGCTCGAGGGCCACGGCTTTTGTTTGGCCGGCACGCCCAGCGTCGCCAGTCCGACGGCGACGGTGCAACCGACCCTGACCGCGACCCAGGCGGTCTCGACAGCCACTCACACCCACACTCGGGTGCCGACCTCGACGCCGGTCGTCCCGACGCCGACCGTCGCCGTCAACACACCGACGCCGGCCGTCCAGACTCCCACCGTCGCCATCAACACACCGACGCCGGCCAACCCGACCGCAACGCCGCCGGCGGGAACTCCGACAGCCGCCCCCGATAC
>CADEER010000118.1:1692-15662 GCA_902826395.1 uncultured bacterium
AGTGGGCTTTCCACTCGCAGGCTGAGGCTCAGGCTCGGGCTTAGGCTGAGGAAGGTGGTCGCGCTGCGCACGACAGCATCCAATGCTGTCGCGAAGCGACCACCTCCGCCTAAGCCTGCGCCTGAGCCCGTACCTGCGCGCAGCGCTACGCGATGCGCCACTTCATCGGGGCGCGTTTGATGCCGCCGACGAAGCTGGAGCGGGCGCGCTCGATCGGGCCGGTGAGGTCGCAGGCTTCGAGACGCCGCGCCAGTTGCGCGAAGGCGTGCTTCAGCTCGAGGCGCGCCAGGTGGGCTCCGAGGCAGACGTGCTCGCCCATGCCGAAGCCGATGTGCGGATTCGGGTGCCGGTCGATGCGGAAGGCGAACGGATCCTCGAACACCTCCTCGTCGCGATTGCCCGAGGCGTAGAACAAACAAACCGACTCACCCTCGCGGATCGTCTTGCCGCGCAGCTCGTGGTCCTGCGTCGCCGTGCGGGCGAACTGGATGACCGGCGTCGTCCAGCGGACGATCTCTTCGACCGCCGAGTCGACGAGCTCCGGCTGCGTCCGCAGCTTCTGCCACTCATTCGGATTCTCGAGCAGCGCCATCATGCCGCCGGTCATCGCATTGCGAGTCGTCTCGTTGCCGGCGACGACGAGCAGGAAGTAGTACGACAGCAACTCGACCGGCGGCAGCGGCTGCCCCTGCACCTCGCCGTTGGCGATGACGCTGACGATGTCGTCGGTCGGCCGCCGGCGGCGCTCTTCGGACAGCTCGTGGAAGTAGGTGAACAGCTCGAGCCGCGCGCCCTCGATGGTCTCCTGTGCCGTCTTGCCCTGCTGAAACTCCGGATCCTGCGGCGCGATGATCTCGTTGGTCCAGCGAAACAGCTTGTCCCAGTACGTCTTGGGCACACCGAGCATCTCGGCGATGACGGCGATGGTGATGCGCGCCGAAATGTCGGCGACGAAGTCGCCGGCCGTCTTCCGCGCCGCATCGTCGAGGATCTCGCGGGTGACTCGCTCGACCTTGTCGCTCATCCCGAGGATGGCGCGCGGCGTGAACCAACGACTGGTGACGCGGCGATAGCGGGCGTGGTCGGGAGGGTCCATGTTGAGGAGGTGCCGCGCCGCCCCTTCGGGCGGCGGCGGCAGGTCGTTGGTGAACACCGCCAAGCGCGGCTCGTTTAGAAACAGGTCGGGCCGCTTGCCGATGGCGACGATGTCGGCGTGCTTGGTGATCGCCCAGAACGGATCGACGTTGTCGCGCTCGTAGCGAAACACGGGATCGTTGCGCCGCAGCCAGGTCCACTCGGCGTGCGGATAACCGTTGCGCTCGTAGTGCTCGGGCGTCGCGATGTCGAGCGTCGCTCGGTCGAATGCGGTTTCACCAGCCATGATCGAATCCTCCACCACCGTGGGCCTTTGGGACGCTACGCCCGGCCGTTCAGTCTGTCCATCGGCGGGCTACGCATCGAGAGCTTGCCGTGGCGCCGTGCCTTGCTACGATCCGCACCGGATCGGTTATAGGGGAAGCCGACCAATTCCGACTCGAGGGGGAACACATGCGAACGATCGTCCTGCGAGCCGCCGTCGCGGCCGCAATGCTGGCGCCTTTCACGGCGGCGGCCGCCGCCGACCCGGCGCTTCTGTGCGAGAAGGCCGCCGGCTTGAGCCTCGTCAAGTGCGTCAAGAAGCTGACCGGCATCCAGCGCTCCTGCTTCAACAAGGACGGCGCCATCTGCGACGCGGCCGACGCCGACATCGTCAAGGCGCTCGGCAAGCTCGCCGACAAGGTGACCGACAAGTGCGGCAATGACGCCACCGTGCAGGCCAGCGGCTATCCGTCTCTCACCTTGATTGCCCTGGTCGATCGCCTGCAGGCGGCTTGTATCGCCGAGACCGAATCGATCGTCGCGCGCAGCTACGGCGGTCCGCACGGCGCCGCCTTCGCCGGCGCCGACGACGACGGCAAGGGCTGCATCGATTCGCTGCTCAAGAACGGCAGCAAGTTCCTCACCGGCTCCGCCAAGAGCCAGACCAAGTGCGTCATCAAGGAGCGCAAGAGCGGCAATTGCGACACCGTCAAGACGGCGGAGAAGGTCGCCCTGCTGCAAACCAAGGCGCTCGACAAGATCAACGCCGACTGCGCCGCGACGCCGCCGGTGACACTCGTCACGCTCAACGCTGGCGAGTTTCTGTCGCGCACGGCCGCGCAATCGCGCTGCATGACCGCGATGGCGCATCCCGACGTCAGTCCGTTGGATCTCGACTGCGGACCGCGCGCCGGCGTGCCGGTACCGGCGCGCGGCAGCTTCACGCAGGTCGTTCTCGACGAGGCGACGTGGGGAACGCGCTGCGGCGACGGCAGCTCCTACGCCTTCCAGATCCGACTCGCGCCGATCGGCCATCCGGTCGAGAACGTCGTCCTGCAGATGCAAGGCGGCGGCGTTTGCATCTTCGAGGCGGACTGCGAGAGCGCCAATCCCGACTTGTTCGAAGCATTGAGCGACGGGCCGGAGACGGACGGCATCATGTCGAACGACCCGCTGGTCAGTCCGTTCGCCAACTGGACGAAGGTCTACCTGCCCTACTGCACGCAAGACGTGTTCATCGGCGGCGGCGCAACCAGCAACTGGTCGGGCACCGGCGGGCCGATCGTTCATCGCTTCGGCTCGGTGAATACGCGCGCCGCGCTGCGCTATCTGCGCGACGTCCTCTGGGCGGCACTCGACGAAGAGAGCGAAGGCTATCGGGCGAACCGAATCAAAATGCTCTTCGGCGGCACTTCGGCGGGAGCCTTCGGCACGCTCTACAACTACCACTACGTCCTCGACGACCTGCAGTGGATCCACGCCAGCGCCTGGCCGGATGCAGCGCTGGCGCTCGACAACGGCAACCCGCTCGGTATCGCCAATCTGGCGCTGTTGGTCATCCCCAACAGCCCGCCGCTCGGCTGGGCGGCCGGACCGTTCCTGCCCCCGTACTGCTTCGCCGGCAACTGCGCCGTCGGCGAGATCGTGTACGCGGCGTCCGCACCGCGCCTGAAGCGCGAGCCCGAGCAGCAGTTCCTCGTTCTCTCCAACCAGGTCGACTCGACTCAGGTGTCGACGACCTTCTTTCCCAACGCGGCCGCGTGGATCAACGAGGCGCGCGACTCGTACTGCGATACCGCCGGCACCAACGGTCTGCACTACTTCCTGCCCGCCATCACCGCCAGCACCCACGTCGTCGCGACGCGCGAAACGCTCTACACCACGAAAGCGGTCGACGGCATCATCATGCGCGACTGGCTCGCGAACGCCATGACGGATCCGGACAACGTCCCCGATGCGGTCGAGGAAGGTACCCTGACCGTCGACATTCCCGGAGTGAACGCGTTCCCCTGCACGATCGACTGAACGAGAGCGGGGGCCGCGTGTCGCGGCCCCCGCTCTTCCCGACGAGCGACAGCGCAGATTGCGGACGGGCTCGCGAGACCGAAGCTCTCTGCGATCATCGCTTTACCCGAGATCACCGGCTCTGGTAGGTTCGCCGCTGTTCTGGTGTCGCGAGGCTCGCGTCCTCGCGGAAAGATCTCGTGAGCAGGCTTCGCATCGCCGCCATCGGCGTCGCAACCCTCGGCTCAGTCGCCGCAGCCACGCTGCCGGCGCCCGCTGCCGCCGTCGACGCGGCTCTGCGATGTGAGAAGACCGCCGGCCGCAGCTTCGTCTCGTGCCTCAAGAAGCTCACCGCTCTGCAGCGGCGGTGTTTTCGCGACGACGGCGCCGGCTGTGGCGAATCGGATCCGAAGGCACTGCGAGCGCTCGACAAGCTGCAGAGCAGAATTGCTGCTGGATGCGGGTCCGACGCCGTCGTCCAGAGCGCCGGCTTCGCGGCCCTGACACAGGCGGCGCTGGTCGAGCGGCTGCAGGTCGCGTGCAGCGCCGAGACCGCGTCCCTCGTCGCACGTACCTACGGCGGACCACACGGCGCGGTCTGGGATGCCGCCGACGACGAAGGCCGCCAGTGTTTGGATGAGACGTTCGCGCGCGGTCGCACGCTGCTGACCCGCCACGCCAGAGTGCTCATGGCGTGCGTCGACAAGCAGCGCCGCGGCGGCAACTGCGACACGACGCGAGTCGATGCCAAGCTGGCCAAGCTGGAGAGCGCGGCTGCCGCCAAGATCGCGGCGCACTGCGCGGCGACGGAGGTTCCGTCCCTGACCGCGCTCACCGCCGGCGACTACCTGGAACGCGCCGCCGCCCAGGCGCGCTGTGCGACGGCGATCGCGCACCCCGACGTGAGCCCGCTGCAGCTCGACTGCGGCCCGCGCGCACAGGTTGCCGTGCCGCCGCGCGGCACGGCCGTGCAGGTCGTGCTCGACGAGGCGACCTGGGGCACCCGCTGCGGCGACGGCAGCTCGTACGCATTTCGCCTGCGACTCGCTCCGCCCGGCTTCCCGGTGGAAAACGTCGTCGTGCATATGCAAGGCGGCGGCGTCTGCGTGTTCGAGGACGATTGCGACGGCGTCAGTGCCGATCTCTTCGAAGCGCTCAGCGAGGGCAACTCCACCGGCGGCATCATGTCCAACGACCCGGCCGTCAGCCCGTTCGCCAATTGGACGAAAGTGTTTCTCCCCTATTGCACGCAGGACCTCTTCATCGGCGGCGGCGCCACCAACGCCTGGCCGAGCGTCACCGTGCATCGCTTCGGGGGGATCAACACGCGCGCTTCGCTGCGCTACCTGCGCGACGTCATCTGGAGCGTTCTCGACCAGGAAGGGACCGAGGGCTACCGGCCGGATCGCATCCGGATGTTGTTCGGCGGAACTTCCGCCGGCGGCTTCGGGGCGCTGTACAACTACCACTACATCCTCGACGACCTGCAGTGGTCGCACACCGCCGCCTGGCCCGACTCCGCGTTGGCGCTCAACAACGGCGAGCTGATCGGCGTCGCCGGCCTGGGAATCGTCATGCTGAGCAACACTCCGCCGAGCGGTTGGGACGCGCTGCGCTTCATGCCGCCGTACTGCAAGACTTTCGGCTGCGCGGTCGGCCCCAATCTCTATCAAGCTTCGGCACCGCGCCTGCGCGGCGAGGCGGAGCAGCGTTTTCTCGTTCTTTCGAACCAGGTCGACGACGTGCAGGTGAGCACGACTTTCTTTCCCAGCACACCGGCCTGGATCAATGCAGTGCGTCAGTCGTACTGCGCCACCCAAGGCACCAACGGCCTATCCTACTTCCTGCCGGCCATCACCAGCAGCCGCCACACGATCGCCAACAGCACGAGTCTCTTCACCGGCCAGGCGGTCGACGGCATCCTCATGCGCGATTGGTTGGACCTCGCGATGAACGATCCCGACAACCTCTTCGACGCCGTCGAAGAGGGCTCGCTGGTGGGCGCCATCGCGGGCGTCAGCCCGTTCCCGTGCGCGGTCGACTGAAGTGAAGCGGTCCGCCGCACGCCAGTCGACGAGGCCCGCCGCCGCTCGATGCACGTCCTGCTGAGGTCGCTTTTCGCCCTCGCGGCGGCGCTGATCGGATTCGTCGCCGGAGGCGTCGCCGCAAGCGCTTTCCTCGTGCCCGCCGGCAGCGGCCTTGCCGGTCCCGCCATCGCCGTCGCGTGGGCGCTGGGCGCCGCGACCGGCGCGCTGGTCGCAGCGATCTTCGTCGGCTCTCGCCTGAGCCCGCGGAGTCTGCGCATCGCCACCGCGGTCACCGCGGCCGCCGCGGCGGCGGCAATCGGTTATATCGCCGCTGTATTCACAGCCGCCCAGGTAAGCGCCGCGCAGGGATCCCGACCCAAGACACCGGCGTGCGGCGGCGACGAGTCGCTTCAAGCGGCAGCGCTTTCGGGAGAAGTAACGGCGGGAGACGCCTTCAGCGAAGCGGTGAACGGCTGGACATTCACCCTGCAGCCGCAGCCGCACGGCTGGCTGTTGTCGCTGCTCGCCGCTGACGGCCGCGACCTCACCGCGGTGACGCCGCCCTTTCACGGGCCCAATCCGCGCCAGCTCGATGGCTGGCACTTCCGCAACGCCGACAACACGGCGGCGAACGACGGCAGCGTCAACGCTCCGCAACACCTGCGCCAGTTTCAGTTCGCACCGTCGATCGAAGGCACCGGCGGCTTCCGGCCGCCGCGCGGCGATGCACCGGTCGAAGCCGAGGGGCAAGGCTGGCTCTTCATCGAGGAGATGGAGCTCGCCGATCTCGAGCCGGGGCGCCAGGCGCGCATCGCGCGGTTGCGCTTCGCCGCCTGCCTGACCTGGCCGAAGGCCGGCGCGCTCGGCGGCGATGCGGCGGACCGCGACGCCACCGCCTTTGTGCCGGAAGAGGTCGAGAGATTCGCCGCGTGCGGCCTGCGGCCGCCGTACGAGCTGAGCGCCTGGATCACACCACGGCAACTCGACGGCGATCTCGACGGCGACGGCGCGCTCGACGCCGTCGCCACCGTCGTCCGAGCCACGGACGGAGCGCGCGGCCTCGCGGTCTGCCGCGCCGGCACGCACCTCGACCTGCTCGGCTTCGCCCCGCTCGACGAGCTCGCCCCGGCGTACCTCGCGCAGGTGGAGGCGTGGACGGTGAAGCCGCGCCGCCAGGTGATCGAGTACGCCGGGAACGCGCGGCCGCTGCCGCCGCTCGAGCACGACATCATCACGATCGAGCGCATCGAAAAGTCGAGCTACACGCTGTACTGGAACGACGGCGCATTCCATGCGCGCCTCGACTACCGGGTGGTGACGCAAGAGTGAACGAGCAAACCGAGGACGCGTATTCGGGATGGTGCGACGCCTGCGCAACCCGACACAGGCTGCCGCGCAATCGCGCCGCGATCGACGCCGCGCGGCGTTGGATCGGATCGCTCGGCGACAGCGACGGCGGAGAAGGCAAGATGCTCGGCGTACTGATCGGCACGGCGCCGGACGGCACCGCCGTCGAGCTGCGCGCCGTGTCGGGTCTGCAGGCCGGCACCGACGGTCTGGCGGCACCGACGCGCAAACCGCACCTCACCGCTGCCGCGGAAGACGCCACCCTGCGCCGGCTCACCGAGCTCAGCGAGGCCATCCATCGCCTCGATATCGCGGCGGCGCGCGGCGCACTGGCCGACGCGAGCCGGCCGCTCGACGACGAGATCGCCCGTCTGGTCGGCGAGCGACGCAGCAACAAGCTACGGCGCGCCGCCGAGCGGCGCGGGCTCGGCGGCAGCGAGGCCGCCGAGCGGCGAGTACGCGAGCTCGAGCAGATCAGCCAGCGCGAGAAGGCGGCACTGCGCGCTCTGCGCCGCGAGCGCGCACAGCGTGTCGCGCCGCTCGCGGCCGACCTCGCGGATCGTCTCGAATGCCGACGCGAGCTGCGCGCCGAGCGGCGGCGTCTGTCGCGCGAGCTGCAGGAAGCCATGCACGCAGCGCACGGCTTCGTCAATTTCGCCGGGCGGCACGCGTCGCTCTCGGCTCTCTTCGCGGCGACGGGTGGCATCCCGAGCGGCGCCGGCGAATGCTGCGCGCCGAAGCTTCTGCAGGAGGCAGCTCGTCGACAGATCCGCCCGCACGGCATCGCCGAATTCTGGTGGGGGGCGCCGCCGGCCGATCGATCCAAGCGAAGCGGCGACTTCTATGAGCCGTGCGAAGCGCGCTGCCAGCCGCTGCTCGGCCATCTGCTGTGCGGCGCCGCCGCGCCGCTCGCGCCGTTGGCGATCCTCTATGCCGACGAACGCATGGTCGCCGTCGACAAACCGGCCGGAATGCTGTCGGTGCGCGGCCGCGGCACTGCCACGCAGGATTGCGTCGAGCAGCGCTTCACCTTCTGGCGTCCCGACGCGAAGTACGTGCGCGCCGTTCACCGCCTCGACCAGGCGACCTCGGGCGTGTTGCTGCTGGCGCTCGATCCAGATGCACACCGGGCGCTCTCGCGCGCCTTCCGCGAGCGCGCGACTCACAAAGACTACGTCGCGCTCGTCGGCGGTGTGGTGAAGGCCGATCGCGGCGAGGTGAGTCTGGCGATCGGCTGCAAGCGCGAGGAGTTGCCGCGCCGCCGCGTCGATCCCGCCGGCAAGCCGGCGCGCACGGCCTTCGAGGTCTTGCACCGGCGCGGCGACTGCACCGCGCTGCTACTGCGGCCGCGGACCGGCCGCACCCACCAACTGCGCATCCACTGCGCGGCGGGCCTCGGCACGCCGATCATCGGTGACACGCTCTATGGCGGCGCCATCGCACCACGCCTGATGCTGCATGCACACGGCATCACACTGCCGCACCCGACGACCGGTGACCCGCTGGCGATCACGGCGCCGCCGCCTTTCGAAGTGTGAAGGCGAACCTTGCCAGCTCGCCGGCGCAGTGGCAGACAGGCCGGCGACGTGGGCATCTCGAACGACGACGAGCAATCGATCGGAGACACGGTCGCCTATCCGGCGCCGTGGCGGCCGGCACTGCTCGTGCCGTTTGCGATCAGCCGACTCTGTGCGCCGCTGCCTCTCGCAGCAGTCCTACTGATCAACGACCCACCGATCACACCGCCCGCGCTGCTGACGCTGTTCGCGCTTGCCGTCGCGTTGCCGGGAATGGTCGTCGCCGCGGCACGCGCTCTCTGGCGCGGCGATTGGGAGCTGCGCGAGCACGACCTCGTCGTCCGCCGCCGTGGCGAGACGATCGAGATCCCGCTCGACGCCGTCGCGGCAGCGACGTTCTGGCGGCTGCCGTGGCCACGCTCCGGCGTCTCGCTGCAGACGCGAGCCGGCCGACGCTTTCACCTCGAAGACGGCGAAGCACGCCTGCTCGATGCACTCGCCGATGACGGCGTCGCGGCGCAGGCCGATGGAGTCATGGCCGTCTATGCGCGCGCGATGCGAGCCGCCCCGCGGCGGCGCTGGTACCACGCGTTCGGCAAGTTCGTTCTGTTCTCCCTGTTGCCGACGGCGCCGCTATTCAACGTTCACCAGTTCATCGCGTACGGCGGCACTTTCGGCGAGTACTACCTGCTCGGCTTGCGCGCCTACCTGACCACGTTCGCGGCCCACTGGAGCACCGTGATCATCCTGCTCATCGGCGTGGCGGCGCTGTGGCGGCTGCTCGTCGAGCTCGCCTGCCTCGCAGCGGCGGCGTTGGCCGCCGAGCGGGCGGCGGCGATACGGGCCTGGAGCGAACGCGCCGCCACGTTCGCGTACTACATCGGCGTGCCGATCGCGTTGGCGCTGCGCTTCTGGCCCTGGTGAGGAAACCGAGGACCGAAACCGGCGTTCAGGCCGTTCACGGTTCACGGCCCACGGTTCACGAAACAGGTGAGCGGGAGAGCTCGGCTCTCCCGCTCACCTGAGCTCTTACGGCGTCGCGGGATTGAACACCGAGATCGCCCAGCCCATGCGGTCGTGACCGTTGCGATTCCAGATCGGGTTCTTGCCGCCGACGATCTGGCTGTTGCTGTAAGTCGGCGCGCCCGAGCCCGAGCCGCTGCCGCCGATCAAGCCGACGTATTGCGTGCCACCGGAGTAGGTCGGATGGGTGTTGTCCGACTGGATGTAGTCGTAGCTGGTGCCGGCGCTGACCAGGTGCACGTTGGCGTCGCGGATCGTCGAGCGCAGCGTCGTCGTCAGGCGCTGGACGTAGGCGTTTTCCGATTCGCCCTGCACGTAGGCGAGCGCCGCGGAATCGACCTGTCCGTCGCCGTTGGAGTCGTACTCGGCGCCCATGTACTGCGCGAAGTTGTCGGCGCAGGCAAAGCCGTGCGTGTTGGCGAAGTTGCACGCGCGCCAGTTCATGCGCGCCAGGTACGGCAGGAACACCTCCTGCTTGTTCGGCCGCTGGCCGGTGCTCGAATCGGTGCAATTCGCGAGACCGTTGTCGGCGTCGTAGCCCGGGTAGTAGAGCGTCGCGACGATCTTCCGCTTGGTGTTGGCGTGCGCGTAGGTGTTGATCGCCTGCATCGCCTGCTGCGTGTACGTGGTGCAGTTATTCAGCGCGGTGTTGAGCGGACCATAGTTGCAGGTACCCGACTGCCCGGCGAAGTTGCTGCGCGCCTGCAGGCCGTCATTGCCGCACATCTCGAAGGTCACGATGCGCGTGCTCGAGTGTTGCATGTAAGAGCGCTCGGCGACGATCTTGTTGTTGTAGATGTCACCCGCCAGCGCTCCCGACTTGGTGCGCCGCACGACTTCGATGTCGGCGTTCCACAGCGTCGAGAGATACTCGCCGTCGACGGTCGGTGCCGCGCGGATGGCGACGCGCGAGATCGATCCGTAGTAGCCGGCGTAGATGGAATCGCCGTACGCGACGACGCGGTACTTCGTGGACGTGCCGGAGCGATCGACCGTCCACGTCAGATTCTGCGTCAACGTCGACGCGTGCACCGGCGCGACCGACGCCAACATCGCCGTCGCGGAGGCGAGCCCGACGCCTGCGCGCGCAGCTCTGCCAAGGAACCCAACAAGCCCTGACCTGACCATACCTCCCCCTTCATCAATGGCCCAAAGCTATAAGGCAGCGCCCCGCTACCACGGCCGAGATTTTCCTGTCAACGAAAATTTCGGCCGCTAGCCTTTGTGCCGCAGGGGCTAGCGGCCCCCATGGCGCATCGCACGGCGGCGCGACGCCGAGAGCACGAGCAAGGCGAGAGCGGCGGCGATGCCGGCAGCCGGGGCGAAGGTGCTGCCGAGCTCGACGAAGACGGTGCGCGACGAAGCGGGTCGTACCGAACCGAACAGAATCGCCGGTCGATTGGCGTCGGCGACGGCGACCATGCCGCCCGCGGCATCGATGATTGCCGACAACCCAGTCGGCGTCGCGCGCACCTGCGGCCGGCGCGTCTCGATGCTGCGAAACGCGGACACCGTGAGGATCAGCTCGCGCGCGCCGGGGTAGTCGAACCACGAATCGTTGGACAGAGTGAGCAACACCTCCGCTCCATCGCGGACGGCGGCGGCGGCGATCGCCGGATCGATCGCGTCGTAACAGATCAGCGGCGCCACGCGCACCGTCCGCCCATCGCGCAGCGCCAGCGTCATGACTCGTGCGCCGGCGCCCGGCTGCCAGGTCCCCGCCCATGGCAGATGGCGGCGAAGGCGCGGCGTGTCGAGCGGCCACGGCAGGTATTCGGTGAAGGGGAACAGTCGTGTCTTGCGGTAGACGTCGAACTGCACGCCGTCACCGCGCCCCGGTTCGAGGAACACCGCCGCGTTGTACTCGGCGGCGCCCTCGGCGTCATAGGCGCCGAACACCAACGGCACGCCCTGGCGCTGCACGAAGGCCGCG
Organism: uncultured bacterium; assembly: GCA_902826395.1. GTDB lineage: Bacteria > Desulfobacterota > Binatia > HRBIN30 > CADEER01 > CADEER01. Next base: position 12,903 of record CADEER010000118.1, read on the forward strand.
ATGGCGCGATCGAAGCCGGCGCCGTCGGCGCTCTTCGGCGTCCCAAACGTGGTCGGGTAGACGGTCTCCGGCCACAGCAGCACGTCGACGTCATTCGCACCGACCGCCTGCGCCGACAGGGCGAAATGCGCCTCTAGGATTCGGCCTACCGCTTCGAACGTCCCTATCTCCTCGCGCAGGCGATCGTAGTGACTGACGTTGGCCTGGATGGCGGCGACGCCGATCGGAGCATCCTGACCGACCGGTTCCGATCCGGCGCGCAGCGCGCCGTACGCGCTCATCGAGCAGAGCAGCGCCGCCGCTGCCAGCGCCGGAATCAACGGTCGCGTCCCGGGCTGTCGCCGCACGAGCAATCGCCGCGTCAGCTCGAGGATCGCTTCGTTGACGAGCAGCAGTGCGAACGAGATGCCGTGCACGCCGAACAGATCGGCCGATTGCCTGATCCACGCCGCCGGCAACTGGCCGTGTCCGATGGTGTCGCCCATCGCCTTCGGCAGCGCCCATTCGGCGCCAACGTAGAAGCCGGCTCCGATCGCGGCCGCCGCCCACCACGGTGCGGCGAGGCGGCGCGCCAGATGACGAATCACCGCGTAGACGAGCAACTGCGGCTCGAGCAGCGGCGCGGTGAGCAAGAACACCGCCGTCGCGGTCGCCAGCGACGCGGTCGTGTAGTCGGCGATCATGACCGGCAACCAGGCGAAGACGGCAACGACAAATGCCACCGCCATCATTGCCGCAGCCGCGATCGTGCCGCGCAACGACTCGATGCGGTCGAGCCCCGCCAGCCAGGGCACGAACAGAACCCATCCCAGCAGCGACCACGGCCACTCGACCCGCGCGTACAGAGCCAGCGCGGCACCGCTCGCGCCGATCGCCGCCAGGAGCGGAAGGACTTTCACCACGGAGACACAGAGGCGCCGAGAGGGATCAGTCGGCGCCGGGTGCTTCTTCTATGTAGGGAATCTCCGGCTCCGGATCGTCGAGGATCTCGATCTCGAGACCGGCGGGAGCCATCTCGGGCGGCACGACCCGGTCTTGTGGAATCGCGATCGCGACGCCGTCTTCGTCGACCGGCTGGTAATCCGGGTGGAACATCAAAATGGCGCGCAGCGGTTTGCCGTCGTCGGTCGTCTGGTAGTGGCGCATGAAGCCTTCGGGCAGGACGAAGTCTTCGGGAACGACGACGCCGCGCTTGAGTGGTTCGGTGCCAGGTGGAGGAAAGGCCGCGATGCCGACAGCGCCGTCGCCGTACGGTGTCTCGGGGTCGATCTCGCCCTGCACATCCGAGCCATCCTCCGGCAGCCCGTCCGCCTCATCCGCATCCGCAGCACGAGCCGGCGGCAGCTTGGTCACCCGCACGCCCGTCTCGCCACCGTCCGGTGCTCGCGCAATACGCCGACCGGCGTTGCCGTCGCGTTCGTCCGTGTGCGCCGCGGCGGACGATCGCTCGCGAAACGGCCGCTCGTCGTCACTCGGCGACGAGTCTCGCGGGCGCAACACGAACACCGCCAACGCGCACAAAACCGCCGCCGCGATCGCGGCCCAGACACCGGGGTGAATCCCCGGAGTGCGAGTCGTACGCACTCCATCGGCATCGACTGAAGTGCGCGGTCGGCGTCCGTCGGCCATAGGCTGCCGAGATGATAGAGACGACCAACTCCTCCAAGCAAGCCGCGCACGCTGTCTTGTCTCAGCCGCTGCGCCGTGCGACACGGGCCGCGGAGGATAGTGCGATATGACGACCACCGCGGGGCAGGCACTCGAACCGACCAACATCTTCGCCGTCGGCTTCTCTTTCTGGAGCTCGAAGGTATTGCTCAGCGCGGTCGGAATGGAGCTGTTTACCGCGCTGTCGAAGCGCTCGCTGACCGGCGCCGAGCTCGGCGCCAAGCTGGGTCTCCACCCGCGCGGCATCTACGACTTCCTCGACGCGCTGGTTGCCATGAAGTTTCTCGAGCGCGACGGCTACGGCGAGGCGGCGCGCTATCGCAACGGCCGCGAAGCGGCCGCGTTCCTCGACAAAAGCGAACCCACCTACATCGGCGGCATGCTCGAGATGCTCAACTCCCGCCTCTACCGCTACTGGGCCGATCTCGACGAAGCGTTGCGCACCGGCAAGCCGCAGAACGAGGTCAAACACAGCGGCGTGACCATCTTCGACGAGCTCTACAAGGATCCCGCCGCGCTCGAGCAATTCATGAGTGCCATGCACGGCATTTCCGCGCCGAACTTCGCCGCCTTCGCCGAACGCTTCGACTTCAGCCGCTACCAGACGCTGTGCGACGTCGGCGGCGCAAGCGGTCTCTTGTCAATGTCGGTGGCGCGCGCCAACTCACACATGCGATGCACCAGCTTCGACCTGCCGGTGGTCCAGCCGATCGCCGAGCGCTGCATCGCCAAGGCGGGTCTCGCCGATCGCGTCACGACCGCGGCCGGCGATTTTTTCGCCGACCCGCTGCCGCGCGCCGATGTCATCACCATGGGGATGATCCTGCACGACTGGAACCTGGAGAAGAAGAAGCACCTCATCCGCGCCGCATACGACGCGCTGCCGAAGGGTGGCGCCTTCGTCGCCATCGAGAGCCTGATCGACGACCGCCGCCGCGAAAACCTGCACGGGCTGCTGATGTCGCTCAACATGCTGATCGAGTTCGGCGACGCGTTCGACTACAGCGGCGCCGACTTCGCCGCCTGGTGTCGCGAAGCCGGCTTCGAGCGCTGCGAGGTCATGCACCTCAACGGCCCGAGCAGCGCCGCCAT
>CADEER010000119.1 GCA_902826395.1 uncultured bacterium
CCGACTTCCCGTTCTGGGCGCTGGTCCTCCTCTACGAGCTCGGCTACTTGCCGCTGGGCAAAGTGTTGCGGCCGCGGACCGCCGGTGTGTGTTGGCGCCGCCGGCACGAGTTCACTCAGCTCGCCTGGTCACTCGTCGGGCGGCGGCCCCTGACCGAGAAACTGGTTGGGAACCTGATGACGACCAAGCCGTCGTCGAACTCACTGCAGTGACTCGCGGCGCGTCGACTCGGAAGTGGGCGACTTGCGGCAACCCGGAGGCCGGGGTTCCGCGGCGAGCGCCTGCACAGCTCGCAAGATCCGCAACTGATCGTCGGCCCGGAGCTTGCGGAGCTGCTTCTCCGCGGTGGCGGAAACTTCGACTCTATAGCTTGCCATCCAGTCCGAGATCCTTGAGCACCGCTGAGAGCGGGCGTGTCGGTTCGTGACGGATGTTCTTCAGGTCTTCGATGTCCTCGAGCTCTTCGAGCTTGTCGATGATCGCGTCCTCGACGAATCGGCTCATCTTCAAGCCGCGTGCGTCGCAAACTCGGTCCATGGCTTCCTTGACCCGCGCATCGATGCGCGCTGCGAGCTGGACCTGGGACATGTGCGCCTCCTCCCCTTCGAGTACCGATGCTAGCGAAAGCTAGCAAAACGGTATCAATACGGGCAAAGCGATACAGCGATCTCGCTCGGGGGACATCGCTGCGACCGGCCTGCGGTTGGCCCGGAGTAGCCGTGAAAGGGCGATCTGGCTATGGATGGCGGCCGTCTCGGAGATCCAGGTGTTCGTCGACTACACCCAAGAACAGAAAGCCCTGCGCGATGAGCTGCGCGCCTACTTCGCCGATCTGATTACGCCGGAGCGGCGTCGCGCCGGCACTGCCCTCGAGGGCGGCCCCGTGTATCGCGAGACCATCCGCCAAATGGGGAAGGACGGCTGGCTCGGCGTGGGATTCCCCGTCGATCTCGGCGGCCGCGGCTTCGGTCCGCGCGAGCAACTCATCTTTTACGACGAGCTGCGCCGCGCCGGCGCGCCGTTTCCGTTCGTCACCATCAGCACCGTCGCGCCGACGCTGCAGAACCTCGGCACCGAGGCGCAGCGTGCGGCGTTCGTACCGCGCATCCTCGCCGGCGAGTGTCACTTCGCAATCGGTTATACCGAGGCCGACGCCGGCACCGATCTGGCCGCCCTGAAGACCAGCGCCATCCGCGAAGGCGATCGGTGGGTGATCAACGGCCAGAAGATCTTCACCAGCGGCGCCAACGATGCCGACTACGTCTGGCTCGCCTGCCGCACCGATCCACAAGCGCCGAAACACAAGGGCATCTCGATCATCATCGTGCCGACCGACCAGGAGGGCTTCGAGTGGGGGCCAATCCACACCGTCGCCGGCAATACGACCTGTGTCACACACTACAACGACGCGACCGCGCCGGCCGACTGGGTGGTGGGCGGCGTCAACAACGGCTGGAAGCTGATCACGACGCAGCTCAACCACGAGCGTATCGGCCTGTCGGCGATGGCGGGGATCGCCGGGATGCACATCGAACAGGTGCGGCAGTGGGCCGCCGCAACCGAGAGCGACGACGGCCGGCCGGTCATCGAGCAGCCGTTCGCGGCCCTCGCTCTCGCCGAGGCGACCGCGCGCTTCGAGGCCGTGAAGGTCATGAACTGGCGCGTCGCGTGGGAGATGGAGCGCGGCATCGTCAACCCGGCCAACGCGTCGATGGTCAAAGTCTTCGGATCCGAGACGGCGATCGCCATCTATCGCCTGCTGCTCGATGTCGTCGGTGCCTCCGGCATCGTTCGCGACGGCTCGCCCGGAGCGGTGCTCGAGGGCGCGCTGGAGTTCAACTATCGCCAGTTCCAGATCAACACGTTCGGCGGCGGTGTGAACGAGATCCAGCGCGAGATCATCGCCATGACCGGCCTCGGCATGCCGCGCGTGCCGCGGTGATCTTCCTCACCACAGAGACACAGAGTACACAGAGATCTCTCTGCGCGTTCGAGAGCCAGGAGTTGCTCGCGCTGCCTCGCGAAACAGTTCAATAGAAGAAACTTTGTTCGTTGTCCCTCTGTGCCTCCGTGTCTCTGTGGTGAGCTTGTCCCTATGACCGAATCGTACTTGGAAGAGCTGAAGAAGCTGGTGGGTGTGGCCGGGTCGGAGGCGGTCGCGCATTATCCGTCGAGCGAGGCGATGATCCACCATTGGTGCGATGCGATCGGCGATGCGAATCCGATCTACACCGATGTCGGTGCGGCACGGCGGTTTGGCTTCGACGGCGTCGTCGCACCGCCGACGATGCTGCAGGCGTGGACGATGCCGGGCTTGAAGCCCGGTGAGCCGAAGCCCGGCGGCGCGATGGTGGAGATCTTCGAGAAGGCCGGATTTACCGGTGTGGTCGCCACCAATTGCGAGCAGGAGTACCCGCGCTACATCGGCGCCGGCGAGCGCATTTCCTCGTCGCAGTCGTTGGAGAGCGTGTCGGATCTCAAGACGACCGGTCTCGGCGAAGGCCATTTCGTCACGCAGGTGTGGACCTACCGGTCGGGCGACGAAGTGGTCGGCACGATGCGCTTCCGGATGTTGTTCTTCCGGCCGCGGGCGAGCGAACCACGTGCGCCGTCGAAGGCGCGGCGTCCCCGCCCGGCGATGACCCGGGATTCCGAGTTCTTCTGGCAGGGGGTCGAGCAGGGAAAGCTGCTGATCCAGAAGTGCGCCGACTGCGGCGAGCTGCGGCATCCGCCGGGGCCGATGTGCCCGCAGTGCCAATCCCTGGAATGGGACGCCGTCGAGGCGGCGGGCGGCGGCACCATTTATAGCTTCGTGCGCCACCACCACCCGCACATCCCGCCGTTCGAAGTGGGACATCCGATCGTCCTCGTCGAGCTCGACGAAGGCGTCCGCATCGTCGCCGACCTGATCGGCGCGAGCAACAACATCGCAATCGGCCAGCGCGTCCAGGTCGAGTTCACGAAGGTCGACGACGACCTCACCCTCCCGCAGTTCCGTATCCTGAAAGCCTGATCCGCCATGCGCTTCCCTCGCCCCTCGCCCCCCGCCCCTCGCCCCTAGGAAGAAATGGAGTTCTCCTTCTCGGAAGAGCAACTCGCGCTGCGCGAGCTGGCGGCCAAGATCTTCTCGGCGCGCGCCAACGACGAGACTCTGCGCAACACGAGTAGCGACGGCGAGTGGATCGACCGGGCGTTGTGGCGCGAGCTCGGCGCGGCATCGCTGATCGGGCTGACTTTGTCCGAAGAGCACGGCGGCGCCGGCATGGGCCTGCTCGACCTGTGCATCGTGCTCGAGGAGCAGGGACGCTGTCTGGCTCCCGTGCCGTTGTTGCAAACGGCCTTGCTCGGCGCCTGGCCGGCGGCGCACGGGCTCGGTGCGGCGGCGACGGAGCTGCTCGTCGGGGTGTCGCGCGGCGAGCGCATTGCAACGGCGGCGCTCGACGAGCTGGGTGGGTTCGATGTGCGGCGGCCGCGCACCGCGGCGCGGCGCGCCGGCGGCGATGTGATCGTGAGCGGCGTCAAAGAATGTGTACCGTACGCGCATGTCGCCGATTGGGTTCTCGTCGGCGCGCGTGCCGATGACGGAGTGGCCGTGCTCGCTGTCGATCCGCGCTCGGCCGGATGCGCGCTCGAACGCCAGCAGACCGTCAACTACGAGCCGCAGTTCCGCTTGCACCTCGACGGCGTGCGCGTGCCGGCCGAACGCGTCGTCGCCGCGCCCGGAAAGGGCGACGCTTTGCTCGGCTGGCTCGAGGAGCGGGCGTTGGTCGGCCTCGCGGCACTGCAGGTGGGGATCTGCGAGGAGGCACTGCGCCGCACCGCGTCTTACACCTCCGAGCGCGTTCAGTTCGGCCGCCCGATCGGAGCGTTCCAGGGCGTCGCGTTGCGCGCCGCCGATTCGTACATGGCGGTCGAGGCGATGCGCTCGACGATGTGGCAGGCGGCGTGGCGCATCGATCGGGGCCTCCCGGCGCAGGTGGAATGCCACGTCGCCAAGTGGTGGGCGGCGCGCGGCGGCCAGGAGGTAGTGCACACGGCGCAGCACCTGCACGGCGGCCTCGGCGCCGACATCGACTACCCGATCCACCGCTATTTCCTGTGGGCCAAGCAGATCGGTATGGCGCTGGGCGGCGAGGCGCGGCAGCTGCAGAAGCTCGGCAGCGCAATGGCGGCGGAACAATCAGACGAATAACTACTCACCATAGTCCCCGTGGCGCTTCGCGCCATATCAAGACGCTCCCGCCGGAACGAAAATGTACGTTGCCGCAAAGGACAGCGCTAAATTCCGATTCCACATCCATCTCACTGGTTCTTTCAGGGAATTTTCGAAGCAGAGGCACGGAGACACAGAGAACTGCGGGTATCCGCCAAAGCCGTGACCTCTGTGTCTCTGTGCCTCTGTGGTGAGATTCTTTTCGTCAAAAGTAAGGGAACGAAACATGGGAGACGATTCGCGGACCTTTCCGACGCGCGCTTCGGTGCAAGTCGGCGACGAGTTGCCGGAGCTGGCGATCGAGCTGACGCGGACGCTGATCGTCGCGACGTCGATTGCCTCGCGCGATTACCAGGACGTGCACCACGACCCTGATCTCGCCAAGCAGAAGGGTTCGCCGGACATCTTCATGAACATCCTGACCACCAACGGCTTCGTCGGCCGTTTTGTCACCGACTGGGCCGGCCCGGCGGCGCGCATTCGCGCCGTCAACATTCGGCTCGGCGTGCCGAACTATCCCGGCGACCGGATGTTGATGACCGGGCGCGTCGAAGCCGTCGAACCCGACGGCGAGGTCGTGGTCGCGGTGCGCGGCGCCAACCGGCTGGGCGACCACGTGACCGGTACCGTCCGCCTCGCTCTGGGTGCGGCATGACGACGGATGCGAGTGCGATCCGGGATCGCGCCGCGATCGCCGGCATCGGCGCGACCGAGTTCTCCAAGGACTCGGGGCGCAGCGAGCTGAGCCTCGCGGTGGAATGCATCGCATCGGCGCTCGACGACTGCGGCTTGCGGCCGGCGGACATCGACGGGATGTGCGCCTACTCGATGGAGAACAACCCCGACGTTTCCATCATGCGCAGCCTCGGCGGGCGCGAGCTCAAGTGGTTCAGCCGCGTCCACTACGGCGGCGGCGCGGCGTGCGGCGTCGTGCTGCAGGCGTGCGCGGCGATCACCGCCGGGATCGCCGAAGTTGTGGTCGTCTATCGGGCGATGAACGAGCGCTCGTTTCAGCGCTTCGGCGCCGGCGTGCAGAACCAACCGCGCCTGCCGACGACCGAGTCGTCACACTTCTCCTGGTATGCGCCGTTCGGCCTGCTGACTCCGGCGTCGTGGGTGGCGATGTGCGCGCAGCGCTATCTGCACGAGTTCGGCGCCACCACCGAGGCCTTCGGCCACATTGCGGTGGCCGATCGCAAGCACGCGGCGACCAACCCAGCGGCGTGGTTCTACGGGCGCCCGATCACCATGGACGATCACCAGAGCTCGCGTTGGATCGTCGAGCCGCTGCGCTTGCTCGACTGCTGCCAGGAGAGCGACGGAGGCGTCGCTTTGGTGATCACCTCGACCGAGCGAGCCCGCGACTTGAAGAAGAAGCCGGCGGTGATCCGCGCCGCGGCGCAGGGCATCGCGCCGGGCACCGAGATGATGACGCCGTACTACCGCGAGTCGATCACCGACCTGCCGGAGATGGCGTTGTGTGCGCGACAGCTCTACGCGACGGCCGGTCTCGGCCCGCGCGATCTCGACGTCGGCATCGTCTACGACCACTTCACGCCGTTCGTGCTGAGCCAGCTCGAAGAGTTCGGCTTGTGCAAGCGCGGCGAGGCAGGCGACTTCGTCGCCGGCGGCAACATCGAGCTGGGCGGTGGGTTCCCGATCAACACGCACGGCGGCCAGCTCGGCGAGGCGTACATCCACGGCATGAACGGCATCGCCGAAGGCGTGCGGTTGATCCGCGGCACGTCCGCCAACCAACCGGCGCGCGCCGAGCACGTTCTGGTAACCGCCGGCACCGGCGTCCCGACCAGTGCGCTGATCCTCGGCCAGCCGTAGCGCGTCGACGAGCAACCGCCTTTCGAAGGAGTGCATGCGATGGAGAAGTTGGTTTATCTGATCCGCGAACCGAAAGAGACGACAGGTCCAGCCCTGCGCGACCGCCTGCTCGCGACGGCGACGCGCTTGTCCGCCGGCGGCGCAGCGCGCGTTGCCGTCAACGTCGAGGACGATGCCGTCGCCGCCGGGAAGGCGGTGACGATCGGCAAACTCGATCCGCCGATTCGCGGCCTGGTGTCGTGGTGGATGGACAACTCCGACGACCGCGCCGATGCGGAGGCGATCCTCGGCGAGGCCGCGGCCGCGATCGCCGGCTATCTGGTGCTCGAGTCAGTGCCGATGCGCAATCGCGATCACGTCGCGCCGCCCGCCAAGCGGACGCCGGGCGTCAACATGGTTACCTGCATCAATCGTCTGACGGGGTTGTCGGACGCGGACTTCCGAATCCTCTGGTACGAAGAGCACCGCCGGGTCGCCGTCGAGACCCAGTCGACCTTCGGCTACGTGCGCAACACGGTGGTGCGGACGCTCACCGATGGCGCCCCCGCCTGGGACGGCATCGTCGAGGAGCTGTTCCCGCTCGGCGCTCTGACCGATCAGAAGGTCTGGTACGCCGCGACCTCCGACGAGCAACTGCGCACGCACCAGAAGCGGATGATGGAGAGCGTGCAGCGCTTCCTCGACCTCGGCTCGATCGAGTCACACCCGATGTCGCAGTACCTGCTCGACGCGTGACTCAGCTCGAATCGAGCCTGAGTGAATCCCTGAGGCACTTTCAACACAAAGTCACGAAGTCACGAAGACACAAAGAGCGGTCCGGGCCTTTCGCGCCATCTTTGTGACTTCGTGCCTTTGTGTCTTGGTGTTGAAGAAGAAGGCCGAGCCGCAGACGGTTGCCACAGGGCCGGGATGATTGTGTTCGTCGCGGGACTGCGCTCGTGCGGCGTTCAGCCGGCGGCGTCGATCAGGGCGTTGACGATGTGGCGGTCGAGGTCGAAGGCGTTGCGGTACTCGGGGAGGCTCTTGAACGAGCGATCGATCATCAGGTGCTGGCCATCGGTGACGACGTCGAGGACGACGTAGCCCGAGTCGGAGCGGATGATGTCGACGGCGGCGATGCGAGCGCCGACCACCTTGGCGACCCGCCGCGCCAACTTCTTCGCTTCGTCGCTGACCACCTGCACGAAGCGCAGCGGCGCGCCGGCCTCGGCGGACAGCAGAAAGTCGGACGGGCGGCGCACGCGGTCGCGGTAGGTTTCCGTCCAGAACGGAATCTCTTCGTCGACGACGTAGGCGCGCAGCACCTGCGCCGGCAACAGCACCCCGGCGCGGCCGACGCGGGTGATCAGGCGCTGGAGGAAGAACGGCGGCGGATGAGAGAGAACGCCGTGCCGCAGCCGGCAGCCGAGGCCGCTCTCTTCGAACTCGATGACGTATCGCCGGCCGCGCGCCTCCCCGATCACCGTGCCACTGCCGTCGGAGAAGACGACGAAGCCGCCGCCGCGGCCGAGCATGCGCACGTCGCGCGAGATCACGTGCTCGTGGCTGCGGATGAAATCGCGCGCTTCCTCCGGCGAATTGGTGAGAAGAGTCTCCGGCACCGGAATCCCGCGCTCGAGCAGCCGCTCGCTGAGCAGTACGCGGTCGGTGCACAGGTCGTGAGCGGCGATGGAGTTGGCGACCGCGGCATTGGGCAGGAGACTGGCGATCAGCGCATCGATGGTCGCCGGCGCATCCGCTTCTGCCGCCGGCGCTTCGAAGGGTAACAAGTAGGCGAAGGTGGCTTCGGGAAGGACGGCTGCCGGCGGCCCGGCGAGCCGCTCGATGGTGGCGCCGACCAGCCGCGCACGACGCGCTTCGGCTGCAGCCGCCAGGTCGCGGAGGGTGGGTTCGACGAAGGCGTGGGATCCTTTGCCGTAGATGCAGACGATCATGCGGGGTGCCAGTTGCTTTCTGTCGGCCGTGAGGTTGACGCGATCGCCGGAAGCGAGCGCACGGAGTCGTGATTCAGGAGAAGAAGTGATCGGCGTCGCCGGTGGCCACGCTGACGTCGCGAACGCTGTCGTTGCTGTAGACGCGCAAGGTGATCTCGTCGCCGGGTGCGCGTTTCCAGATGCCTTCGTAGAGCGCGCTTCGGTCGCGCACTGCCGTGCCGTCGATTGCGAGGATCAGATCGCCGGTCTTGAGCCCTGCGCGCTCCGCGGGCGTGCCGGGCAGAATTCCCGCGATCAGCACGTGATCCTCGACCTTGTAGCAGTAGATGCCGACCCAGGCGCGCGGCCGGCGCGATACCCGACGGCCGTGCTCGAGGAGCTCGTCGCGGTGCTCGGAAAAGTTCTCGGTGGGAATCGCCAAGGTGAAGTGCCCGACCTCGTTGAGATCGAGCGAGACGACGCCGCACAGCGAACCGTCCAACGCGAAGAGACCGCCGCCGCCGAGGCCGGGATTCATGATCGTGGTCGTGATCGACTTCTCCAGGCGGAACTCCCAGAAGGCGTCGAAGGCCTGCATGGACGTGACGGCCCCGGTGTTGACGCGGCGCTGGCTCTCGCCGGCGGACGCGACGATGAACACCTCCTGGCCTGGCCGCACCTTGTCGGAATGGCGGAGGCGCACCGCCGGATAGGCCGGATCGGAGACGCGCAGCACCGACAGTCCGGAGTGGAAATCCTGCGCCACCAACTCGGCGGTGCCGGTGCGTTGATCGAAGAACGCGACCTCGATCTTTTCGGCGCCGACCGGGATGTAGTTGGCGGTCAGGAGCAGCCCCGACTCGACCAGCGTGCCCGACCCCATTCGCTCGGTGCCGAGGATCTGCGCCGAGGGGTGGTCGGCGGGAATGGTCGCGCGTATGCCGACAGTCGAGGGCAGTACGAAATGCAGCAGGTCTACGGTGGCGTTCATCGAGATCGAATCTCGCGGTTCATCGGCGCGAGCTGTCCGAAACTAGCGGCGAGGATCGAGGCGAAGCAAGGACACGGACCCCTCGGGGATGGTGGCGGCCCGCCGCCGCCCGCTGCACGAGCGTGTGACGGCGTCGCCGGCGGTCGACTTGCGCCGGCGCCTGCGGTGCATTTGAATCCAGCGAGTCCGCTTCGGATCACCCCAATGCTCGATCAAGCAGTCGCACTCCTCGACGATCCGGCTGCGGCTGTCGCGCGCGGCTTCGGCGAGCGCCCGGTTCTGCTCGACGGCAGGGGCCCGACCTCCTGGGGGGATGGCGCGGTGGTGCTCAGCGCCAATCCGGTGGCGACCTTGGAGATCGGACCCGAAGCGACGCGACCCCTCGAGGAGCTCGAGCGTTTCAGCGCGGCTTGCCTCGGCGACGGCTGCGCCGGCATCGCGGTAGCGCTGTCGTACGACTTGAAGCATTGGGTGGAGCACCTGCCGCGCCGCCACTCCTGGCCGCGGCAGCCGCTCCTCTACGCGGCGGCGTACGACTGGGCCTACCGGGCAGACCGCAACACCAACCGCGCGCGCCTGTTGGCTCGCGATCGCGCCGCTGCCGCATCGGCGGAGCAGTTGCTCGCCGCCGCGGCGTCGGGATGCCGGCCGGCGCGCGTCAGCATCGCGCCGCCCGCGGCCGTGCGGCGGGAGATGTCGCAGGCGGCGTACGTCGCGATGGTGCGCCGCGCCAAGCAATACATCGCCGCCGGCGACATCTATCAGGCGAATCTGGCGCACGCCTTTCGGGCGGCGCTCGATCGCGACGATGCTTCCGCCCTCTTCGCGGAGTGGACGCGGCTGTACCCCACCCCGTACGCGGCCTACCTCGACGGCGGCGACTGGGCGCTGGCCAGCAACTCCCCGGAGTGCTTTCTCGACGTCGACGGGTCGGCGATCTCGACCATGCCGATCAAGGGTACGCGGCCGCGGCGCGCCGGCGACGACGCGGCGGCTGTGGCCGCCGAGCTGGCCGCCGATGCGAAGGATCGCGCCGAGCACGTCATGATCGTCGACCTCGAACGGAGCGATCTCGGGCGCGTCTGTGTGCCGGGCACGGTGCGGGTGGAAGAGATGCAGTCGATCCATCACTTTCCGGTACTGGTCCACATGATGTCGACCGTGCGCGGCAGCTTGCGCGCCGGCGTCGGACTGGCGGAGATCCTGCGCGCGACCTTTCCCGGCGGCTCGATCACCGGAGCGCCCAAAGTGCGTGCCATGGAGATCATCGAAGAGCTCGAACCGACGCCGCGCGGCTTCTACACCGGATCGATCGGCTGGATCGAGCGCGGCGGCCGAGCCCGCTTCAATATCGCGATCCGCACCGCACTGATCGACGGCGACGGCCTCACCTTTCACGCCGGCGGCGGGATCGTCGCCGATTCCAATCCGATGGCGGAGTACGCCGAGACGCTGGCTAAATCCGAATCGCTGTTGCGCGTTCTCACCACCTCGGAGAGCCGCCCCCGCGAGGGTGAATCGCGCTCCGGGCAACGGGCGGCGGAGCGCGCGCGGCGGAACATATGAGCTATCTCGACGGTACTGTCTTCATCGACGGCCGCTTCGTCGCCGCGCGGCGCGCCCGGGTCAGCGTCTTCGACCGCGGGTTGCTGTACGGCGATGGTCTATTCGAAACCATGCGCGCATACGGAGGCCGGGTATTTGGGCTGCAGGAGCACCTTTCCCGGTTGCGCGGCTCGGCGGCGGCGCTCGGTTTCCAGGTGCCGGAGCGCGATTGGAGCGCGACCCTGCAGGAGCTGCTGCGGCGCAACGGCCTCGCCAAGCGCGATGCGTGGGTCCGTTTGAACCTGACGCGCGGCTCGGCGGCGCCGGACGTGTTGCCGCCGGCGGACGCGAAGCCGACCGTATTCGTTCTGGTGAAGCCGGTGCCGTCCGGCTTCAGCCGTGCCCAGCGCGAGGGTGTTCGGGTTACGCTGCTCGATTACTCGCGGCACAGCTTCATGCCCGAGCACAAGTCTCTCAACTATCTGCCGACGATTCTCGGCAAGGTCGCGGCGGCGCGGAAGGGTGCTTACGAGGGGTTGTTCGTGCGCGACGGTCGATACTTGATGGAGGGCACGACCAGCTCGGTGTTCGCCGTCCGCGGTCGCCGCCTGCAGACGCCCCCGGTCGCCGGCATCCTCCCCGGCGTCACGCGGCGGATCATCAGCGAGCTGACAGCGGGCGAGGGCTTGCAGATCGTCGAGCGCGATCTCACGGTCGCCGCGCTGCGGAGCGCCGACGAGGTGTTCCTGACCTCGTCGGTGGCCGAGATCGTGCCGGTCACGCGGCTCGACGACCGGCCGATCGGCGGCGGCCGCCCGGGCAAGATCACCGTCGCGATGCAGCGCCGCTACCGGCGTTACGCGCGGCGCGCGGTCGCTCGCCAAGAACGCTGACGGGTAGGCCGGCCCGAGCCCGGAACGGGTCGGGGAACCTCTTTGGAAGAACGCGCGGTGCGGCCCGCGCGCGGTGTGCATTCCCGAAAGCGCTGATATATAGACGACCCTTCACGACACGGGCCGCTATTTCGGCGCCCGGGCCTTGGCAAATGGAGTTGTAGAGATGGTCCAGAAGACGATGGTGTGGGCGTTCTTTGCGACGGCGATCGCGCTTGCATCAGCAGGAACGGCCGCGGCGGCGGATAATCCGTGTGCCGCCGATCAGGAGAAGTACTGCTCGCCGTCGAAGGTCGGCGAGCAGGGCGTGTTGAAATGCATGGACGAGCATTTCGACAAGCTCTCGCCCGAGTGCAAGGCGCTGATCGAGAAGGTCCGCGCCGGAGTGAAGGCCAAGGAAGCCGGCACAGCGCCCAAGAACGCTGGGTTTCGCGCTGCGTGCCGGGCGGACGCAGAAAAGCTGTGCAAGGAAATGATCGGCAAGCCGATGAAGGTGAAAGCGTGCCTCATGGAGAACGAGTCGAAGCTCTCGGAGTCCTGCAAGGCGGCGCTGAAGGCTGCCGCGCCGGCGAAAGCCGACTGAATCGTCACCGGTGTAGATCGCACCGCACTCAGGGCGGCGCGGGCGCTTCACCGCCCGCGCCGTCGCTGGGCCCATAGCCCAGGGCGCGCAGGCGTTCGAGCGTCTCGGACGAGGGGTCGGCAGCTTGCGACGCGTCGACGGCCGCGCTGGATGCGGCGTCCAGAATCGCGGCTAGCTCGCGCGCCAGCTCGGGTCGCTTTGCCGCGAGGTCGTGCAGCTCCCCCGGATCAGTGTCGAGGTCGAAGAGTTCGGTCGGGTAGCGCGTGTAGGAAATCAGCTTGTGCGGGTGTCGAACCACCGCTCGCATGTCGCCCTCGACCCGGTCCTCCGCGGTGCACTGATCGCGCATCATGCCGAGCAGACGCAGCAGCATCGACTGCTCGGCGATTTCGCCCGATGCCGTATCGAAGTACTCGCTGACGACCGGCGCGCTGCCGGGCGCGCCCGCCGCTTCGGGCAGCGGCGGCACTTCTTCACCTTGCGATGCGCTGGCCTTTGCCCAGTCGAGGATCGAACGCCGGACGTTGATGGACCCCACGGCGTCTGCGATCCGCGTCGGACGCACGCCGAGGCCGTGTACGATGAGCGGCACGCGTATCAGCGGCTCGCGAATGCTGAACATGTGCGACGTCAGATGGTGTTCGCCGAATGCCTGCCCGTGGTCAGACGTCGCGACCGTGACGACCCGGCGGTCCGGGCTCTCGAGGCGCCGCCATGCGGCCCCCAACTTGTCGTCGGCGTCGCGCACCCCGCTCAGATACATCTGCCACCACAGGGGTCGCCATTTGGCGATGTCGTCGCCGCGCGAGCAGAAGGCCTTCTTGAGGGTCTTCAGAGCGGCAGCAACATCGGCCGGAGTCGTCGCCGGCGCGACGAAGCGGCCCTTCGAGTGGGGCTGATACGGCCCGTGCGCGTCCATGACGTTGACGAACAAGAACATCGGCCGCTTCGGGTCGCGGTCGGCGAGGGCTGCGTCGAGCGCCGCTTCGAACTCTCGCAGCGACGTGCCCTGGGGCAGTAGCTCAAACCGCTCGAAACCTTGCGTGACGTTGAACTCGGGGCCGACCCACGGATTCTCACTGATCGCTCGCGTCTGGTAGCCCGCTGCCGACATTGCCTCGGCGAGCATCTCGAGCTCGTCGGCGGCACGCAGGGAGCGCACGCCGGTGCCGTGTTGGCTCGGCAGCAGACCGCTGAACAGCGAGACGTGCGACGGCAACGTCCAGGGCGCGTGCGCGTAGGCGTTGTCGTACACGAGCCCTTCGCGGCCGAGCCGGTCCAGGGTGGGAGTCACCTCGGTTGGGGCTCCATAGGGCGCGGTCGCGTCGTGCCGAACGGTGTCGTACACAAAGAGCAAGACCGATGGCTGCGGTTGTTCGGAGGAGCACGACACCGTGCTCACAGCCAGCGCGAGGACGATCGCGGCCGCGAGCCGCTTGCGTCGCCGAGCTCGCCGGATCGCCGCATCGTGGCGGACGCCGATCACCGTCGTATCGGACGCCGGGTGACGCGGCGAGTTGCGGGGCTCGCGGAGGGCGCGTCGGGTATCGTCATCGATCGCCGGCGGCGTAGACGTTCCCGCCGGAGCGACGACCAACCAAAGTGCGCCCGTCCAGACTTGCTGCCGCGGTTGGTGGCAGCGCTGCCACCATGCCGGCGGGATCGGACAGGGCGGGAGACAACGACGATGCGCCGACGGGTCCCGGCAGAACACTCGGCGCAGGGACGAGGGTCGGGCCCGACGAGACGCCGTGTCGGCGGACATCACGCGCCACCAGCTCGAAGATGTACACCATCTGGCCCAGCAGGCGTCTGACATGATCACGGCCGCGGAAGTCCGGCCGCCGGAACACGGTGGAGAGCATGCGCGGCAGTGACGACGAGAGAAAGAAGGAGCCGAAGGACAAGCGGTGAATGCGCGGCGGGCTGGCAAGGAGGAAACTGACGACCGAGCGCGGCAGGAAGTTGAGCCAGCCGAAGAGCATGTTGTATCCGAGCCAACGCGCGAACTCCGGGGCATTGCCGCCGAACAGATAGGATGCCTCGTTGCGGCCCTCTTCGATGTCGTCGATGTCCTCGGGGCGGATGATCCCCTTCTCGATCGCGAAGTCGATGATCGGCAGCTTCGGGTAGTACTTGAGCCAGAAGACCGACACGATGTCCGGCCGGTACTGGTTGTAGAATTCGAGGGCTGCTTGCTGATCCCGATCGGTTTCGCCGGGAACTCCGAGCATGTGGTCGACCTGGTAGTGGACGTCGTAGCGATTGAGCGACGTCAGCGCGCGCTCCAGCTGGGCGCGCGACTCCGGGCGGTCGATGCGCGTCTTCGACTCTTCGTTGAGCGTCTGCACGCCGATCTGCACGTTGACGAGGCCGGCGTCTTTCAACCAGCGGACGACGTCGTCCTTTAGGACAACGGCTTCGGTGACCAGTGCGAACGGAACCCCGATCTCCTGCTTGTATCGCGCCGCGAACTCCTCGACCCACTTCTTGCTCGATGCGAATACGTCGTCCATGAACAGAAAGTGGCGGGGCTGGAAGTTTTCCATCGCCCAACGACATTCGTCGATCACGTTGGCGACCGAGCGCTGCCGCATCCATCGCCCCTCGTCGCGGTACATGGGCAGCATGACGGCGTTGTAGCAGTAGGTGCACTTGTACGGGCAGCCGCGGCTGGTGGTGATGGTGTAGGTGCGCGCCAAACCTGGCAGACGCTCGTAGAAGAGATCCTTGGCTGGGAACGGCAGCTCGTCGAGAGTCTGAACCGACTCTCCCAGGCCGTTGCGATGCGTCAACCCGCCGCGCGTGTACCAGAGGCCGGGGATGTTCAGGTCTTCGCCGGCCTTCCAGTCGTCGAGTTCGTCGAGCAGGCGTCCGAGCAACCGCTCGCCCTCGCCGACACAGAACAGGTCGACGTTCGGATTCAACGCTACTCGCTCCGGCACGCTCGTCACGTGCACGCCGCCGAAGAGAGAGGGGGCTCCGGTCGCGGCTCGCAAGCTGCCGGCCGTCTCCGAGCACCATTGATAGTCGTCGGTGACGGTGGAGAAGCAGAGCAGGTCGGGCCCGAAGTCGACGATCTCGTCCTGTAGCTGGCGATTCACCCGGGTCTGCAGAGGCCCGGCCATCGAGCTGTTCTTGTCCTTCTGCTTTACGTAGGTGTCGCACCACGGGTCGGGGTACAGCACTAGTTGGACCTGGTGTCCGAGCGACCGCGCGTAGGACGCGAGGTAGCCGACTCCGAGACCCTCGTAGTTGCGGTAGATGAACGTGACCTTCTTTGGTGCGCGCATCGTCGCTTTCGATTCCAACTCAGTCCCTGCCCGACTGGAGATTAGGCGAGAAAGCTAGCCCGGGGTGCGGGAGCAACTCAAGAGCGAAACAGTCGCTTCCCCGGCGTCGTGCCGGCGTCGGCGCGTCGTCGGGGGTGCGGGCCCGGACTTCCGCTCCGTTTATCGGTGCGTTTGAGGCAGCGCCCGCCACACTCCAACCATTTGAATCCTCATGGAGGTCCGGTCCCCGACGGCAGATTGGACGGCGTGAGGAGGCGGATGAATCTCAAAGAGGCACCGTCGCTCAATGCAACGACGGCCCGAAGGAAACCGCACGTACGTCACGAACAGTGCGGGCTAGGTGTGGAAATCGGCGGGTCGGATCGGCAGATTGGTGGGCTCGATGGTCCG